>DAOUAB010000221.1:0-47069 GCA_034434015.1 Anaerolineales bacterium
GCGCCCGTCCGCTGGCCGACCTGTGCGCCGAGGCGCGCGCGGCCGGCGTCTGGGCCTCGGGCGCCTACAGCGTGGCGCGCCACGAATACGCCATCCTGAACTCGCGCGGCCTGTTCGCCTACGCCCCGAGCACGCAGGTGGATGTGACCTTCGTATGCGAGCAGGCCGACCCGCCGGCCTCGTCCTACGCCCACGCCGCCGGCTGGCGCCTGGGCCAGGTGGACCTGGAGGCGCTCAAACGGGACGCCCTGCGCCGGGTGCGCGCCGCCCGGCCGCCGCGCCGCCTCCCGCCCGGCGAGTACCCGGTGGTGTTGGAGCCGCACGCCGTCCTGACCCTGATCGAGGCCATGGTCGAGGACGGGATGGGCGCGCTGGCGGTGCAGGAGGGCCGCAGCTGGATGAACCACCACTTCGGCGAGCGCTGCATGTCGCCGCTGGTGACGCTGACCGATGACGCCTTCGACCCGGACGGCTTTCCGCGCGCCTTCGACTGCGAGGGCGTGCCTAAGCAGCGCGTGCCGATCATCGCGGCCGGGGTGCCGGTGTCGCCCGTGTACGACCGGCTGACCGCGCGGCGCGAGCCGGGCCGCGTCTCCACCGGCCACGCCCAGCCGTACGCCGACGAGGACTGGGACGGGCCGCTGCCCGAGAACCTGTCGCTGGCGCCCGGCGACCGGTCGGTGGAGGACATGATCGCGGCCACCGACCGCGGGCTGTACATCACGCGCTTCTGGTACGTGCGCCAGACCGCCTCGCACGGGGCGGCCGCCACCGGCACCACGCGCGACGGCGTCTGGTGGATCGAGCGCGGCGAACTGGCCTACCCGGTGGCCGAGCTGCGCTTCGACCAGGAGCTGGTGGCGGCGTTGAGCCGCGTGCGCGCCGTCGGCCGCGACCGGCCGGCGCTCTCCGGCCTGTGCGGCGTCCATCGCCTGCCGGCGCTGGCGCTGGAGCAGTTCCGCTTCATCGGCGGGGGCGAGGCGTGACATGGAGGAACGGGCGATGCACTTTATCCCCAAACCCGTGCTCACCGTCGACATCGTCGATTTCTCGCTGATGTCGAACCAGGCCCAGATGACGGCCATCAAGGACCTGATCTGGATCCTCAACCGCGCCATCCCCAGCGAGCACAACCGCCCGGAGATGCGCATCTGGAGCCCGGCCGGCGACGGCGGGGCGCTCACGTTCTGGGAGGACATCCAGGCGGCGGTGGACACGGCGCTGGCCCTGGCGACCTTCGTGCGGCAGCGCAACGAGTCAAGCGAGGAGGCGCGACGCTTCCAGGTCCGCATCGGCCTGCACTGCGGCACCGTCACGCGCCAGATTGATTTCGACGAGCGCGAGAACGTCTGGGGCGAGGGCATCAACACCTCCTCGCGCGTCAACGGCCTGGCGCGGCCGGGCCAGATCCTGGCCTCGGAGGAGTTTTGCAGCCAGGCCGGTCTGCTGAACCGCGGCGCGCCCGAGGTGGTCTACATCGGCAAAGGCTGGGCCAAGCACCACAAGCTGCTCCACCTCTACAACCTGTACATAGACGGCGCCGGCCTGCCGCCCTCCGAGCTGGACGTCTGGTACGGGCCGTTCCATGCGCCGCTGCGCATGGCCATCGACACCTACAAGACCATGCTGCTGGAGGAGCAGGAAGACCCGTCCGGCCCGGCCTTCCGCGTGGCGGTGCTGGCCAAGCGCCTGATGGACCTCGACCCGAGCAACGTCGAGGCGCGCCAGGCGCTCACCTCGCTCTCGCAGGCCTTCATGCCCAAGGCCTCCGGCGGCCGTCACCTGTACGATCCGTTCCTCTCGCCGCTCTCGCCCAACACGCTCAAGTACTTCTTCCGCAAGGCCGTGTTCACGGCCTATCACAAGGGCGACGTCATCGCCCAGGAGGGCCGCCCGGCCGACGCGATGATGATGGTGGTCTCGGGCGAAATCCGGCCGACGATGCAGGGCCGGCCGCTGCCGGCGCGCGGGGCCGCGCCGCAGACCGCACCGACCGAAGCCCAGGGCCTGGTCTTCCGCGAGGGCGCCATCATCGGCGAGATGGGGCTGTTCAGCCCCGGGGGCACGCGCAACGCCACCCTGACCGCCACGCGCGACACGATCGTGCTCAGCCTGAAATACGCCGACCTGCGCTCGCCGGCGGCCGCCAACCTGACGACGGGCACGTTGCCGTCCGAGGCGCTGGCGATCATGGACATCCGCAAGCAAGTGTGGGACTATTACTGCGCGCGCGTGATGGAAAACCAGCTCAACCTGCACCCGCTCTTCCAGCGGCTCTCGGCGGCGGAGAAAGCCGAGCTGGCTTACCAGGGCGAATTCGTCCCCCGCGAGCACGGCGCCGCCGTCCAGCTGACGGCCGAGGACGGCTGGCGTTACTGGACCGTGGTGGTGGCCGGCAGCCTGATGGCCACGCGCGCCGACGGGCGACGCGTCGTCTACCGCGAGCGGGATTGCCTGGGGGCGCTGCATCTTCTGACGGAAGTGACGCCGTTCGCCGAGATCGCGGCGGCGCCGGGCACCCAGCTGGTCCGCTTCCCGTGGAGCGTCGTCAAGGCCGTCATCGCCGAATCCGCCGAGTTTCGCGAGGACGCGCTGGCGGCCGCCCAGCAGGAGATGGCCCGTGTGTGAGGGCCGGGCGCGGGCCTGATCCAGCGCCGGTCCCATAGGAAAGAGCCTTGGAAACGCCCCTTTTCATCGACACGCCAGCCCTGCTGGATTGTCTGGTCGGTCTGCTCAACACGCCCAGCCCGACCGGTTTCACCGAGCCGGCGATCGACTACGTCGAAGCCGCCTTCCGGCCCTTCGGCCTGCCGATGCGCCGGACGACCAAGGGCGCGCTGGTGATCGAGTGGGCCGGCCGCGCCGCGGAGGCGCCCCGCGCGCTGACGGCCCACGTCGACACGCTCGGCGCCATGGTCAAGGAGATCCGCCCGAACGGGCGCCTCAAGCTGACCAAGATCGGCGGGTTCGCCTGGAACACGGTCGAGGGGGAGGGCTGCACGGTGTTCACGGCCGGGGGCCAGGCGGTGCGCGGGTCGTTGCTGGTGACCAAGGCTTCCAGCCATATCTTCGGCGCCGAGACGGCCGAGCTGAAACGCGACGATGAGGGCATGGAGGTGCGGCTGGACGCGCGCACGGCGAGCGCCGACGAGACGCGCGCCCTGGGGATCGGCGTCGGTGATGGCGTCGCCTTCGACCCGCGCGTGGAGGTCGGGCCGGCCGGTTTCGTGCGCTCGCGTCACCTGGACGACAAGGCGGCCGTGGCCTGCCTGTGGGCGGCGGTCAAAGCGATGCAGGCCGCCGGGATCGCGCCCGCGCAGCGCACGACGCTGCATATCAGCAACTATGAGGAGGTCGGGCACGGCGCGGCGTCCGGCTTCCCGCCGGACCTGGCCGAGCTGCTCGCGCTCGACATGGCCGCGGTCGGGCCGGGCCAGGCCTCGGATGAGTTCAGCGCGTGCATCTGCGTCAAGGACTCGGGCGGCCCCTACCACCCGGCCATGAACCGCAAATTACGGGCATTGGCGGAAAACGCGCAAATCCCGTATAAAGTGGACATCTATCCGTATTACGGCTCGGACGGCGAGGCCTACTGGCGCGCGGGCGGCGATGTGCGCGTCGGGCTGCTGGGGCCGGGTGTGGACGCCTCGCACAACTACGAGCGCACGCACACCGACTCGCTGGTCCATACCGCGCAGCTCATTGGCGAGTACCTGAGGCATCCCTGATGATCCAAGTGACGTTCATCGAAGACGGTATCTGGTCGCTGGCGCCCGATGGCCGCATCGACACGGCCTCGGCGCGCTCGGTCGAAGACGCCTTTAACGGCCTGCTGGATGACGGCCATCACCGCATCGTGGTCGATTGCTCGGGCGTGGCCTACATGGCTTCGGCCGGGCTGCGGGTGCTGATGCTCGGCCTGCGCCGGGCGCGCGCCCTGGGCGGCGACGTCTGCCTGGCGGCCGTCGCCCCGAACGTCATGCAGGCCTTCCGGATGTCCGGCCTGGACAAGTTGTTCGCCATTCACGCCACCGTCGACGAGGCGGTGCAGAGCATCAAGCGGCCGGACAGGGCCTGAGCGCATGCACCCGTCGGCCGGCGCACGGTCGCCGCTGTGCTAAAATCCGGTCGCAGACGGCTTATTTGAACCTCATCGGCCCGCAGGAGAGACGCTCATGGAGATCAACGTCCGCGAATACAAGCGCGTCAATGTCATCCGGGTGACCGGCCGGGTGGACGCCAGCGTCGCGCCCCAGTTTGAGGAGGCGCTGCGCAAACAGGTGGAGACCGGCCACGCGCACCTCATCCTGGAAATGGATGGCACGGATTACATCAGCAGCGCGGGTGTGCGCGCCCTGATCTCGGCCCAGAAAGCGCTCAAGGCCCGCGGCGGCGCGGTCCTGCTCGCCCAGCCCTCCGAGCGGGTGAAGGAGGTGCTCAGCATCGCCGGCCTGGACGCGCTCTTCCAGGATTACCCGGACACGGAGGCCGCCATCGGGTCGGTGTGAGCGCAGACAACCGACGGCCGACGATAGAAGCTCTTGCCCAACCGGCAAGGGCTTTTTTTGTCCGGCGCCCGCCGTCTGCCATCTGTGATCTGCTAGAATTGCCTCGCCATGACCACCGAGTTCGACCCGACCCCGCTCTACCAGCAGTACCTCGAAATCAAACGCCAGTACCCGGACCAGATCCTGTTCTTCCGGCTGGGCGATTTCTACGAGACCTTTAACGAGGACGCCAAGCGGGTGGCGCGCGACCTGGAGATCGTCGAGACCTCGCGCCAGATGATCAAGGGCAAGGTCCGCATCCCGATGGCCGGCATCCCGTTCCACGCCGTCGACAACTACGTCGCCCGGCTGATCGCCAAAGGCCACCACGTGGCGATCTGCGAGCAGACCGGGACGGAGGCCGTCAACGGGCTGTTCAAGCGCGAGGTGGTGCGCGTGATCACGCCCGGCACGGTGGTGGAGCCGAACCTGCTCGACGCGGCGCGCAACAATTATCTGGCGGCGCTGACGGCCGCCGACGGTCGCGCCGGCCTGGCCTACGTGGACATCACCACCGGCGAATTCGCCGTCACGGCTTTGGCCGCGCCGGACATCTGGAGCCTGGTCCGGCACGAGCTGGCGCGCCTGCGCCCGGCCGAGCTGCTGCTGCCGGAGGCGCTGTCCGCGCCGGCGCTCGACGCGCTGGCGGTCCCGCGCACCCCCTTGCCGGCCTGGAAGTTCGATCCCGGCCAGGGCCGCAACCTGCTCCTGGAGCACTTCAACGTCGGCACGCTGGCGGGGTTCGGGCTGGAGGGCGCGCCGCTGGCCGTGGCCGCGTGCGGCGCGATCCTGCAGTACGTCAAAGAGACGCGCCCGGGCGCCGTCAACCTGCTCACCCGGCTGAGCGCCTATTCGCTCGACGACTTCATGGTCCTGGACGCGGCGACGCGCCGCAACCTGGAGTTGACCGAGACGCTCCGGGGCGGGCAGACGCGCGGCTCGCTGCTCGGCGTGCTGGACCGCACGGTGACGGCTATGGGCGCGCGCCTGCTGCGGCGCTGGGTCCAGCAGCCGCTCCTGGACATCGCACGCATCCAGGCCCGCCTGGACCGGGTGGCCGCCTTCCATGCCGATGGCGTCTTGCGGGAGGAACTCCGCGCGGCTCTCCAGCCCCTGGCCGACCTCGAACGCATCACCAACCGCATCCTGGGCGGGACCGCCCACCCGCGCGACCTGGCGGCGCTGCGGGAGACGCTGCGGGCGCTGCCGGCGATCAAGGCGAGATTGGAGACGGAAGACTCGCTTTCCAGCCTCCAGCCGCTGGTCGCTCAACTCGACCCCTGCGCCGGCGTGTTGGCTCTGCTCGAGGCCGCCCTGGCCGATGAGCCGCCGGCCGTCCTCTCCAAACCGGGCATCATCCGCGCCGGCTATTCGGCTGAACTGGACGGCGTCCTGAACGCCTCCCGACACGCCCGCGAGTGGATCGCCGGCCTGGAGAAGGCCGAGCGCGAGCGGACCGGGCTCAAGGGCCTGCGGGTCGGTTACAACAAGGTCTTCGGGTATTACCTGGAGCTCAGCCGCGGGCAGAGCGCCAACGCGCCCGAGCACTACATCCGCAAGCAGACGCTGGTCAACGCCGAACGCTACATCACGCCGGAACTGAAGGAGTACGAGGCGCTGGTGCTCAACGCCGAGGAGCGCATTCTGGAGATCGAGACGCGCCTGTTCAGGGAGTTGTGCGCGCAGATCGGGGCGCAGGCCGGGCATCTGCTGGCCGCCGCCGGGGCGCTGGCCCAGTTGGACGTGGCCGCCGCGCTGGCCGATGTGGCGGCGCGCCACCGTTTCGTGCGCCCGGAACTGGCGGCCGAGGCCGGCCTGGAAATCCACAACGGCCGGCATCCGGTGGTGGAGGAGTATCTGCAGACCGGGCACCGCTTCGTGCCCAACGACGTTATCTTCGAGCCCGGCGAGATCGTGCGCGTCATCACCGGGCCGAACGCCGGCGGCAAATCAACCTATCTGCGTCAGGCGGCCCTGATCGTCCTGCTGGCTCAGATGGGGAGCTTCGTGCCGGCCGACGCGGCGCGCCTGGGCGTGTTCGACCGCATCTTCACCCGCATCGGCGCCCAGGACGAGATCCACGCCGGCCAGTCCACCTTCATGGTGGAGATGGTGGAGACGGCCAACATCCTGCACAACGCCACGCCGCGCAGCCTGCTGCTGCTGGACGAAATCGGCCGCGGCACCAGCACCTACGACGGCGTCTCGCTGGCCTGGGCCATCGTCGAGTACATCCACAACCACCCGCGCCTCAAGGCGCGCACCCTCTTCGCCACTCACTACCACGAGCTGACCGACCTGGCGGCTGTGCTGCCCGGCGTGCGCAACTACAACGTCGCCGTGGCCGAGGAGGGCGAGCGGGTGGTGTTTCTGTACCACATCGTGCCGGGCGGCGCCGACCGCTCGTACGGCATCCACGTCGCGCAGCTGGCCGGCCTGCCGAACTCGGTTGTCGCCCGCGCGCGCGAGATCATGACCCAGCTGGAGGCCTCCGGCGGGCGCGCCGTCCGCCTGAGCGACCCCGCGCCGCAGCAGATGGCGCTCTTCCCGGAGACCAACCCGCTGCTCGACGAATTGCGCGCGCTGGACCTGAACTCGTTGACGCCGATGGAGGCCCTCAGCCGCCTCTTCGAGTGGCAGGCGCGTTTCCGGGGGCCGGACGGGGGCCGGCCTCAGCGCCAGTCGTAGACCACGTTCTGCTGGAGGACGCGCCGGTCCGGCCAGAGCCGGGAGGCGCCGTTGCGGATGTTGTGGTGCAGGCTGCAGCCGGCCAGGCGCACGGCGTCCGCGCCCGCGTCCGGGTGGAGGTGGATCGGCTCCCGCCCGGGCTGCCCGAAGCCCGAGATTTCCACGCCGCTCAGGCGCGCCCTGCCGCCGGGCAGGATCAACAGGCAGCCGCCCAGCGGATCGCCGGGGCGCGCTTCCCCCTGCAGCCGGATATTGCGGCTCAACAGCCGGGCCTCGGCGCGCTGGTCCACCGGGCGTCCGGCGCGCGTCTGCAGGCCGCCCCAGTAGCCCTGGCTCAATGGCTGGTTCAGCGCAATCAGGTTGCGGTTAACGGCCGTGATCTCGCGCACCTCGGCGTCCTGCGGCGCCAGATCGGCGGCGCCCAGCAGCAGGCGCTCGCCCGGCCGCCAGCCAGGCAGGCGGGCCAGCAGGATCTCAGACGCGCCGGGCTCGGCGCTGGCGGCCAGCTTCACGCGCGTGTCGCGCCATTCGCCGTGCAGGTCAATGAGGCCGCCGTCGGCCGCCAGGTACTTCGTCCCCAGGCGGGGCAGGTCGTCGCCCGGCGCGCTGCCCGTCAGCGTGATCACGGCCTGGCGCGTGAACGGCCGGCCCGGCGCGCCGATCCGGAACTCGCCGCCGACCGAGATCCAGCCGGCGCTCAGGTTCAGGTCGGCGTCGTCGAAGATCAGCAGGCCGTCCACCTGCAGGCTCTTGAGCGCCGGCGGGCTGACGTCCAGCAGTACGCGCCGGCCCGGCGGGATGATGACCGAATCGCCGGCGGCCGGGAGGCGCCCGCCCCAGGTGGCCGGGTCCGACCAGGCGGCGACGGCGCCGCCATGCTTCATCACCAGCGGCGCCGTACCGGGCTTGTTCATGGCGCGCGCCAGGTTATGGCGTAACGTCGGTTGGAAGAGGGCATAGACGGCGTGCATGGCGTTTCTCGCGCCGGGCGAGGCAGGCTCGGGGACACCAGCCGGCTCCGTGACGGCGGCAGTCTCGCTTGTCGATTAATGCTCAACATGGACTTTACCCGACCGGCGCGGGCGCGTCAGCAAACGAGGCGCGAAACTTCGGTGAAGCTCGCGTGAAAGGACTGTTCAGGCGGCTTCGGCCGCCCTGAGCGGCTCGTTGCGCGGGGCCTGCGCGCGTTGAGGCACACCCCCCTTGACAGGCTCGAGGCGAACGTGAACTCCGAAGAAATCAGCTTCGTGCATCCACCACTGATCGTCGGACCGCGACACGCGGAAGATGCCGGGCGCCTGTCGCTGAAGGTCGGGGCTGTCCAGGGGGAGCGGTTCAAGAAAAGAAGCGCCGAAGCCCACATCGGCCAGGCAGCGCTGCGGCCCGGGCGCGCCGGCGTCCGCCGGGCGCTGGACGAGCAGCGTCATGTGGTCGAACTCCGGGCCGGGCTGGCCGTCCGTGAGCACCCGCGCGGAGAGCAAGGCGACGTCGAAGCCGAGCGCCCGCAGCAGCGCCGCAAACAGACCATTGAGCTCGTAACAGAAGCCGCCGCGCCCGCGCCGCACGATCTTGTCGAACAGCGCGGCCTCGCCCAGGACGAGCGGGCGCCCGAGGGCGATGTCCAGGTTCTCGAAGGGGACGGCGAGCAGGTGGGCGCGGTGCAGGGCGCGCAACGTGGCCGCCTCCGGTGCGCGCGGCCCGGCGTAGCCGATCCGGTCCAGATACGCGTCGACGTTCATGCGTCAGCGCGCCGACGACGCTAGGCGGCCACCCACTCCGCGTAATCCTCGCGCACGGCGTGTTCGGGCAAAGCCCCGAACAGGCTGAGCAGTTCGGCGATGATGGCGGCCTTGTCCTGGGCGTCGCGGCGCGACCAGGTGCGCGACTTGATCTCGAGGTAGAAGCCGTCGCGGGCGGGCTTGGTCAGCCTGTCCAGGTTGACGAAGAATTCCACGCCGCGGTAGACCACCAGCCAGCGGCGGCGGTCCTTCTCTACTTCGCGCTCCTCGATCGGCTTGAAATATTCGCGGTAAAAGCGCAGCGAGTGCGTGGCCGGCGCCAGGTAGCGCGACCGGGAGAGCAGCACCGACCCGAACTCGCCTTCGCGCGTCGGTCCGGTGAGGGTCAGCCGGCCGCGCACGTTGGTGACGTTGCCCTTTTCGTCCAGGAACTCGTCCTCGCGGTAGCGCAGGCGGCCCTGGGCCGGGTCGGCGAACAGGAAGTACACGTCGTACTCGTGGTAGCGGCGCTGGCGGATGACCGTGATCTCCTTGCCCTGGATGACGCGCAGGACCTGATCCTCGGAGGGCAGGTGGGCCTTCACCTGGACCTCGAAGCTCTCCTCCTCGACGGCGCCGCCGATGGCGATGAGCTTCTGCAGCACGCTGCCCTCCCGTTGGATCAGGAAGTGGTCGATGCGCCGGGCGTAATCGCCGGCGGCCAGCAGCAGGGCGGCCTCGTCCACGGTCAGCAGGCGCCGGTCGCGCATCAGCCAGCGCCCGTTGCACATCACGTCGGTGACGTCGGTGGCGTGGGCGGCGTAGATCAGCTGCGAGTAGACGGCGTTGGGGTCGTGCGTGAATTTGGGCGAGTTGTGCAGGGGGGAGAGGTCCACCAGGATCAGGTCGGCGCGCTTGCCGGGCTCCAGCGATCCGGTCAGGCCGCCGATATGCAGGGCGCGGGCGCCCAGCCGGGTGGCCATCAACAGCGCGTCGCGGGCGGGCAGGGTGGTCGGGTCGCCGCCGATGCCCTTGGCCAGCAGGGCGGCCAGGCGCACCTCTTCAAACATGTCCAGGTCGTTGTTGGAGGCCGGGCCGTCGGTGCCGATGCCGACGTTCAGGCCCAGGCTCAGCATCCGGGCGACCGGCGCCACACCCGAGGCGAGCTTGAGGTTGCTGGTGGGGTTGTGGGCCACGCCGGCGCCCGCGTTCTTGAGGGTGCGCATCTCGCCCTCGTCGATGTGGACGCAGTGGGCGGCCAGCACCTTGGCCTCCAGCAGGCGCTGCTTTTTGACCCACGGCACCACCGGCATGCCGTGCTCCCGGCGCGAGTTCTCGACCTCCAGCAAAGTCTCCGAGATATGGACGTGCAGGGGCACGTCGAACTCCTGGGCCAGCGCCGAGCACTCCTGCAGGATCTCGGCGGTGCAGGTGTAGGGCGCGTGCGGGGCGGGGGCCGGCACGATGAGCGGGTGGTCTTTCCAGCGCCGGATGAAGTCGCGCGCCATGGCCAGCGAGTCTTCGTACGAGGCCGCGTCCGGCGACGGAAATTTGAGCACGGTCTGGCCGCACAGGGCGCGCAGGCCGGCGGCGGCCGTCGCTTCGGCCACATGTTCTTCGAAGTAGTACATGTCGGCGAAGGCCGTGACGCCGGAGCGGATCATCTCGGCGCAGGCCAGGCCGGTGCCGAGGCGGACGAAATCCGGCGACACAAACTCGCGCTCGACGGGCATCATGTAACCGAGCAGCCAGACATCCAGGCGCCGGTCGTCGGCCAGGCCGCGCAGCAGCGTCATCGGCACGTGGGTGTGCGCGTTGACCAGGCCGGGCATCACCACGCGCCCGCCGGCGTCCATGGTCTCGGCCGGCGTGAAGCGGTCGGCCAGGTCGCGGGCCTCGCCGACCGCCACGATCTGGTCGCCGGTCACGGCCACGGCCCCGGCCGGGTAGTGCGTGAAGGCCTCGTCCATGGTCAGGACCAGGGCGTTGGTGATCAACAGGTCGCAGGTCTGCATGCGCGTTTGCCTCGAGTGATGGGCGAAGGAATGGTGGGGATTATAATACCTCCCGGCCGGGGCGACCGGCCGACCACGCGCCCGGCGCCGCCGGGCGCAGCGACGAGTGGAGATCATGAAAGCTGTAGACATCATCATCAAGAAGCGCGACGGCGCCGAGCTGACGCGCGACGAGATCGAGTTCTTCATCACCGGCCTGACGCGCGGCGACGTGCCCGATTACCAGGTGGCGGCCTGGGCCATGGCCGTCTACTTTCGCGGGATGACGCCGCGCGAGATGACCGACCTGACCCTGGCCATGGCGCGCTCAGGCGAGATGCTCGACCTGAGCGAGGCGGTGCGTTTTGCCGTGGACAAGCACTCCACCGGCGGCGTCGGCGACAAAGTGACGCTGGTGGTGGAGCCGGCCGTGGCGGCCTGCGGCGTGCCGATGGGCAAGATGTCCGGGCGCGGGCTGGGGTTTTCGGGCGGCACCATCGACAAACTCGAGTCGATCCCGGGCATCCGCACGGCGCTGACGGTGTCGGAGTTCAAGCGCCAGCTGAAGGAGGTCGGCCTGGTGCTTGTCGGCCAGTCCGCCGACCTGGCGCCGGCGGATGGCAAACTCTACGCCCTGCGTGATGTGACCGGCACGGTGCCGAGCATCCCGCTCATCGCCAGCAGCGTGATGAGCAAAAAGATCGCGGCCGGGGCGCAGGCCATCGTGCTGGACGTGAAAGTCGGGCATGGCGCGTTCATGACCACGCTCAAAGACGCGATCGCCCTGGCGAAGGCGATGGTCAGCATCGGGCGCAAGGCCGGGCGCAAGGTGGTGGCCGTGATCTCGGACATGAACCAGCCGCTGGGCCACGCGGTGGGCAACGCCCTGGAATTGCGCGAGGCCCTGGACACGCTGCGCGGCGGCGGCCCGGCCGATTTTCGCGAGCACTGCCTGCTGATCGGAGGGTATCTGCTGCAACTGGCCGGGAAAGCCAACACGCCGGCGGCGGCGCGCGCCAGGCTGGAAGCCTGCCTGGCCGACGGCAGCGCCCTGGCGATGTTCCGGAAGATGGTGGCCGCCCAGGGCGGCGATGTCCGCGTCGTGGATGAGCCGGAGCGCCTGCCGCAGGCGTCGCTGGTGGAGACGGTGCCGGCGCCGCGCTCCGGCTCGCTGATCGAGGTCAACGCGCGCGAGATCGGGCTGGCGGCGGTTGATCTGGGCGCCGGCCGGGCCAGGAAGGGCGACCCCCTGGATTACGCCGTCGGGCTGATCATCCACCACAAAGTGGGCGACCGGGTGAACAAGGGCGAGCCTCTGTTCACGATCCACGCCAACGACGCCGGCAAATTGGCCGCCGCCCGCACCCAGGTGCTGGCCGCGCACCGCTTCAGCCCCCGGCGCGTCAAGCCGCTGCCGTTGTACTACAAGATCATCAAGGGCCGCTGACCGGCGGCGGCCCCGCCAGGTCGCCGCCGATCCAGAACTCGGCGGCCTCTCCGTCGGCCAGGCGCGCCGGCAGCCGGGCCTGCGTCTCCAGGTCGTACAGCCCGATCCGCAACTGATACGGGCCGGGCGGCAGGTCGGCCGGCAGACTCAACGCCACCTGGTCCATGATCTGCTCGCCGGCCCGCCAGGTGTTGGTCGGGCGCAACTCGCCGACCGGCTGGCCGTCGTACTGAGCGGCGAGGCCGGCGTCATTGAACAGGTGGATGAAGATTTTGCTGGCGCGGCCGGTCGGCCCGTCGGCGCGCCAGATGAGCCGCAGGCGCAATCGCCCGCCCGGCGCCAGCGCCGCGTCCAGGACCTCCACCCGCTCGAGCGTCACGACCTCTTCCCAGCGCGCGTCCACGGTCAGGCTGAGTGACACGGGTCCGCCCGGCGCATACGTCACCACCCGCACCGCGCCGAACCAGGTCTCGCGTTCGCGAAACAGGTGCGTGTTCAACCAGGCCTCCACCTGCCGGCCGGGGTCGAGACGCGTCTCGTCCAGGAACACGGCGGCGATTTTCGGCCCGGCGGCGGCGGCCTCGAGGCGAGGCGATAACGTCTCCGGCTGCCAGGGGGCCTCGCCGGCCAGGTCGGCGACGGCGACATCGGGCGCGCCGGCCAGCGCCTCCTGCAGGACCGGCTGTTGATGCGGCGGGTAGGCCAGCAGAGTCACAGGCGATGCCGCCCGCGCCCAGGCGGCCAGCGCGTCGTAGTCGCTGCGGACCTCGTCGGGGCGTTTGAAGACCAGCTCATAGAGCCGGAGGCGGTCATCGGCCCCGGCGCCGGTGAAACGCTGCAGGCGCGCCAGCGCTGTGCCGTTGACGCGCGGGTAGACGCGCACCTCGCCGGCGGCCCCGGTCCAGCCCGCCGGAACCTCGTCCAGGAAGTAGACGGGCAGGCCCAGGGACCAGCGCGTTTCCACATCCGGCCAGCGGACCTCCCAGGCGTTCACCACGCCGGCCTGGCGTGGATCGAAATAAGCCGTGACCGAGCTGAACTGAGGATGCCGCAGGATGACCAGGGGCGGCCGCGGCGCGCCCCGGTTCTCCGCGAGCACAGCCTGCGCGGCCTCGGCCAGCCCCACGCCCGCGAACGGCCCATCCACGTATTGCAGCCGGTCGAACGCGGGCAGGAAGGCCCGCTCCGGCGCGGCGATGATGGACAGGCTGTTGGCGGTCATCGGCCACAGCGTCAGGCTGAAAGCCGCCGCGGCCGCGGCGACGCGCACGACCGGGCCGAGCGCGTTCGCGCGGCGCGCCAGGCCGGCCACGCCGACGGCGGACAGCGCGGCCAGCGGCGCGGCGAGCGGGCTGAGATAGCGCGGCGGCAGTCCGGCTTTCGCCGCGACGATGAAGACAAGCAGGCTGCCGAGGACGAACAACAGCAACGCCAGGGCCGGCCGGCGCCGGTCCCGCTGGATCAGGCCGGCGGCCAGGACGGCCAGCGTCAGCGCCGGCCAGCCGAAGTAGGCGCTCAGCACCTCCGGCACGGTGGGCGCGATGCGCTCCCATTGCGCGGCCTGCCCGGCCCAGTCGCCGGCGCAGAGCAGCGGCGGGCAGCCGACGAAGCCGATGCGCTGGTTGAGCATGTTGCCGTCGTTCTGGCCCAGGCGCGTCCAGAACACGGCCAGGAACGCGGCCGTGATCAGGCCGCCGACGGCCAGGGTCAGCGCGCCATGCCAGAAAAGGCGGCGGCGCTCGCGCCCGCCAGTCCCTACCGCCGCCGCCGGCATCAGGGCGTAGATCAGGCCTGTTGGCTTGAAAAGAAAGGCCGCGCTCAGGCTCAGGCCGGCGCCGACGGCCAGCCCGGCGTGGAGACGCGGGCGGCGCCAGGCCCGGAGCGTGAACACGCAGACCAGCGCCCCGACGCTGCCCATCACGGGATCGGTCAACGCCTGGCGGTCGTGGAACACGGCGTAGGGCAGGCAGGCGTAGACCAGGCCGGCCAGGAGCGCGGCCCGGCGCAGGCCGAGCGCGCGGGCGAGGGCGATAGCCGCCGCGCAGCCGAGGGCGCCCGACAGCGCGCCGGTGGCGCGGCCCAGCCAGAGCGGCGCCGGACCCTCGACCCCCATCCCGGCCAGGGTGACGCCAAACAGAAAGCGCCCGTCCATCAGCAACGGATAGTCGCTGGAGCCGCGCGCAAAGTTCTGGGCCCACAGGATATTAACGCCCTCGTCTGAGAACACAGGCTGGCGGTACAGGTCTGCCAGGCGCAACGCAAACGCCAGGAGCAGGACGACGACGCTAAAGAAGAGTCTCGGACGCATGGCGGGACTGTTCAGGGGACGAGCTGGCCGTCGCTCCAACGATAAAGCCAGCGGCGCGCCTCGGTCCAGGCGCGGTCCGGGCCGAAGCGGAAACGGCCGCTCAGGCCGGCGTAATCGCTCCGCGCCAGTTGCGTCTCAACACCGGCGCGGCCTGGCCTGCCGTTCGCGCCGATGTCACGGGCGATGGCCTCCAGCAGCAGGCGGGCGGCGTCGTAGGCCAGCACGGCGTTGAAGCGCGGCTCGACGCCGCCGGAGAGAGCGCGATAGCGATCCGCGAAACCCGGATCGGTCGAGTCGGCGGGGAGGGGGGCGGGGACGGTGAGGGTGAGGGCGTCGGCGCCGCGCAGGCGCAGGTCCTCGAGAGCGTTGACACACCCGGAGGGGATGATCAGGGGGCAGGGTGAGGCGGGCCACAGACGGAAGCTGGCGTCAGGCAGGTCCGGGCCTGCGGCGGTGGCCAGGAAGGGCAGGCCGGCCGCGGCGTATTCGGGCGCGGCGGCGACCGTCGTCGCCTCCAGCCAGTGGCCGACGACGCCGACGATCTGCGGGTCCGTCGCCAGCTTGCGCGCCTGCTCGATGGCCATGCCGGCCTCCCCGGAATCGTCCAGCGACACCAGCTCGACCGAGTAGCCCGCCACGCCGCCCGCCGCGTTCGCCTCGCGCACAGCCAGGCGCACGGCGTAGATCACTTCGTAGCCCACCTCGCGGTAGCGGCCTTCGAAGGGCGCGGCCAGGCCGATCTTGACGGTCGGGCGCGTGACGGCGCAAGCCGTCAGCAGAAAGCAGAAAGCCGCGGGCAGGAAAGGGAGGGCCGCAAGCCCGTGGCCGCCTGCCTCCTGGTCACGGGCAGGCATTCGCCAGATGCTCTTCATACGTCCGCGCGAAGGCGTGCCGCCGGCTGCCGTCGCACAGGGCGCGGTAGTAGAGGTAATCGGTGGCGGCGGCGTCCACGACGGCCTGCAGCGAGCGCCGGCCGGGGCTGGCGATAGGGCCGGCGGGCAGGCCGGTGATGTAATAGGTGTTGAACGGGCTGGCGATGACGCGGAAGTCCAGGCCCTGGACGGGCGGCCACCAGTTGGCGGGCGTGCCGACGGCGTACTGGACCGTCGCGTCTATCTCCAGCGCCTGGCCGACGGCGAGGCGGTTGAGGATGACCGATGCGATCAGCGGGCGCTCGTCGTCCACGGCGGCCTCGCGTTCGATGAGCGACGCGATGATCACGGCCTGGTAGAGCGTCAGCCCGCGCGCGCTCAGGCCGGCGCGGTACTCGGGCGTAACCACGGCGTCGAACGCGGCCAGGGCCTTCTCCAGCAGGTCCGGCGCGGACGCCCCGGGCCGCAACAGATACGTGTCCGGCATCAGGAACCCTTCCAGCGAAGCGCCGGGCGGCAGGTCGGCGTAGAAGCTGAAAGCGCCCGGGCGTCGGCCGTCCGGCCCGGTGAGGCCGAGCCAGGCGTCGGCCGTGATGTTCAGGTTAGGATTGGCGGCCAGCGCCTCCGCGATCTGCTCGCGCCGCCAGCCCTCGGGCAGGCGGACGGCGATCTCGCGGGCGGCGGCGTCCGTCAGCGCCCGGGCGACCTCGGGGATGGTCATCGTCTGCCGCAGGATGAAGTCGCCGGCCTCCACGTCGTCGTCCAGGCCGGCGTAGCGCAGGTAGAAGTCGAGCAGTCGCGCATCGTTCACCAGCCCCTGGTCCGCCAGACGCCCGGCCACCGCGGCGGCCGTCTCGCCCGGGGCCACCGAGAATCCGCGCGGGGCGGCGTCGGCCCCGGCCGGCGTCGTCAGGTCGGCGGCGCGCGAGGTGAGGTAGACCGTCAGCGCCAGCCGCTCGACGGCGTTCAGGTCGCTGGCCGGCTGGCCGAGCCGGTCGTCGGCCTGGCTGAGCTGCGCGGCAGCGTAAGCGCCGCCGGCGATCAGCGCGCACAGCCCGAGGGCGGCGAGGAGGAAAATGGCCAGCGCGTCAGCGCGGCGGCGTTTCTGGCGGATACGCATCGAGATAACTCTGCAAAATGACGGCGGCGGCGGCGGCGTGCTCCTGCGCCCGGCGCGCCCGGCGTTTTTTGCCGGCGGCCCGCAGCAGGCGGCGCGCCTCGTGCGAGGACAGGCTCTCGTCCCATAAGACGACCGGCAGCGACGTAAGGGCGCGCAGGGCCTCGGCCAGGCGCTCCGCCTGGCGCGCCCGCGGTCCGCGCTGGCCGTCGGCATCCAGCGCCAGGCCGACGACGAGGCCCCCGGCCGCCTGTTCATCGGCCAGCGCCACGATCCGCGCCGCATCCTGCCCACGGGCAGTATGCGTCAGGGTGGTCAGGGGGCGGGCCACCTGGCCGGTCTCGTCGGAGACGGCCAGCCCGATGTGCTGATCGCCCGGATCGACGGCCAGCCAGCGGGTCATCGCCGGCGCCCCCGGCGCTGGTTCAACGCACCACCACATCCACGCGCAGCCACAACCAGGGGAGATAAGGAAACCATCGGGCGTACCAATCGGGATAGAGCGCGATTTCCGGCGCGGCGCTGAGCGGCACGGACGCCTGGATCAGCCCGGCCGCGCGCTCCACCGGCTGGCCGAGGGCCAGGCGGCGCACGAAATCGCGGTCCAGGTCGGGCGCCAGTGTGCCTTCGGCGGTGACGGCCAGCCGGATACGCCCGGCCTCATCCAGAGTCGGCGGCGCGGCGCGCGCGAAGCGCAGGGGCGCGTCGGTGAGGGCGGTCCCGGGCGGGAGGCGGGCGCGCAGGCCGGCCTCCGCCACCTGGCGCGTATCGGCGTCCGAGATGACCAGGCCGGCGGCCGCCAGGCGCAGGGTCAGCCCGAGCGCGTCGGCCGGTTCGCCGACGGCGTGGTCGAACGACTCCGCCAGCACTTGCGTCACGGTCACGGTCTCGGCCACCAGCAGCTCGCCCGGACCGAGCTGAGCCGTGATGGCCTCGCGGGCGGACTCGGTCAACTGCGCCTCGAGCGCCTGGCGCAGCGCGTCGCGGTCCGCCTGGGCCACGGCCGCGCGCTGGCCGACCGAGCCGCCCTGAGTGGGCGCGACGTTGGTGACCGCCAGCTGGGTGCCCAGCGGCCCGTCGATGGCGTTGATCTGGCCGGCGGCCACGTTGCCGTTGGGCCCCAGGTCCACGGCCCGCACGGCGACCGTCGCCGTCGCGCCCAGGCGGCCTTCCACCACGGCCGGCTCCAGGGTGACGAAGCGCACCGGCGCGCCGCTGGTCGTCCGCACGCTCGTCCCGGCCGGCACCGTGGCGGGCGTGCCGATCAGGTTGGTGAACACGACCTGGCCGGTGGCGTTGGCGTTGGGCACGTCCACGATGCCGGTGGTGGGCCAGAGCTGCGTGGTCTGGACCTCCACACGCATGCGCCGGGCGGGGATGACGGCGGCGGCCGGGTCCACTGCGGGCTGGTCCGGATCGGCGGTGAGCTCCGTGGTGACCGTCAGCGGCCAGCGGGCCGGCGTCAATGTGACCGTGGCGGACGGCACCAGACCGGAGGCCAGAGTCAGCAGGGCGGCCAGCCCCAGGGCGAAGACCAGCACGCGCAGCGTCAGGCTCATCCAGGGCGGCAGGCGGCGCCGCCCGCGCGCGAACTGCGCCGCCCGCAGCGCGTCGGTATCCGGGCGTGGGGCGCGGCGGTCAGGGCGCAGGCGCGGCAGGCGGCTGCGCCAGCGCATCCGGCGTGTGGCCTCCACCGAGGCGAAGACCGGCAGGCCGAGCTCATCGGCGTGCGCGCGCACCGCCGCGTCGCGGGTCACCAGGGCCAGTTGCGCGCCGAGTCGGTGGGCGTGGCGGTGGAGCAGCACCAGGTCCAGCCGGCGCTGGAGCACGCGCCCGCGCGGCGGCCAGACGAGCAGCACGCGCTGGGTCTGGACCCAGCCCATCTTGTCGCGCGTGGAGACGTAATCGTCGTGCGGATCGAGCTGCAGGATTTGCTCTTTCATACGCCGACGGCAATTATGCTACACTCTGGCGCAGGAGCCAAAACGCCTCGCATGGCACGCCGCGTCGATGTCGTCGCGTATGATCCCGCCTGGCCGGCGCTGTTCCGGGCCGAGGCGGAACGGCTGCGCGTGGTCTTCGGCCCGGAGCTGGTGGCCTGCCACCATGTGGGCAGCACGGCCGTGCCCGGGCTGAGCGCCAAACCGATCATCGACCTACTCGTGGAGGTGCGCGCGATCGAGCGCGTGGACGCGCTGAATGAAGCCATGATCGCGCTGGGCTACACGCCGCGCGGCGAGTTCGGCATCCCGGGCCGCCGCTACTTCTTCCGGGCGCTGGGCGAGACCCGCACGCACCACGTCCACTGTTATCCGGCCGGCCATGCAGAAGTGCTGCGCCACCTGGCCTTTCGCGACTATTTGATCGCGCACGCGGACGTGGCGCGGGTGTACGGGCATCTGAAGATTGACCTGGCGCGCGCGCATCCGTGGGATATCGACGCCTACGTCGACGGCAAGGACTCTTTCGTGAGGGAGGCCGAGCGGCAGGCGCTGGCCTGGGCGCGCCGGCAGCGGGAGTTGCGGCGTGACTGACCCGGCGCCCGGCGCGGGCGGCGCCAACCTGAGCGGCCAGGAAGTGACGGTCGGCCGGGATGTGGCCGGGCGGGACATCATCTACAACGTTCAGGGCGTGGACCCGGCGGTGCTGCGGCAACTGGAACAGCAATTGAACGAGTTCCTAGCGGCCTCGACCCTGTTGCAGCGCAAGCTCGAAGAATGGAAAGAGCTGCACAACGTCCTGCACGACCTGTTCATCCGCTTCGGCACCTGCCGGGACGCCGTCCCCGAGCTGAGCCAGGCGGACGAGGGCGGCCTGTCCGGCCTGTTCGGCGGCAACACACGCCGCAGCCGGCTGGAAAAACAGTTCTTTGCGGTCCAGACCAACTGGGGCCAGTGTAAGATCACGCTCAACGAGCTGCGCCGCATCACGGCGGCCCTGAAGCTGGTCGGGCCGGCGCGCGATCCGGGGGCTGCGCCTGACCCGGATCCGGACAAGGTCATGGAGCGTCTGCAGCAGGCCGGGTTGAAGATTGACGCGGCGCTCAACGAGCAGGACCGCCAGGACCTGGCCGACTCGCTCAGCGAGCTGGGGCACGAGCTTGACGAATACTTGTACCAGGTGGACAAGGCGCTGCGCGAGGTGGCGCGGGCCATCAACGCCCTCCCCCAGCAGATCCGGTTGACAACCCGTCTATGAACACACTTTTCGACGAGCTGCTCCAGAAGCATCAGGCGCTGCAACAGGAGGCCGGGGCGGAGGCCACGCCGGAGCACATCGAGCGGGTGAAGCGCGTGATGGCCGAGATCGTGGCGGCCGGGGAGAAGATCGGCGACCCGCGTCGGCGGGACAACCTACGCAGCGTGCTGCGTTACTGGGGCGCGTGGGTCTACGAGCGCACCGGCGAGTATCCGCCTTCACAACTGGCGCCGGCCGCGCCCGAGATCATGGCCGGGAACGCCGGCCTGTTCGCCGGCCCGCGCGCCTGGTTGTGGGCCGGGGCCGCCGTCGTCGTCGTGCTGGGCGTGGTGTGGGCGATCTTCGCGCTGTCTCAGACCATGGCACAGGCCACGCCCACGGCCGTGCCCGGCGCGGTGGAGGACGCCACCGACCGGGCCGCGCTTGCCGCCACTCAGACCGCGCTGGCCGAGATCGAGACGCGCGTAGCCAGCACCGTGCTTCCGGTGTCTTCGGCGACGCCTTTCGCCTCGGCCACGCCTGCGCCGCCGACGCTCACGCCGAGCCTGACACCGTCGCCCACCATCACCCCCTCGCCGACGACGACCTTCACCCCCACGCCCGGCCCGACGCCCACGCCCGGTTTCGCGGTCGCCCTGCGCGGGCATTCCGACACGGTGATGGCGCTGGCCTTCAGCCCGGACGGGGCGCTGTTGGCCTCGGGCGGCCTGGACCGGACGGTGCGCGTCTGGGACGTGGCCCGGCAGACCCTCCGGCAGGCTGAGCCGGTGACAGTGAACCAGTGGGTTTTCAGCCTGGTGTTCGCGTCGAACGGCAGCCGCGTGTTCGTGGGGTCCGGCTTCGGCCTGCAGGGCGGGGGCCAGGTCGGCGTCCTCGACGTGGACCAGAACGATCTGCTGTTCCAATCCGACACCCTCTTCATCGACAACGTCACCAGCCTGGCCCTGGACCGCTTCGGCACGCGGCTGGCGGTGGGCAGTATCGGCAACGCGCCCGAAGATGACACGGTCTTCCTGAGGCTCCTGCAGCCCGACTCGCTTTCACGCGTGGCGCCCTTCAGCGACAACCCGATCTTCTCGGTGGCCTTCAGCCCGGACGGGGATCGCCTGCTCTACGGCGGCACCGACCGCGCCCTGTACGTGCGCGACCTGCGGACCGCCAACAACCAGCGGACGACGATCGCGGCCCAGGACCGGCACTCGGGCTTCGTGCGCGGGGTGGCCTTCAGCCCGGTGGACGGCACGCTGGCCGCCTCCGCCAGCGAGGACGGGACCCTGCGGTTATGGCGGCTCGGCGACCGGGCGATCACGCGCCTGGCCACCCTGCAGAGCGGCGCGGCCCGCCTGTTTGCCCTGGCGTTCAGCCCGGACGGCAGGCAGATCGCGGCGGCCGGGGCCTCGCCGGACGGCAACAGCCTGGTGGAGTTGTGGGACGTGGCGGCGGCTGTGGAGGGCGACCCCGGCGAGCCGTTCACGCTGAGCGCCGCCGCAGCCGAGATCGGCCAGACCGTGAACAACCAGAGCGCGCTGGCGTTCCGGGCCGTAGCCTACAGCCCGGACGGGCGTCTGCTGGCCGCCGCCGGCGACGACCCGGCCATCTTCATCTGGACCGTGCGCTGAAGCTCGACCTGAGCTTATCCCCTCCTGATAGAAAGGCCTTCGCTCATGACGATCACCGACATCCCCATTGAAATGACCGCCGAGGAAATGGTCCGGCTGACCAAAGAACACAACTTCTTCTCCTGGTCGGCGCAGGGGGCGGTCAACCCGATCCCGATGGTCCGGGGCGAGGGCGTCTACTTCTGGGACGCCCACGGCAAGCGTTACTTCGACCTGAATTCGCAATTGATGTGCGTCAACATCGGCCACGGCGACCGGCGCGTGATCGAGGCCATCAAGGCCCAGGCCGAGGCGCTGGTCTACGCCGGGCCGAGCATGGCCACGCGCATCCGGGCCGAGGTCGGGCGCGAGCTGGCCAAGGTGACGCCGGCGGGGTTGAAGAAGTTCTTCTGGGTGCTGGGCGGCGCGGAGGCCAACGAGAACGCGCTGCGCATGGCGCGCGCCGTCACCGGGCGGCAGAAGATCCTGGCCCGCTACCGGTCGTACCACGGCGCCACGTCCGGCGCCATTACGCTCACCGGCGACCAGCGCCGCTGGGCCAATGAACCCGGCCTCCCGGGAGTGATTCATTTCTTCGACCCGTACAAGTACCGCAGCCCGCTGTACCAGGAAGGCGACAGCGACGCCGTCTTCGCGCGCAAGTGCCTGGACCAGGTCGAAGAAATTCTGATGTACGAAGGCCCGCACACCGTGGCGGCCATCTTCATCGAGACCGTCACCGGCACCAACGGCATCATCGTCCCGCCGGACGGCTACCTCCAGGGCCTGCGCGAGATCTGCGACCGGCATGGCATCCTGCTGATCACGGATGAGGTCATGGCCGGGCTGGGCCGCACCGGGGCGTGGTTCGCGGTGGATCATTGGGGCGTCCAGCCGGACCTGATGACGATGGCCAAGGGCCTGACCTCGGCGTACATGCCCCTGGGCGCGGTGGCCATGAACCAGCGCGTGGCCGACTATTTCGAGAACAACGTCTACTACGGCGGCCTGACCTACAGCGCCCACCCCATGAGCCTGGCGGCGGCGGCCGCCAACCTGCGGGTGCTCAAGGATGACGACCTGGTCGGCCGCGCGCAGCGGATGGGCCGGGTGATGGCCGAACTGCTCGAGGACCTGAAGGCCGAGCACAAGAGCGTGGGCGACGTGCGCTCCATCGGCCTGTTCGGGTGCGTCGAACTGGTGAAGAGCCGCAAGACCAAGGAGCCGATGGCGCCCTACACCGGCGGCGGCGCGGAGATGACGAAGCTGGGCGCTTTCCTGAAGGAGAAAGGCGTCTACGCGTTCACCTGGCGCAACCTGCTGCACACCAACCCGCCGCTGATCGTCACCGAGGCGCAGTTGCGCGAGGTGTTTGAAATCATCAACGAGGCGCTGACGATCACGGATGCGGCGGTCACGGATTGACCGAGCGGGGGAGCCGGGGGAGAGAGGCCCTTACCCCGGCTGAGGCCTCTCCCGGCTCAGGGACGCCGCCAGCACCTCGACCGGGTGCAGCGCCCGTCGGCCGGTGCCCGCCTCGATCTGCGCCCGGCAGGATACGCCCGAGGCGGCGATGATGGCCTCCGGGCCGGCCGCGCGTATCGCCGGGAACAGCCGCTGCTCCCCGATCTGCATCGAGAGCGCATAGTGCTCGGCCTCGTAGCCGAACGACCCGGCCATCCCGCAGCAGCCCGCCTCGATCTCGCGCACCTCGGCGCCGGTCAGGCGCAGCATGGCCCGCAGGGGCCCGAGGCCGGTGAGGGCCTTTTGATAGCAGTGGCCGTGGACGTAGAGGGCGACGGACGACGGGGGATTGGCGAACAGCGGCGCGAAATCACCTGAATGATCGGCGACAAACTCCTCGATCAGGACGGCCCGTTCAGCGACGAGGCGGGCGCGCGGGTCGCCGGGCAGCAGGTCCAGGTACTCGTCGCGCAGGGTCAGGAGGCAGGAGGGCTCCAGGCCGACGATGGGGAGACCGCGTTCGGCGTGCGGCGCGAGCACGGCCACGTTGCGCCGGGCCCGCTCACGGGCCTGGTCCAACAACCCTTTCGAGATCATCGGCCGGCCGCAGCAGACTTTAGGGACCAGCACCGTCTCGTAGCCGGCCGCGCGCATGACCCGGACGGCGGCCAGGCCGATTTCCGGGGATTGGTAGTTGGTGTAGGTGTCGTCGAACAAGATGACCGGGGGCGTGAGGCCGGCCGCCGCGGGTTCTCGTCCGAAGCGCTGACGAAAGGTGTGAGCCGCGAAGCGGGGCAACGCCCGATGCCGCGAGAGACCGAGCAGTTTTTCGCTCAGCCGGCGGGTGAGGGGCAGCGCGAGCGCGGCGTTGGCCAGCGGCGCCGCGAAACACGCCGCGCGCATCACGTCCGCGATGTTGGCGAACAGCCGGCTGCGCAGCGGGACCCCGTTTTTTGCCTGATACTGCGCCAGGAACTCGTACTTGATCTTGGCCATGTCTACGCCGGACGGGCATTCGGTCCGGCAGGCTTTGCACTCCAGGCACAGGTCCAGCACGGCGTGCATGCGCGGTGAGGTGAGCGCCTCGGGCGGCAGGCGGCCGGAGAGCGCGGCGCGCAGGGCGTTGGCGCGCCCGCGCGTAGAGTGCTCCTCATCCCGGGTGGCCTGGTAAGACGGGCACATCACGCCGCCCTCTTTCCGGCAGGCGCCGGCGCCGTTGCACTGCTCCACCGCGCCCGCGAACCCGCCCTCGCGCCGGAAGTCCAGGCGGGTGGCGGGCGAGCGCGCCTGGTAGGCCGGCCCGTAACGCAGGTTCTCGGTCGCGCCCTGGTCCGCGATGACCTTGCCGGGGTTGAGCAGGCCGCGCGGATCGAAGGCGTGCTTGATCTCGCGAAAGGCCTGGTAGACCTCCGCCCCAAACAGGCGCTCGTTCCAGGCCGAGCGCGAGAGACCGTCGCCGTGCTCGCCGGAGAGCGCGCCGCCCAGGCGCTGGGTCAGGCCGAACACCGCCGCCGCGATCCGTTCCATCTGCGCCACGCCTGAGGATTGTTTGAGATTCAGCACCGGCCGGATATGCAGACAGCCGGCCGAGGCATGGCCGTAACAGGCGGCGCTCACCCCCTCGGCGGCGAAGATCCGCTCGATCTCGACCACGAACTCGGCCAGGCGTTCGACCGGGACGGCCACATCTTCCATGAAGGCGGCCGGTTTGGCGTCGCCGCGCATCGACATGATCAGGCCCAGCCCGGCTTTGCGCACCCCCCAGACGGCGGCCTGCCCGGCCGCGCTCAAGGCCCGCCTGCTGGCCGGGGCCAGGCGCCGGGCCTCCAGCCGCTCGATCTGGGCCACGACCTCGGCCTCGGTCTCACCCTGGAACTCGACGGCCAGCACCGCGCCGGGCGCGCCGACCACCCAGCTCAGCAGGCGCGCGTACGCCGGCGCGGAGCGCGTCCGGTCAATGATCAGGCGGTCGATCAGTTCGACGGCGGACGGCTGCGCCTCCAGCACGGCCGGGGTGGCCGCGGCGGCCTGGGCCAGCGTATCGAAGTGCAGCAGACACAGCCCGGTTCGTTCGGGCCGTGGCGCCAGGCGCAGCTGGGCGCGGGCGATGACGGCCAGCGTCCCCTCCGAGCCGGCCAGGAGCCGGTGCAGGTGCTGGGGGCCGGCGTCCGGATAGGGCCGGTCGGCGGGCCAGCCGGGCGGCCGGCTGGCGCTGAAACCGTGCGGCGGCAGCAGGTAATTGAGGCTGTAGCCGGAGGCGCGCCGCCAGGTGCGCGGGAAGCTCGCGCGGAGGGCGTCGGCGTGGCGCAGCACGCTGGCGCGCACCGCCTCGGCCAGGGCGGCGGGCGCCTGGCCCGGCGCGAGCGTGGCGCGTGTCCCGTCCGCCAGGATCACCTCGGCGGCTAGAAGCTGGTCGCCCGTCATCCCGTGCCGGAGCGAGCGCGCGCCGGTGGCGTTGTTGGCGATCATGCCCGCGACCGTGGCGCGGTCCGACGACGACGGCGCGCACCCGAACTCCAGGCCGTGCGGCGCGGCGGCGGCGTTGAGCGCGTCGCACAGCACGCCGGCCTCGGCCCAGGCCCAGCGTTCTTCCGGGTTGATCTCCAGTTGCGTCAGGTGGCGTGAGCAATCGACCACCAGCCCGCGGCCGATGGCCCCGCCGGCCAGGCCGCTGCCGCCGCCGCGCGGGATGAGCGGGACCTCGAATTGGGCACAGACCGCCGCGAGCTGTTGCAGGTCGTCGAGCGTGCGCGGGAAGGCGACGCCGAGGGGCTCGATCTGGTACGGGCTGGCGTCGGTGGCGTACAGGACGCGCGCATACGGATCGAAGCGTATCTGGCCGGCGAAGCGGCGGGCGAGGGCGTGAGCCAGGGCGGATTGCATCAGCCGAAGTATACGCGGCTCGTCAATAGTTAGGGTTTGGCAGAGCGCGTCAAACCGGCTGACCTGCGGGGGCATTAAGGTTAGAATGAGGCTGTGCAGCGCGGCCGCGGGCCGGGAGAGACGGGTCGCGTTGCCAGAGTGGGTATGACCTCGTCGCCGGCCTGGAAGCCCTTCGTCACCTCGCTCGTCACTCTGCTCGCCGTCGGAGCATTGGAATTGCTCCGGTCCACCCCGTTCGGCTTGCCCACGCCCACGCCTATCCTGGCGACGCTGGTGATCCTCTCGGCTTATGCCGGCGGGCTGTGGCCCGGCCTGCTGAGCGCCCTCGTCGCCACGCTCTACACCGCCTGGGTCTTTGTTCTGGCCGTGACGCCGCCTGCGGGCGGCGAGATCACGCGCGTTCTGCTGTGGGCGCTGGCCTATCCGGGCATGGTGATGATGGTCGGCCTGCTCAAACGCCGGGCCGAGGTCGCCGGCTACATGGAGCGCGAGAACGCCGTCCTGCAGGCGAGCCTGGCGGAGCGTCGCCGCGCCGAGGCCGCGCTGCGCTCAAGCGAAGGCCGGTTCCGCACGGTGTTCGAGGCCAGCCCGCTCGGGATCGCCCTGGTGGATATCGCGACCCAACGGCTGACGGCCACCAACCAGGCCTTTCAGGCGATGCTGGGCTACGCGGACGACGAGCTGACCCGGCTGACCGTGTCCGACATCACACACCCGGATGACCTGATGCTCGAAGCGCCGGCCGTGCGCGCCACGCTGGCCGGCCAGAGCCGGCAGTATTCAATGGACAAGCGCTATCGCTGCAAGGACGGCCGGTATCTGTGGGCGAACGTGACCGCGGCGCTGCTGCCGGCGGAACCCGGGCAGCCGCAACTGGCCATCGGCCTGGTCCAGGACATCACCGAGCGCAAGCGGGCCGAGAGCGAAGCCTCCGAGCGCCAGCGCTTTCTCTCAAGGCTGAATGCGTTGACCCGCGTCGCGCTGCAGGCGGATGATCTGGACGGCCTGCTCCAGACCCTGGCGGCCCGCATGGCTGGCCTGCTGGAGGCCGATGCCGCCGGCTTCTTGTTGTGGGATGAGGCGCGCCAGGTTCTGGTCCCGGCGGCGGCGACCGAGCCGTATGCTGAATCCTTTCGTCAGGTCACGTTTGCGCCCGGCTCCAGCCGCGTGATTGAGACCGTCCTGGAGATGCGCCGCGCCCTGGCCATTGACGACCTCCAGCATCACGCGATCCTGGAGGCGTCGGCCCGGGCCCAAATCCCGGTCCGATCGGTGTTGGTGCTCCCGCTCACGGTCGGGGCCAGGCGGCTGGGCGTGGCCATGGCCGGCTACGCCGACCCGCGCCGCTTCCTGGACGACGACCTGGCGCGCGGCGAGCAGGCCGCCGGCCAGATCGCGCTTGCCATCGCCAAGACGCAACTGCTGGCCGAGGTGCGGCAGCTGGCGATGACCGACGCCCTGACGGGGCTGTACAACCGGCGCGGACTGGCTCAGTTGGGCGGGCGCGAAGTGGAACGCGCCCGCCGGCTGGGGCGCCCGCTGAGCGTCCTCATGCTCGACATTGACCATTTCAAGCTCGTCAACGACCAGCATGGGCACGCCGTCGGCGACGAGGTGTTGCGGGCAATCGCCGCCGCCTGCCAGGCCGGCGTCCGCGAGATCGATCTGGTGGCCCGCTATGGCGGCGAGGAAATCGTGCTGCTCCTGGCGGAGACCGACCTGGCGGCGGCCGAGAACATCGCCGAACGGCTGCGCCTGACGATTGCCGGCGCTCCCGTCCAGGCCGGCTCGCAAGCCGTGCCGATCACCGTCAGCCTGGGCGTCGCCGCCTTCGAGCCTCGCCTGTCTGATCTGTCCGACTTGATCCAGCGGGCCGACGAGGCGCTGTACCTGGCCAAGGCGTCCGGCCGGAACTGTACGCGGACGTACCACCCTCCCGATCTTTAGCGATCCATCCGGCCCGCGCTCAGGGCCAGCGTTGTTCCGGCAGGGGGCGCCGCTCGGCGCGGACCAGGACGCCGTTGGCGTAGGTCATGTGATAGATCTGAGGGGGCGCGCCGTCCAGGAGGTGGGGCAGAACGATGTGCAGGTTGGAGACGACCTCCGGCGCGGCGCAGGCCTGGGCGCGCGGCCACCAGCGCAGATCGCCCTCCGGCGATGGCGCCGGCTCCCCCGGCGGGGCCTCGGCCGTGAAGAGATACAGGCCGCCGTCTCCGATCTCGAAGCCGCTCCAGGTCAGCAGACCCGCAAAGCGCGCCGACGCGAGGATGTAGCCGGTCTCCTCGCGGACTTCGCGCAGGCACGCGGCCGTCGGCGTTTCGCCGGGTTCGATGCGCCCGCCGACGCCGTTCCACAAGCCCAGGTTGGGCGGCCGGCGGCGGTGCAGCAGCAGGACGTGGTCCCGGCGGGTGAGAAAGCACAACGTGTAGTCGAGCCGTTCCCGCGCCGACGGCCATCCGGTTTCAGACACGCGGCGCCCTGCCTTTCAGCGCGCGCTCCAGAAGAGCAGGAAACTGGAGAAGACCAGCAGGACGATGATCATCCACTCGAAGACCTTCGGGTTCACGCGCAGGACCAGCCAGCGGGCGGCCGCGATGCCGAGCGGGATGAAGACCAGGACCCACCACACCGAGAGGAGCAGGGGCAGGTCCAGCACGCCCGTGTACAGAAAGCCCGGCACTTTGAGCAGGTTGAGCAGGGCGAAAAAGATGGCGGTGGTGGCGATGAACGTTCGCGGCGCGAGCTTCTGCAAGAGCAGGAACGTGTTGAAGGGCGGCACGCCGTTGTTGAACATCCCGGAGGCCACGCCCGCCAGCAGGCCGGCCGCCGGCGCGTGCCAGGCGCGCGGCCGGTAGCGCAGATTCTCCAGCCGGTCGCCGGCCAGTTTGTAGATCACCAGCAGCAACACAAAAACCGCCAGCACCAGCCGCAGGCTGTTGGCGGAAAGCTGCGTCAGCAGGAAAGTCCCGAGCAGGGCCCCGGCCACGCCGGTCGGCAGCATCCGGCGCACCAGCCGCCCGTCCCACTGGCGCCAATACGTATAGACCGCAAACGCGTCGCCGACAATCAGCATCGGCAGCAGGACGCCGACCGCCAGCGAGACGGGCAGGACCAGGCTGAGCAACGGCGTGAGCAGACCGCCCAGGGCGTTGAACCCTCCTTTGGTCAGGCCGATCAAGAATCCCAACAGGGCCATAACCAGCGCCACCAAGACCGGGTCCTGGCTTCCCAGCGGCATGGAGCGCTCGTCATGCGTCGAGCTGGCCGGGCGCCAGACCCACCGGCAGCGGGTCGGGCCGATCACAGCGGCTGACGACCTCCACATGCCGGCCGTCGCGCGCCGCCTCCAGGATGGCGTGCATCAGGTCGAGCACATGGAACGCCAGGACGCCGCTGGCCCGGTGAGGCCGGCCCGTGCGGATGGCCCCGGCCAGGTCGGCCGCGCCAATGCCGCGATGATTGGCGGTGTAACCGTGCGTCAGCGGCACCTCCCGCCACTCCGCCTGTCCGCGGCGGAGCAGGCGCACCGGACCGCCGAAGGTATTGGGGTCCGGCACGCTCAACGTGCCCTCGCTGCCGTAGATTTCGAGGCAGGGCTGTTGATGGCCCCTGACGTCGAAGGACATCACCATCGTCCCGATGGGCCCGCTCTCAAACTCCAGCGCGCTGACGACGTGGGTTGGGGTGTTCACCGGGATGCGCTGGCCCCGGATAGCGGGGTGACCGGCCACTCGTTCGGGGAAGGAGGCGCGCGCCAGGCCGGTCACCCGCCGGATCGGGCCGAGCAGGTGGATGAGGGCGGTCAGGTAATACGGCCCGATGTCGAACAGTGGGCCGGCGCCGGGCTGGTAGAAAAAGGCCGGGCTGGGGTGCCAGTCGTCCGGCCCCGACGATCCCATGAAGGCGGCGCAGCCCACGGGCTGGCCGATGGCGCCCTCGTCGATCAGTTTGCGGCAGGTCTGCAGACCGCCGCCCAAAAAGGTGTCCGGCGCGCTGCCCACGCGCCGGCCGCGCGCCTGAGCCAGTTCCAGGGTGCGCCGGCCGTCGTCGCGCTCGATGGCCAGCGGTTTTTCGGTGTGGACGTGCTTGCCGGCCTGGAGCGCCGCCAGGTTGATCTCCGCATGGGCGGCCGGCACAGTCAGGTTGATGACCAGATCAATGTCCGGGTCCTGGAGCAACTGGTCCACCGTCAGCGCCCGGACCCCGTATTGCGCGGCCTTGGCCCTGGCGCGGGCCGGATCGAGGTCGGCGCAAGCGGTCACGGCCAGCGACTCGAAGGTCGGGCAGCTCTTCAGGTAGGTGTCGCTGATGTTCCCGCAACCGACGAGGCCGACCCTAGTTTTTTCCATGGCCCCACCCCCTCGCCGTGAGATAACGATGGCTGTCGGCGACGGCGGTCAGCAGGTCGGTCGCGCAGCGATCGAGTTCTACGATCAACCACTCGGCCTGGCCGGCCGCCGCCAGGATCGGGCCGAAGTCCAGCGTCCCGGCGCCGACGGCCGTCATCGGCGCCTCCTGGACGGCTGGCCCGTCCTTGAGGTGCAGGAGCGGCGCCCGCGCCCCGAGCCGGCGGACCACCTTCGCCGGGTCCTGGCCGGCGGTCTTCACCCAATACACGTCCACTTCGAAGAAGATCGCCGGGTCGAGCCATTCGGCCATCCAGTCGTGGGCCGGCCGGCCCGCCACCCGCTGATCGAACTCGAACCAATGGTTGTGATAGCCGAGCGTCAGGCCATGCGCCCGGGCGACTTCGCTGGCCGCATTGAGTTCCGCGCACACGGCGCGCAGGCCCTCCGCCGAGGCGAAGCGCTCGGGCGGCAGCCACGCGCACACGATGCGCGTGCAGCCCAGGGCCTGCGCGGTCTCGATCACGGGCTTCTGGTTGGGCCCGACCGGCAGCGGCAGATGCGCCCCGCACACGGTCAGGCCCAGGCTGTCGAGCAGCCGGCGCGCGCTGGCCGGCGACTCGCCATACTGGCCGGCGGTCTCCACGCCGGCGTAGCCCAGGGCGGCCACCCGTCGGAGCGTGCCGGCGAAGTCCTGTGCCAGCAGCTCGCGCAGGGTGTACAACTGCAAAGCGATCGGTTTCGGCATTCCTCAGACCCTGGCCAGCGCGTGCATGGTCGCGCGGAGCTGGCCGTATACGCCGGCATAGAGCGTGTAGATGGGCAGGTACTTGTCCTGAGTCGCGGCGTTCGGAGCGGTGCGGCCGGCGATGGTCACACAGCGCTCCACGGCTTCGCCGACATCCCGGAAAGCGCCCGTGCCCACGCCGGCCAGCAGCGCGGCGCCGTAGGCCGGGCCTTCCTCAGCCGTCAATGTTACCACTTCGGCCCCGTAGATGTCGGCCTGCATCTGGCGCCAGAGCGGGCTGCGCCCGCCGCCGCCGGTGGCCCGCACCTGGGAGATGGGCACGCCCAACCCGCGCATGATCTCCAGGCCGTCGCGCAGCGAGAACACCACGCCCTCCATCACCGCCCGGATCAGGTGCGCCGGGGTGTGGCGGGCCGTCAGACCGACGAAAGCGCCGCGCGCCAGGGGGTCCAGGTGCGGGGTGCGCTCGCCGGTGAGATAGGGCAGGAAGAGCAGGCCCTCGGCGCCCGGCGGGACGGTCGCCGCCGCCGCCGTCATCTCGTCGTAGCTGGCGGCTTTGCCCAGCGTGTCGCGCAGCCAGCGGAAAGCGCCGCCCGCCGAGAGGGTGACGGCCATCAGGTGATAGCGGCCGGGGACGGAGTGGCAGAACGTGTGCAGCCGGCCGTGCGGGTCGAGGGCGATCTCGTCCGCATGGGCGAAGATGACGCCGCTGGTGCCGATGCTGCTGCTGACCACGCCGGCGCGGACGATGCCCGTGCCCACCGCCGCCGCGGCGTTGTCGCCGCCGCCGGCGACGACGGGCAGGCCGGCCGGCAGGCCCAGCTCGGCCGCAATCTCGGGGCGCAACGTCCCGGTGATCTCCGGCCCTTCAAAGACGCGCGGCAGCCAGGCGCGCGGGATCTCCAGCTTGTCCAGGATCTCGGCGCTGTAATCGCGCGTCCGAAGGTCCAGGAGCAGGGTTCCGGCCGCATCGGCGGCATCGGCGCCGCTGACGCCCGTAAGTCGCCAGCGGATGTAATCCTTGGGCAGGAGCACCTGCGCGACGCGGGCGAAATTCTCCGGCTCGTGATTGCGCAGCCAGACGATCTTGGGCGCCTGGAATCCGGTCAGGGCCGGGTTGCCGGCGATCTCGATCAGGCGCGCCGCGCCCACGCGCTCGGTGATCTCGGCGCATTCCGCGGCGGTGCGCTGGTCGTTCCACAACAGGGCCGGGCGGATCACGCGGCCCTGTTCGTCCAGGAAGACCGCGCCGTGCATCTGCCCGGTCAGGCCGAGGCCTGTAATCTGGCTGGCCCGCGCGCCGGCTTGCGCGACCACGGCGCGCAGGGCCGTCTGCGCCCCGCGCCACCAATCGGCCGGGTCCTGCTCGCTCCATAGCGGTTGAGGGGTGTAGAGGGGGTATTCGGCCGTAGCCGTCGCCAGGATGCGCCCCTGCGCGTCGCACAAAAGGGCTTTGGCGCCGGTCGTGCCGATGTCCAGGCCGAGGCAGTAAGTCATGGTGGAGGCTCCGTCCGGACGGGGTCCGGTTCAAAGGAGGCGGCGGCAGGTCGGCCGCGGCCGCCTCCAGCCTGGGACGGGTCAGCGGAGCGCGGGCAGCGGGGGCAGGCGCTCCGGGTAGCGGGCGCGGGCGCGGATCAGGTAAGCCTCCAGCCAGCCGCGCGCCTTGTCCGGGTGGTTGGTGGCGTACAGGATCGCCTCATGGTCCAGGGCATTGATGCGGTCGTTGGCGGCGCGCAACGCATCCATCGAGTTCTTCAGCGCTACGTCCACGGGCATGCGCTCCGGGTTGATATCGATCCCGAAGTAGCCGGAGTAACTCTGCATCTTCATCGCATACAGCGTCGCTTCCGTGCTCTCCGGCGAGAGCACGCCCACGTTCAGGTCCTGGTCGTAGTTGCCGAGCGGCTGGCTGTTCCAGTGGGTGTGAGCCAGCCGGCCATATTCCATGACCAGGCTGTAGGCGTAGGGCAGGTCTTCGTACCCCATCAACATGTGCCCGACCTCGGGGTTCAGGCCCACCAGGGCGTGGCCCTGGTCGAGCAGCCGCCGGTTGGCCGGGTTTTGCAGCCGGGCCTCGACCTTCATCCCGAGCAGCAGCCCTTCCGACGTGTAGCCGTACAGGATGTGACCGCGCGGCTCGTAGGGTTTGGGCTCGAACGCGATGCGCACGCCCGGCACCGCGTCCAGGGCCTCGGCCAGGCCGGCCGCGAAGCGGTCGCGCGCCGCTACCAGGTCCAGGCCGAAGGCGTTCTCATAGCCGTCGATGCCGGGCCAGACGATGGCGAAGTCGGTGTCCAACTCCCGGTTAAGCTGCAGGGCGGCCTTGGTCCGTTCGACGGCGCCGCGCCGGATGGTCTCCAGCGGCGACGACAGGCTGCCCCACTCGTAGTCGGCGTCCCAGAAGAGCAGGGGGATCACGGTCAGCACGCGGAGGCCCGTGTCGCGCGCGAACTGTTTCCAGAGGTCCAGGTTGGCCTCGTTGATTTCGTTGGGGTAGTGCGCCTCCATGGCCGCCAGGCCGTAGTCTTTGAGCGCGGCGGCGATATCCAGGCGCCGGGCGATGTCGAGGGCCGGCTTGTAGCGGTCGTGAAAGCGCGAGTTGGGCGGCGAGAAGAACCAGACCCCGGCCGAGAACTTCAGGTCCAGGTTAAAGCTCTGCAGGTGTTTGAGCATTTCGTCCGGCGTGCGCCGGACCGTCTGCGGGCGCAGGTCTTGAAACGGCATCACGAATCTCCCGGGGCGCGCGGTGCAGGCGGGGCGTTGGAGGACCCGCCCCGCCTGCGACCACCGCGCCTGAGCGCGGCCCCTCACGGGCCTAGTATTTGACGTCCACGCGCCGGCCGCTGGCGGCCGATTCGACGATGGCGTCGCAGATCACGGCGTTCTTGTAGCCGTCCTCGAACGTGGCGCCGAAGGGGGCGACCTCCTTGTTGTTCACGATGGCGTCCAGCAGGTGGTGAATCTCGTGGACGAAGGTGTGCTCCCAGCCGATGATGTGGCCGTGCGGCCACCAGTTGGACCAGAACGGATGGTGCCCCTCGCTCACCAGAACATCGTGAAACCCCTGGGTCTCCTTGGGCGCCTCGCCCACCCAGAAGACCTCCAGCTCGTTCATGCGCTCCAGGTTGAACCGGAGGCTCCCCTTTTCGCCGTTGATCTCGAAGCAGTTGTAGTTCTTGCGCCCGCCGGCGAAGCGGGTGGACTCCACCGTGCCGATCGCGCCGTTCTCGAACTCGAACGTGGCCGCGAAGGCGTCGTCCACCTCGACCTTGTGGACTTTCCCCTCCGCGTCGGGACGCTCCTTGATGAAGGTCTGCATGGCGCCGTTGATGCGGCGCGGCTCGCCCACCAGGAAGCGGGCCAGGTCGATGATGTGCGCGCCCAGGTCGCCGAGGGCGCCGCTGCCAGCCGCGCCTTTGTCCACCCGCCAGATGTAGGGCGTGCCGTAATGCGGCATGATCCACTCCTGCAGGTAAACGGCGCGGTAGTGGTAGATCTGCCCGAGCTTGCCGGCCATGATCAGTTCTTTGGCCAGGCGGATGGCCGGCACGAAGCGGTAGTTGAAGGCGACAGCGTGCTTGACGCCGGCCTTGGTGACGGCCTCGAGCATGGCGCCGGCCTCCCGGGCGGTGCGGGCCAGCGGCTTCTCGCACAGGATGTGCTTGCCGGCCTGAGCCGCCGCGATGCAGGGCTCGGCGTGCGCGTCGTTCGGGCCGCCGTTGTCGAACAGCTGGATGCGGTCGTCCTTGAGCATCTGCCGCCAGTCGGTGTAGTAGCCTTCGTAGCCGTAGCGCAGGGCCGCTTCTTTCACGGGCGCCTCGTTGCGCCCGCAGATGGCCACCAGCCTGGGGATCGCCACCGGCGGATACATCATGTACGGCAGTTTCTTGTAGGCATTGGAGTGGGCTTTGCCCATAAAGGCGTAGCCCAGCATGCCCACGCCGATCTCCGGGGCCTTGCCGGCGGCCCGGGCGCCGGCCATCGTGGTGAAACCGGTCTCAGCCATGCTGTCCTCCGTTCATTTCTTGGAAGCAAACGCGGCGTCGAAGGCCACGTTGGAAGGGGTCAGGTCCAGGCGCCGCACCATGGCCAGGGCCTCCGGCGCGCCCTGGTCGCGGTTCATGCCGTTGTCCTCCCACTCCACCGAGAGCGGGCCCTGGTAACCCACGTCGTTGAGCGCACGGAAGATGCGCTCGAAGGGCACGCCGCCGCGCCCGGGCGAGACGAAGTCCCAGCCGCGCCGGCGGTCGCCGAAGAACAGGTGCGAGCCCAGGATGCCGTTGCGGCCGTTGAGGTTGCGGACGGACTCCTTGACGTGCATGTGGTAGATGCGGTCGGCGAACTCGTAGACGAACTCCACCGGGTCTACCATCTGCCAGTACAGGTGGCTGGGGTCGAAGTTGATGCCGAAGCCCGGCCGGCGGTTGACGGCCTCCAGCGCGCGCTTGGTGGTCCAGAAGTCGTAGGCGATCTCGGACGGATGCACCTCCAGGGCGTACTTGACGCCCACCTGGTCGAAGACGTCGATGATCGGGTTCCAGCGGTCGGCGAAATCCTTGTAGCCGGCCTCGATCATGGCCGGCGGCACGGGCGGGAACATGGCCAGGGTGTGCCAGATCTTCGAGCCGACGAAGCCGTTGACCACCTTGACGCCGAACTGGGCCGCGGCGCGGGCCGTGTTCTTGATCTCCTCGGCGGCGCGCGCGCGCACGCCGTCGGGTTTGCCGTCGCCCCACAGGCGCGAGGGCAGGATGCTCTTGTGGCGCTCGTCGATCGGGTCGTCGCCCACGCACTGCCCCACCAGGTGCGTGCTGATGGCGAAGACCTTCAGGCCGTGTTTGGCCAGGATGTCGTGGCGCGAGCGCAGGTAGGCGTCGTCGCTGAGGGCCTTGTCCACTTCGAAGTGATCGCCCCAGCAGGCGATTTCGACGCCGTCGTAGCCGAAGGCCTTGGCCTTGGCGCAGATCGTGTCGAAGGTCAGGTCGGCCCACTGGCCGGTGAAGAGGGTGACAGGACGTGGCATGGTGGTTCTCCTCTCAAGAGTTGGAACAGATGTGGACGGGTGAACGACGCTCCCTGGCGCCGCGGCTCTTCAGCGCGGCATCGGCGCCGGCCGCCGTCGGGGCCTGGAACGCGCCCTGGAAATCTTGAAGCCCCGCTTTGCGCTCCGTCCGCGCTGAGGGTCCAGCACCGCGGACGGGTCGATGCGGGCGAAGCCTCCCACTCTGATCGCCGTAGAAACCTTCCCGGGTTTATACGCGATCGACGAACTCCCGATGGTGCACGGTGACGGGCACTTTCATCAGCTCCAGCACACCGCGCGCCACATGCCCGGCGTAGCGCTGGAAGGCCTCCTCGCCCTTCTCGGCCGTGGCCCGCAGCGGGTTGCCGATGGTGCCGGATTCGATGAACTCGTGGTGGTCCATCGGGAACGTGAAATACTTGTAGTCCTCGAACTCCACGTCCGGCATGCCGTCCTTCTTGGCGAACGTCTTGGGCAGGAACTCGGGGATGTGGGCCAGGGTTTTGGCCGCCCGCTCCATGCGCACGTAGTGCGTGCCCTTGACGCGATCATGGGCCAGCATCTGGGAGGTCTCCAGCTCGCTGGCGTGCCAGCCGGGGGTCTCCTCCGGCGGGTTCTCCATGAGGCCCTTCAGGATGCCGACGTAGTTTTCCATGTAGGGCTTGACGAAGCCGATCAGGGCCCCGGTTTCGTAGCGCAGCCGGCGCAGCACCGGGTCCACGACCTTGACGTTGGAGCCGTGGCCGTTGATGAAGATCAGGCGGTTGAAACCGTGGTGGATCAGGCTGCGGGCCACGTCGTACATCACGGCCAGCAGGGTCTGGGCGCGCACCGTGATGGTGCCCCGCCCGGCGCCGGGCGCGTACATGTGCTGGGGCGAGTAGCCCATCCAGATACAGGGCGTGTAGAGCACCTGGATTTGCTCGGCCACCCGCCGGCTGACCTCCTCGGCCGTGACCGTGTCGGTCTTGAGCGGCAGGTGCGGGCCGTGCTGCTCGGTGCTGGCCATCGGGATCAGAATCGTGTCTTTGGTCCGGAGGTATTCCTGGATGTCCACGTAGGTCAGGTCCACCAGGTTGTAGGAGCGGAATTCGGTCATCGGAGCGTCCTTTCGGGCGGCCACGGATGACTGGTCGCTGAGCGCTGCCGACTGAGCAGTGATCAGTGATCAGTGGTCGGCCATCAACTTCAGGAACTCATCCGCCACGCGTTCGGCGAAGGCGGCGTCGTTCAGGTGCGCGGCCACCGGGATGAGCGGGATGTCCGGGCGCAGGCCGGTCCGCAGGGCCTCCAGGAGCGCCGCGTCGGCCTCCGGGTCCCAGAACACGCCGCCGGGCCGGTTGGGCTGAGAGAGGCCGCCGGTGGGCACCATCACCACCACCGGCCCCTTGGATTGGTTGAGCTTCCTGGCCATGGCGGCCCCGATGGCGGCCATCTCGGGCTTCAAGGTGCGGCACAGCGTCATCTCGGGGTTGTGATAGTACAGGGGCCGATGGCGCATGGCCTCGGAGAGGGTGTCCGGCGTGCCATGCGTGGTCAGGTCCACGTTGCCGGGGACCACGACCTGCGGCAGCCCCAGCGCGCCCACGCGTTCGAGGCGGTTGGGCGGCGGGACGTGAAAGCCGCCCACCTCGGCGCAGGCCAGCTCGTTGGTGGTGTAATCCACCACGCCCACGAAAGTGCCCAACTCGGCAAACTGCTCCATGGCCGCCCCGCCCACGCCGTTGGCGTGGAAGATCACTGTCTCATAACCATGCTGGGCCAGCCGGTCGCGCATGGCCATGACCCCCGGCGTTGACTGGCCCAGCATCGTCACGCCGACGAAGCGGCTGCCAGCCGGCGCCGGCTTGAAGCGCGACCCGTGGCGGGCCATGCCCAGGACCGCGGCGCAGGCGTTGTCGTAGACGACGGTGCTGACCGGGTTGAGGCCCAGGATATCGACCACGGAGTGCATGACCATGATATCCAGTTCGCCGATGAGCATGCCAAAATGGCGGCGGCCGGAGGCGATGGGCGTGACGATGAGCTTGGGCACGCCCAGCGGCAGGCCCCGCATGGCCACCGAGCCCATGATGGCGCCTTCCGCGCCGCCCAGGCACAGCACGCCGTCCAGCCGGCCCTGGCGGAACAGGTCCAGCGTGATGCGCTTGACGCCCTCCTTCATCTTCTCCACGGCGGCGCCGCGCGAGCCGGCGTGGCGGAGCTGGTCGAGGGTGTAACCCGCGGCTTCGGCGACGGCGGCGCGGGAGAAGTCGGGGGTGAGGCCAAGCGCCTCGCCCAGGATGCCCGAGTCCAGCACCAGCGCCTCGGCGCCGAGCGCCCTGAGTTTGTCGCGGCAGTAGCCGATCTCCACGCCTTTGGTGTCGAGTGTGCCGATGAGCAGGATGGTGGTCATGGGTCAGGTGGTTGGGCGGTCGCCGGGTCCGGTGGTCGCGTGGCCGGGGGTCGGGCGGCCCAGGCGAGGACCACCCGACCACCGGCCCGGGCGGGCGCTAAGCCATCGCGATGGCGTGGCGCAGGGTCTTGGCCGATGTCTCGACCAGCATGGAGTAGAACTTCTCGGTCAGCACACCGGAGCCATGGTCCTGGATGAACTTGAACTGCTCGGGCGTGAGCTCCGGATCGGGGGTGGTGGCCAGCGCCTCCGGATAAGGATTGGCCGGCGTGCGGTCCAGCGGCGCCACGAACTCGACGGTCAGGGCGTCGTCGTAGCCGGCCTGCTTGAGCGTGCGCACCAGCTTGGTCCAGTCGTAGTCGCCCTGGCCGCAGGCCATGCGGTTGTTATCGGCGACGTGGAAGTCCACCAGGCGCTTGCCGGTGTTGAGGATGGCCAGGTGCAGGTCCTTCTCCTCGATATTGATGTGGAAGCAGTCCAGGCACACGCCGCAATTGGGGCCGACGGCCTCGGCCAGCTTGAGGGCCTGGTCGTGGCGGTTGAGGAAGTTGGTCTCGAAGCGGTTGAGCGGCTCGAGCGCTAGCCGGATGCCGAGCGGCTCGCTGTGGGCGTAGATCTCCTTCAGCCCCTCCACGGCCCAGGCCCACTCTTCTTCGGGCGAGGCCATGGCCACCACCTTGCCCACCTGGGAGGGCACGATGGTCATTTCGCGGCCCTCCAGCTCATGCACCATGGTGATGCAATCCTTGATGTACTTGACGCTGCTGGCGCGCACGGCCGGGTCGGCGTGGATCAGGTCGCGGCCGGCGAACATCAGGCTCACCGAGCCCCAGCAGCGGACGTTGTTCTCTTTGAGGAGCTTGCGCACGGTCTTGGTGTCGTATTTCTCCGGTTCGCCGCTGATCTCGATCGAGTCGTAGCCGTACTTGGCCAGGCGGCGGATGGTCAGTTCGATCGGCTCGGCGCGCATCCAGTTGTGCATGGACAGGAACATGGTCTTGACCTCCGTGAGAGAGTGGGCGGACGCGAATGACGGATGGGAGGGCGGCAGAAGGGTCGAATCGTGGGTCGGGGTCACCTCCGGACGGGTTCAAGCCAGCTGCTGGGCCAGCAACTCGTACAGGCCGGCCACACGGATGGAGGTGGCGCCGGCCTGCGAGTCGAAATGGGCCAGCGCCGCCGGGTCTTCAGTCACCAACAGGTCCGCGCCGGTGGCCGCCGCTTCCGCCAGCCGGTCGCGCGTCATCTGCTCGGCCAGGGCCGGATGCGTGAAGCGCAGGCCGGCGACGCTCCCGCCGGGCGCGGCGCGCCCCTCCCGCCAGAACAGCTCGCGCAGCGGCTGGCCGGCCAGCGCTCCCAGCACCCGCCGGGCCTCCGCCGAGCGGCCGGGGAAGTGCGGGCTGTGGGCCGGGTCGTGGTAAGTCAACGCCGCCGCCACGGGCCGGAACCTCAGCCGGCCGGCGGCCACGGCCTCGGCCAGCAACGTCATCAGCTCCACCACGTCCACGCCGTCCGGCAGGGGCAGGCCCAGCTCGGGCAGCGCGTCGGTGAAGGCGCGGCGGTCTTCAGGCGCCAGCACGATCAGGCGCGCCGCGCCCACGGCCGTGATTTCCTGCAGCGCCGCCCGGCCGAGCGTGCGGGCGGTCTCCCACAGCCCGAGGGCGAACGGCAGATACGCGGACGAGAGGCCCTGGGCGACGGGCACGTAGGCGATCCCGAGCGCGTCGAGCAGGCGGCGGGCGGCGGCCAGGGTCCCCGGGCGCAGGTGCTGGGCGGCTGCGCCGACGAAGAGCGCGGCCGGGGCTGTGCCGACGGCCGGCAGCGGCTCGGCCTCGCGGAAGGGGTTGCCCCATTGCCGCAGCCGCGCGTCCACCTGCGCCACGGCCTCGGGCGCCAGCCCGGCGGTGACGACGTGGGCGCGGGCGGCGGCGATGGCCGAGGGCAGCGGCTGATCGGTGACGCAGTTGGCGTAGCACAGCCCGCACTGCGCGCACATATAGAGCGTGTCGGCCGTATCGGCGTTCCAGCGCGCCAGTCCGCGGTCGATGGACGAGATCAGCAGCGCCCAGCCGTGCGGCGTGGTGGCCTCGCGCTTGGTGACGCGGCCCACCGGGCAGGTGTGCCGGCACATCAGGCAGAAACGGCACAGGTTGTAGACCGGCGCGTGATCGGAAAGGCTCATAGGCACTCAGTCATCCCCAGATTCAGTTTCACCTTCACACCTCCCGTCATCCCGGCGCCAACTGAAGCCCGGCCGGCGCGGGCTGGCGCCGGGCTGCGGCTTTCGCCGGGGGGATGGTCGGCGCGCGCCCACCGCGCTCCGTCCCTCTCCGCCTACACGCTGAACCCGAGCTTGCCGGGGTTCATGATGCCGCGCGGGTCCAGGGTCTGCTTGAGCGCGTCCAGGGCCGGCCAGGCCGCGCCGTACTGCTCGCGCATCAGGCGGGCCAGCTTCAGGCCGATGCCGTGGTGCTCGTTCAGCACGCCGCCGTGGGCGAGCGACGTGCGCGCCGCCGTCGTCCAGATGTTGTTGTGCAGGCGCAGCGCCTCGTGCGCGTCCTGCGGCGGCTCGTCCACGATGAAGCGGTCGTAAACCATCACGCCCCACGGGAACCAGTGCGAAAAGTGCGCGAGGTAGCGCGCCTTCCAGGCGGCGTAGCCGGTTTCGATGGCCTGTTTCTTGGCGTAGTACAGGCGCTCGATGTTGCGGAAGGTGCAGACGGTCTCGATGGTCCCGTACAGCTTGGGCAGGGTGAAGCCGAGCGGCGGATAGTAGAAGTCGTAGCGGTGGTGCCACCACTCCTCGCCCGGCTCGCGCCCCAGGTCGCGCATGCCCAGCTCCCGGCAGATGGCGAGGGCGCGCTGCTCCTGAGCCGCCGCGATCTCGGGGAAGCCGTCGAACCCCAGCACCATGTAGGCGCCCTGCAGGTCCAGGCCGAGCACGCGTTTGACGAGCGAGGCGGTGGAGGCCTGGTCGTACAGACGGATGACGGTCGGCTGCAGGCGCGCGGTCATGATGCGCCGGCCGGCCTCCAGCGCCCGGGACAAATCCTCGAACAGCACCGCCCGGAACAGGCGCGTCTCCGGCAGACGCTCGATCTGCATCGTGGCCTCGGTGATCACGCCCAGCGTCCCTTCCGAGCCCACCAGGAAGTTGAGCAGACCCGGTCCGGTGGCGTGGCTGCGCACCGGCAGGGTCCGGGCGATGGTGCCGTCCGGCAACACCACCTGGATGGAGATCACCAGGTCCTCGGCCTTGCCATACTTGGTGGAGACGGTGCCGGAGCCGCGCGCCGCCAGATAGCCGCCCAGCGTGGCGCAGTTGGCCGAGGCCGGATAGTGCGGCAGGGTCAGGCCTTTCTCGTTCAGCGCCCACTCGAGCTGCGTGCCGTTGATGCCGGCCTGGGCCGTCACCGTCATCGAGACCTCGTCAATCTCGATCAGGCGGTCCAGGCGTTTGACGTCCAGCAGGAGGCCGCCGTAGATGGGCGTGGCCCCGCCCTGGGTGCCGGAGCCGCCGCCCCACGGCACCACCGGGATGCGGTAGGTGTTGGCCACCTGGAGCACCCGCGAGATTTCCTCGGGCGAGCCGGGATGGACGATCACATCCGGCAGCACCGGCGCCTCCCCGCGGTCCAGCCACATCTGCGGCACCCACCACCAGTCGGTGGCGTAGGCCAGCCGGTCGCTCTCGCGTGTGGAGACGTGGGCCTCGCCGACGATGTCGACCAGTTCGCTCAGCACCATCCCCAGGTGATATCCGCGGAAGCGGCTCATAGCGTCAGGCTCTTGAAGGCGCGCGCCTGGGCCTCGATCGCGGGCTCCACCGACAGGCGCTCGATGCTGCTGGCGCCGAAGAAGCCGGCGATGCCGTGCGTGTGGGCCAGGATGTACCGGACATCGTCGGGCTCGGCGATCGGGCCGCCGTGACACAGCACCAGGATCTCCGGGTTGACGGCCACGGCGGCGTCGCGCATGGCCTGGACGCGCCGGGCGGATTCCTCCAGGGTCAGGGCGGTGGCCGCGCCGATGGCCCCCTTGGTGGTCAGGCCCATGTGCGGCACCAGCACGTCCGCGCCGGCCTGGGCCATCTGCACGGCCTGCTCGGGCGTGAAGACGTACGGGCAGGTGAGCAGGTCCAGTTCATGGGCCTGGCGGATCATCTCCACTTCCAGCCCATAGCCCATGCCGGTCTCCTCCAGGTTGGCGCGAAAGACGCCGTCGAACAGGCCGACGGTCGGGAAGTTCTGGACGCCGTCGAAACCCCTGGCCTTGACCTCGCGCAGGAAGACCGGCATCAGCCGGAACGGGTCCGTGCCGCATACGCCGGCCAGCACCGGCGTGTCCTTCACCACCGGCAGGACCTCGCCGCCCATCTCCATGACGATGGCGTTGGCGTCGCCGTAGGGCAGCAGGCCGGCCAGGCTGCCGCGGCCGCCCATGCGGTAGCGGCCCGAGTTGTAGATGATGATGATGTCCACGCCGCCGCGCTCGGCGAACTTGGCCGAGATGCCGGTGCCGGCGCCGGCGCCGATGATGGGCCGGCCGGCCGCCACCTGCGCTCGCAGCCGGCGCAGCGCTTCGTCTCGGGGGATGAAAGGCATCGTTATTCTCCTTGCCGGCGCGTCCGGACCGGCCGGCGTCACTCGCTGGTCGTGGAGCCGCGCTTGGGGATGACGTGGCTCCACACGATGAAGCCCAGGGTCGAGACCAGCAGCACGATGAAACCGGCCTGGTAGAAGACCAGGGCCCACGGCTGAAACATCCCGACCACGCCCAGCACGATGCCGGCGATCAGCGCGCGCTCCACCGGCCGGTAGACGCGCTCCGGGATGTTGTGGTTGAGCGCGCTGGCCGTCGCCCGGATCAGGGCGATGAAGGTGAGCAGGATGGACACAAAGATCAGGATGAACGGAATGGCGTTGAGCAGCACGTTGTCGGCCAGTTGCTGCGGCGTGGCCAGGCTGTGAATCAGCGGGTCGGCGGCCAGGCCCGCGATCAGCAGGCCGACGATCCAGATGAGCAAGGTCCTGGGCGCATAGGGGCGTTTGTTCATCGGGGCTCCTTGCCGGGCGCGGCCTCAGGCGTTCAAGAACCGCTGCAGCTGGTCGGTGCAGGCGTCGGCGAATTCCGGGTCGTTGATGTTGTGGTCCAGTTCCACCACCGGGATATCCGGCCGGCGATGGCGCTTGATGGCGTCGAACAGGGCCTGGTCGGCCTCCGGCCACCAGAACTCCTTGCCGGGCGCGTCCAGCATCGAGACGCCCTTGAGCGGCAGGAAAAAGGCCGCCGGCCCGGCGGAGCGGCTGACCTTCTCGGCCAGGATGCGGCCCAGCTCGGCGTTCTCCTCCGGCGTGGTGCGCATCAGGGTCACGTTCGGATTCCAGATGTAGAAGCGCCGGTCCGCGAACTTGCCCGGCACGGTGTCGCGCGCCCAGAAGTTCACCATGTCCAGGCAGCCGGGGGCGACGACCTGCGGCAGGCCGCGGGCGGCGGCCGCGTCCAGGCGGGACGGCCCGGCCGAGAGCACGCCGCCCACCAGCTCGTCCGCCCACTCGGTGGTCGTCAGGTCCAGCGCGCCGGCGAAGTAGCCGTCCTGGATCAGGCCCTCCATCGTCTGCCCGCCGGTGCCCACGGCGTGGAACACCAGCACCTCGTAGCCGCGCGCCTCCAGGGTGGCGCGGCAGCGGTTGATCAGGGGCGTGGTGTTGCCGAACATCGAGGCCGCGATCAGGGGCCGGGCCGCCACCTGCGGCTCGGGGGTCTCGGCCATGCCCAGCACCGCGCCGACGGCGTTGGCGTAGATGCGGGCGCTGATGCGGTTGACGCCGGCGACGTCCACCACGGAGTGGATCATCACCACGTCCTTGGTGCCCACATACGGCCGCACGTCGCCGGAGGCCAGGGTGCTGACCATGACTTTAGGCACGCCCAGGGGCAGGGCGCGCATGGCGGCGGTGCCCACGCCGGTGCCGGCCGAGCCGCCCATGGCCAGCACGCCGTCGATCCGGCCCTGGGCGAACAAAGCCTGCACCACGCTGACGATGCCGCGCGTCATCACCTCCATGGCCGCGCCGCGGTCGGCCTGGGCCTGCAGGTCGGCCAGGCGGGCGCCGCCGGCCTCGGCCACACGCTCGGCCGGCACGTCCGGCGGGAAGGCCGGCGCGCCGACGACGGCGGTATTGATGACCAGGGCGCGGGCGCCGCGGCGCTCGATCTCGGCTTTGACGAACGCGAACTCCGGCCCTTTGGTGTCCAGCGCGCCGATGACGGCGATGGTCTTGCTCATGCGGGCTCCTGTTACGCCAGCAGCTTCTTCAGAAAGGCCAGGCCGTCGCGGGCCAGGTCGTCCTGGGTGGGCGCCAGCGCGCGCCAGATGGCGGCGGCGCGGGCGATGCTCTTGACTTTAGCCGTGAACGACTCGATCACCACCGGCCCGTCGTAGCCGATGGCCTTGAGCGCCTGGCCCACCTCGGCCCAGGTGACGTTGCCGGAGCCGGGCGCGCCGCGGTCGTTTTCGCAGGCGTGGAAATGACGCAGGCGCGGGCCGACGGCGCGGATGGCGGCCCCGAGCGACTTCTCCTCGATGTTCATGTGGAAGGTGTCGAGCATGATCTGGCAGGCCGGGTGCCCCACCCGGTCCACCACTTCGATGGCCTGAGCGGCCAGGTTGATGAAGCTGGTCTCGAAACGGTTGAGGGGCTCCAGGCACAGCACCACGCCGTGGTCGCCGGCGTATTGGGCCAGCTCGCTCAGGTTCTTCACCAGCACGTCCAGGTCATGGGCGCGCTCGTCGGGCGTCTGCGGCCAGGTGCGGCCGACGGCCGAGTAGAGCGGCCCCACCAGGCTGGTGGCGCCCAGGGTCTGCGCGGCGTCGATGGCCCCGCGCAGGTACCGCATCCCGCTCTCGCGGATGGCCGGTTCCGGGTGGATCAGGTCGCGGTCCGGGCCCATGGCCGCGCAGGTGCTGACGCCCAGGCCGTGGTCGCGCAGGATCTGCGCGCCGCGCCGGTAGTCCAGGTCGTCCAGGGATTCCAGCGGCACCTCCAGCCAGTCGAAGCCCAGCCCGCGGATGTGCGGAGCCAGCCGCTCCAGTTCTGCCGTGGTCAGCGGCGAGGTCCAGACCCAGGTATTGACGCCGAATCGCATAGTGGCTCTCCTTGTCCTACGCCGCGATCCGCCGGCGCTCCTGGTCGAAGCAGTGCAGCTTCTCGCGGACGATATTGAAGCGAACGGTTTCGCCGATCCGCAGCGCCGTCATGCCGGGCACCAGGCTGAGCAGCGTCTGGTCGCCGGACCGGATGTGGAGGATGGTCTCGACGCCCAGCGGCTCGGTCAGCGTCACCTGCCCGGCGAATTCGCCGGCCGGGTCCGGCTTGATATCTTCCGGCCGAATGCCGAGCAGAAACTCGGGCGGCAGGCTCAACGCCGGAGCCGGCAGGTGCAGGTCGGAGCCTGAGATGAAGATGCGGCCGTCCTCGCGGCGGGCCGTCAGCAGGTTGATGCGCGGCGACCCCACCAGTTGGGCCACGAAGGTGGTGGCCGGCCGGTCGTAGATGTCGTCGGGCGTACCCACCTGGACGAGGCGGCCCTGGCGGATGACGCCGATGCGGTCCGCCATCGTCAGGGCCTCGATCTGGTCATGGGTCACAAAGAGCGTCGTGCTGGCTTGCGTCTTCTGCAGGTGCTTGAGCTCCACGCGCAGGGCCTCGCGCAGCTTGGCGTCCAGGTTGGAGAGCGGCTCGTCCATCAGGAAGGCGCGCGGCTGGCGCACGATGGCGCGGCCGATGGAGACGCGCTGCATTTCGCCGCCCGAGAGATGCGCGGTCTTGCGCGTCAACAGGTGGCTGATGCGCAGGACTTCAGCGGCGGCCGTCACGCGCTTCTGAATCTCGGCCTCCGGCAATTTACGCAGCGGCGAGCGCAGCGGGAAGGCCAGATTGTCGTACACCGACATGGTCGGGTAGAGCGAGTACTGCTGGAAGACGAAAGCGATGTCGCGGTCGGCGGGCGTCCGGCCGTCCATGTTCTCGTGGTCGAACAGGATGGCGCCCGCGTCCTGCTTCTCCAGGCCGGCCACCACGCGCAGCGTGGTGGTCTTGCCGGCGCCGGTGGGGCCGAGCAGGACGAAGAACTCGCCGTCGTGGACCGTGAACGAGACGTCCGCCAGGGCGGTGACGGCCGGGAATCGCTTGGTGATGTGCTGGAGTTCGATGCTGCTCATCGCGCGCCTCCGGGCCGCAGGGCCTGCTGCGTCGCCGGGTTGAAGAACCGGACCATGAGCGGGTCGAGGTCAAAGCGCACCGGAGTGCCGATAGGATAGTTCACGCGCCGGTCGCCGCGGATGTGCACGATCTCGCCCCCGTTCAGGTTGACGTGCAGGACGGTGTAGGCGCCGTGCATGTCGGTGGTGTAGACCGTGCCGGCCAGGGCGCCCTCCGGCTGGATCCGGGCGGCCTCCGGCCGGAAGCCGACGATCACGTCCCCGCCTGCGCCCAGGCCGGTCCGCCAGGCCGGCGGCGCCGGGTAGCGGTTCTCGCCGGGCAAGCGGACCGCGCCGGCGGCGGCGTCCCAGCGGCCCGTGATCAGGTTCATGCCCGGGCTGCCGATGAAGCGGGCTACGAACAGGTTGGCCGGGTCGTAGTACACCTCGTGCGGGGTGCCGGCCTGCTGGATCTCGGCGGCGGACATCACCACGATGCGGTCGCCCATGGCCATGGCCT
>DAOUAB010000222.1:0-17862 GCA_034434015.1 Anaerolineales bacterium
CTGGTACGGCCAGCGCCGGGGGCTGCCGCTCCGCCCCAGCCTGGACGCGCTCGCCCCCGGCTTGGCGGCGTTCCTGGTGGCGTCAGGCGTGGCGCACCTGTTCAGCGGCGACGCCTATGGGGCGCCGGCGCGGCTCCCCTGGTCGATTTACCTGTGGGACGAATACCGCCATCCGGCGCAGGTCTACGAGATCCTGGTCGCCCTGCTGATCTTCGGTGCGGCCTGGAAGAAACCCTTCGGCGAAGAGGGCACGGGCCTGAACCTGCTGGCAGTCGTGGCGCTGGCCGCCGCCGCGCGGGTGTTGCTGGAAACCTTCCGCGGCGACAGCCTGACCTGGGCCGGCGGCTTTCGCGCCGCCCAGGTCATTGGGCTGCTCGTCCTGGCCGCGGCGCTGTGGCTGATGCGCGTCTGGGCCCAGACCGGCGTTTCCCCTTCGACACAGGTGGATCTCCACAATGAGCCAAGATCCCTCTCTCGCTGATGCGCGGCCGATCCGCCGCCCACGCAACCTCGCCTGGCCGATCTCGTTGATCTTCGGATTGGCCGTCGTCGGAGCCATGATCGGGATGACGTATCAATTGATACGCGACGCACCGGCGCGCGACGCCACCGCCGATCTAGGGCCGTATGGCTTGGTCACCATCCGATTCTCTACAGACCCGAACCCGCCACTACCGACGGGCACCGTGACCCTGAGCTTTATGCCGATGGACTCGCGTCAGCGTTCGGTGACACTGGATAGCCTGACTTTTGAGTACGGGCTGGAGGGCACCGAACAACCGATTGGCGTGGTTCAGGCGGAGCCGATGACGGACAGCCAGGGCATGCTCATGTTCATGGGCGGGGCGCAGTTCCCGCAGGTAGGCAGTTGGTGGGTGCGCGCCACGGCACGCAAGGGCCAGGCGCAGGATCAGGTGCGCTTCACATTTCGCGTTGAGCCGGCCCAATAAAACTGCGACGGCCCACAACCTCGGGTTGCAGGGAGGCTACAAGCATGACCCACCTGATTGCTTTGTTAAGTGGGCTGAGGGCTGCCGGCAACGTCGGCAAGGCTCTGTTGGTCGCGCAACCCCAGCGCTTCTGGCGGACAACGTTCATCGGTGCAGTGCTGGCCGGTCGATTGGTCTATAAACTCACGCTCTGGCATTTGCGCCACGAGCCGCAGCGACACAAGCCGGAATATTCGCGATCAAAGCTCGACCACCAGAGGGGCGCTGAGAGACCCCGGCCCAAATGGCAGATCTCCCCGGGCGAGGACGCCCTATCGTTCGGCTACACCGGGCTCTTCGTGGGGTTTTTCCTGGCCTACCTGGGGGCTGAACTGGTCCTTGCCGGGCGACCACACGCCTACCATTGGTTGAGTGCCGGGATCGGTGCCGGTGTGGTTGGCAGCTTAACCTACGGCCTCATCCTGTGGCTCTGGCGACGCCATCAATAGTGGAGTTGTCTTTGAGTATGCGCCGCCGATCTCGCCGCGATTTTGTCAAGCTCACCGGGACCGCCGCGCTTGGCGTTGTACTTGGCCGGCCGCCAATAGGACAGGCCAACCAGACGCCCATCCTGCTCGGCCGCGTCACCAACTCCGCCTTGCGCGCCTACGAGAAGCCGCAGTTCGCGGCCAAAGTAGTGGAGAAGATCTTCTACGCCGACACACTGCTCAACATCTACGAAGAAAGGAAGGATGGCGACCTGGGCCAGTCACAGAACCCCGTCTGGTGGCGCACCGATGAGGGTTGGGTACACTCGTCGCTGGTTCAGCCCGTGCGCAACGACTTGAACGAACCCGTCCTGGATCTCCCCAGAGAAGGCTTCCTGGCCGAGATCACGGTGCCCTTCTCCGATGCCTGGCGCAACGATGACGGCAACCCGAAGAAGGTCTATCGCTTTTATTACGCCAGCACGCACTGGGTGGACCAGGCGGTGACCGACAAGAAAGGCCGCGGGTGGTATCGCGTGCTGGATGACCGCTACAAGGTCTACTACTTCGTGCTGGCCGAAAGCCTGCGACGTGTCGCCGACGACGAATTGACGCCGCTTGCGCCGGACGTGGCTGACAAGCGCATTGAAGTGGATTTGAAACGGCAGAGACTGACCGCCTACGAGAACGGCGCGACCGTCTTCACTGCCCGCGTCTCCACCGGGCGCAAGGGAGCGGCAACGCCCAGCGGCGAGTTCAAGGTCGAGCAAAAGCGGCCATCCCGGCACATGGCCGCCACCGACGGCAACGGTTTCGACCTACCGGGCGTGCCGTGGGTGTCGTACATCTACTGGACGGGCGTGGCGCTGCACGGCACTTACTGGCACAACGACTACGGCACGCCGCGCAGCCGGGGCTGCATCAACCTGACGCCGGCTGACGCGAAATGGCTCTACCGCTGGACTTTGCCCGTCGTGCCACCCGGCGAAGACTACGTGCATCACGCGAACGGCACGCATGTGGTGGTCAGCCCTGGGTGATGGCTCCCAAACGCCATTGCTATCGCCTTCTCCGGCGATGGTCTGCGTGATGCGTTCTAGCCACATCCGCATTGAGCGCGCCGCGCGATCGCGCTGGCTGTGAGCATTCAGCGTGCGTGGACTCTCGAGTTTGTTCCATTGGCTCTACACCGCACTGGCCCCTGCCTATGATCGGGTGAGCCGGACAGTCTCCAACGGTCACTGGCGCGAATGGCAACGCACTGCCCTGCCGTTCCTGCGAGGCACCCGGATCCTGGAACTGGCCCACGGCACCGGCGACCTTCTGCTGGACCTGACTAGGGCGGGTTATTCTGTTGTCGGCCTGGACGAGTCCCTGGCAATGGGCCGGCTGGCTCGCGCCAAGCTCCTCCTACTGGGCCATTCTCCACACATCAGTCTGGTGCGGGCCCAAGCCCAGGCCCTGCCGTTTGCCTCGGGCCGCTTCACCAGCCTGATCGCCACATTTCCGCCGTCGGACATCCTGCTCGATGCCCGGACTGTGCCGGAGCTCTGCCGTGTGTTGGACCACGATGGTATGGCGGTGTTGGTGCTCGCTGCGGAGACCACGGGCCAGGGCATGGGCGATCTCTTGGTCGGATGGCTGTTTGATGTGACCGGTCAGTCCGCCCCCGTGCCGGAACCGGTTCGGCGCAACTTGGAATTAGCCGGATTTGCCGTGCAAATGAGGCGGGTCAACCTGGGGCACAGCCGGGTGACGGTGGTCGTCGCCGAGAAGCTCGCGCCCGGCGCCACGCTTATTCAATCATGACAGGCTTACCGAGCGGCGACCTGGAGATATTCGCGCGGGACCACACCGTGGGCGGCCTAACTGTGAATTCGCCAGCCTCATCGTCCGGTCGGTGATGCATCGCTGACGACGCTGCAAAATGACCTATGAAACGACCTTTGATCATCCTGGTGTGTCTTGGACTGGCCCTCGGCCTCGCCGCCGCGCTCTGGATCTACAACTCTGCCCCTTCGACAGGCGCTGGCGTCGTCATCAATGGGACCGCCGCGCCCCCCGTGCCGGTCCTGCACGCCGAGCGCGTGATCCAGGGGAAGGCCTTGTACGCCCGGTATTGTGCCGAGTGTCACGGCGCCAACCTGGAAGGCCAGCCCAACTGGCGGCAGCGCCTACCGGACGGCTCGCTCCCCGCCCCGCCGCACGATAACGGCGGGCATACCTGGCATCACTCGGACGAAGTCCTGTTGTACATCGTGGCTGATGGCGGCCTGGCTTTCAGCGCCGACTCAAAGATGCCGGCCTTTCAAGCTACGCTGACGGAAGAGGAGATGGCGGCGGTGCTGGACTTCATCAAAAACGCGTGGGGCCGCCAGGAACGTGAGTATCAGTGGTGGATGACGGCCACCCGGACGGATGCTGGCGCGATCCCACAGCCCTGAGCAAGATCCGGGCCAGGCCAGGGCGGCGCCTATGCCTCCGTCGAGACTTGTGCGTCTCTCATTCGCGGATACTTGACGAGAGGATGGCAACCGGCTAAAGTCTTACATGCGGTAAGCCGCTTTTGACGACGCCCGTCGTCGGCACGCTGTGAGGCCGGCGACAATCCAGAGTAGGGCGAACGTGGCGTGTGGGCCGGCCTGCACGCCCACCATCAATTGAGCTCGCGACGAAAGGAGGTGAAGCAGATGGCCAAGGATCCTGTATGCGGCATGGACGTGGACGAGAAGACCGCCGCCGGCAAATCCGAGTACAAGGGGCAGACCTATTACTTTTGCTCGACGGGCTGTAAGAAGGCCTTTGACAAAGAGCCGGAGAAGTACGTCGGCACGGCGTCTGGACAGCAACACGGCGAGCACGGCTCGCATCACTGAGTCCAGTTGCGGCCGGTTGGGAGGCCGGACCCCCGACCCTCCCGACCGGCCCCCGTTCAAGTCGTGCCAAGGAACCCAGATGTCTCTTCGAAGCCTGTTGTCAATCTTGCTGGCCGGCCTGCTGCTAACCGCCTGCCTGTCCCCCAATCCAGAGGATGCCACGGCGACGCGTGAGCCAGCGACAGGAGTGCTGGTCACCTCGACTGGCGGGACTTATACGAACATTACGCCCGCTCAGTTGGCCGCGATGTTGGAGCGTAAGGACTTTCTCTTCGTCAACACTCACGTGCCTTACGAAGGCGAGCTTGCCCAGACCGATGCCTTCATCGCCTACGAAGCGGCAGGTCCGCAGCGCGTCGGCGACTATCCCGCTGACAAATCAGCCAGGATTGTGTTGTATTGCCGCAGCGGCCGCATGTCGGCCATCGTCGCCCAGGAATTGGTGCAGGCTGGATACACCAACGTGTGGAACCTGGCGGGCGGGATGATCGCCTGGGAGCAGGCAGGCTACGAAGTGCTGCAGAAGAGGTGATTGGTAGATCGCCCCGGGCGTCCGGCCATCGCTACGCCGGCCGTGTACGCTCGACTCACCCGGTTAGTCTCAGGAGGAGGCGGATGACGCGGCCCATTTTGGGTCTTGAGTTGATGGCCTGGCTTGCGGTTGTGACAGCCGCTTGCAGTCCCGCGGCCACCCCATCTGCAGCCCCAACGACGACGGTGCCAATTGTTGCCTCCGCGCCAGCCGCGCGCGCACCGACACAGCCGCCATTGACACCCACCGACGTTCCTACCCCTGCGCCGACCCTGGCCCCGACGCCTCAGGCCTCGGAGACTGTGGCTCCGGTAGTGGTCGCGGTGGAATGCGAGGTCGGCCTGCCCTGGCTTCAAACCCGGGAGGAGCTGATCCTGGTGCAGTGTTTCAACCCCTATCCCCCGCAGTTGGGCGCTCCCGCCATCTACGAAGCTTTGCTCACTGACGCAACTGGGCAACCGCTGGCCGATGCGACCGTTGAGCTGGCTCGTCGGCGGGATGGCGGGAATGCTGGGTGAGCATGATGGAGAATTCGTCCAGGCCCTGAACAGCCAAGAACCAGGCCGGTATATGGCACAGGCGGCCGTTGGGTCGGCGGACTTGGCGTTGACAGGGGTCAACGTCACGGTCCGGAGTGACCGCCAGGTTTGGTCGTTTTCGATATCCACGGATGAACTCCAACCTTGAGCCGCTGTAACCGACTGCTCACCAAAGAATGTACACCGCATGGGCTCTTCGGCGCTGGCTCGCTGGACCGCCCGCTCCAGAGCCTCAGCATCTCGCCTGAAATTTAGGATAACCCCATGTCGTCTGCTCTTCCACTTTCTGATCGGGGGCGTTCTGCTGCAGCGCGAGCCAACCGTGCCGTTTACTGGTTTAGCCGACGCTGGCTGCTGGTCTTCAATCTGGTGATCGGGCTGTACGTCGGCCTGCCCTGGCTGGCCCCCATCTTCATGCAGATCGGATGGACCGGGCCTGCAAACCTGATTTACCTGATCTACTCCACTCAGTGCCATCAACTGCCGCAGCGTTCCTTCTTCCTATTCGGCGAAAAGCCCATGTACTTACTGGCGGAAGTCCAGGCCGCCTGGCAGGATACCAATAACCCAATCATCCTGCGCCAGTTCAACGGCAATGCCATCCTGGGCTGGAAGGTGGCCTGGTCCGACCGGATGGTTTCCATGTATACCAGCTTATTCGCCGGAGGGCTGCTCTTCGCACTACTGCGCCGATGGCTGAAACCGTTGCCGCTATGGGGCTTCATTGTCCTGGCGCTGCCCATGGCTCTTGACGGCGGGACACATCTCCTAAGCGATTTGGCCGGGATTGGCCAGGGTTTCCGTGATAGCAACACCTGGCTGATAGTGCTGACCGGTGGCGCCTTGCCAGCGGAATTCTATGCCGGGGACTCGCTGGGGTCGTTCAATTCGTGGATGCGGCTGGTCACGGGTGTTCTGTTCGGTCTCGGCGCCGTCTGGTTGGCGTATCCGCATCTCGAGATGGCCTTCGCCAACATCACCGACCAAATAGGGGCCAAGTTCAGGCGGGCGTCCATCAAGGTCTAGCAGTTGACTGCGCAGCGGCCGCAAGCGCCTTACCGCCGATCGCCGCCTATCCATCAAATTGAAATGAGCGTCGGCCGGGACATTCAGCCGCTGGCCCGCGACCCAGCCAAACCCGTGACGGGCTAAACCCTCCGGCACCCCTTCGCAACCCATCTGCGATCTGCGCACCATCCAGGAGCTGCTCGGGCACGCTATTGTCAACACCACCCTGAGCAGCACTCGTGTCCTCAATCGCCGTGCCGTAGCCGTCCGCAGCCGACCCAACCAAAATGGGATGTGCCTGGGCGTTCACGGATAATTGCCCACCCAACTGATAACGGCTGCCTACCGCTATTCAAACGGAGCAATTGCGTCATCCGTGACCATCGTCGCGCGACCCCATTGACTTCCCCTCAACTCGCCTCATAATGCACAACAACCGAGAGCGCACCGCTGGGACCAGACGGGTCCCCGGTGCGCTCTTTTGATTTCAGACGAGGCAATCGGGCTCTAATCGCTCATTGCCCATCACAAGGAGACACCACAATGCTAAACGAAGTCGCCATCGAAGGGCACGTCATCGGGACCTCCTGGCGCTGGTCGGGCGACACGATGTTTCGCGTCGGTGTCGATCGCGACCTGCAGCGCGGCCGGAAAGGCACCGGGGCCCGGGACGGCTCAGACTACTTCACCGTGCGTGCGCCGGCCCAGACCCTGGCCGGCATGCCGGTCGATTTCCGGGAGGGGATGCGGGTCCGGGTCCACGGCTTCCTGCAAAGCCGGGAATACCAGGAGACCCTCAAGACGTACCTGACCCGGGCGAACGGCCTGACCCGGCTCGTCAGCGTCACGGACGAGATCGCGGAACAAATCACGCTAAACCGTGTCGCCACCGAAATCCTGGCCGAACGGATCGCCTTCGTGCCTGAGCGCCAGAAGGCGGCTACCAGTGCTTCTACGGCCAGCCAGGAGTCAAGGCCGCGCCGTTCCAGGAACGGCCAAAACAAAGAAGCGAACGCCCCGGCGGAAGCCGTCGGGGACACCATTGTGGAAGCGCCTGTGGCGGCCTGAACGCGGCGAAGTCGTCAGCACCTTTACAAACATCCGCGCCTGCGCCAGTTGCGACTCTGGCGCGCGGATCACGCACGAGCGTCCTGGACGCCGATGGCTGTGAATGTCCTCTGAGTGGCGTCCAGGACGATCCTGAGCCTCTGCCCCCGGGCGGCTCTGCGCCGCCTGGCCGTGGGCAGACCACGACTTCACTTGCAGTCACCACCCGGCGCGTGCCTGAAGGCTCTCACTGAGAGCGGAGGCCACCAGGGTCACGCCTGACGCGCCGCTTTAATTCTGTGCGGCTTTGAGTGGCTCTGAGCATATCGCACAGGATTGCTTCGCCGGTGGTGCCAAAGGTCTCGCGCGCTGCGCACGCGTCTTGACAACACCGCCTTTCGTCTGCCGGGATCCCCACTCAAGTCCCGGACCTCTCTCCCCGGCTGGCCTGACCGCGGCCCGCCGGATCATGGCCGTCCCAGCGGGGGTACCCGCTGGGACGGCAGCTGCGGCCAAGACGAGCTCACTCATTGGGGCGCCTGGACGGCGCTCCATCTTCCCCGACGGGTCGATCAGCACAACCGCGGGGAAGCTCACCCACCGTGCTGTGTCCCTCAGACGGTCGCTGGCGACGACAATGTCGTCGCCAGCGCTCTATCCCAAGACCCCTGAGCCTTCGTGCTCAGGCCACAACGAGAGCCCGGCGCCAATTCAGGCGCCGGGCATTTTTTATCGCCGGCCAGTGTGCCGGCCCTCACGTCAACACGAGACCACCATGATCACGCTTCTCTCAACGCTCGGAGTCCTGTTCGTGCTCGGCCTGATCGCGCACAGCGTCTGGGTGCTGGCCTATGCCCGCTCCGGCCAGCCCGCGGTACGGGAGCGCCTCAAGGACTACGTGCAGCGGTAGCCATCCCGGCTGCACCTCCGGCCTGGGCACCGACGCCCATGACACGGACTCAGGGTCAATGACCCTGAGTGCCGGTCTGGGCTGAAGCCTCTGGTTTCAGCCCAGACCGGCCTGGCTTATCGCGCGCAGCACGCCGATAGGCCAGCCGTGTCACCGGGCAAGTCGCTGCTCAATTCCAGGAGGCAAAGATGGAAGTCATGATCATGGTGGTGGTGGGGCTCTTCGTCTGCGTGCCGATTGGGCATTCGCTCTGGGTGCTGCACTACGCCCGCACCCAGGCGCCCATCGACCGGCGCCTGGACGATTACGTCTCACGCTAAGTCCGCACCGAAGTTCTGGCGGGCAGGGGCTTTGCGCTTTCCTGCCCGCCACACCCGGGCTCGTCACTCCCCGTGAGTGGCCCGCGTGTGGCCTGTTCCAGAGCCACAGTCCTCGTCAGACCCGCGCCCTCAGGCGCGAGTACTCCTGCAGGCCTACCGCGGCCTGCCTTCGCCCACCCCCTACCGGGGGTTTTCTATTTCACACCAAGACAAAAACGAGAAGGAAAGGACACCCACATGAGCCAAGAAGAGAGAACTCGACGCGCCCGGTTGGCGCTGGAGCGCGGCGAGATGACGGTCACGCCCGCGGGCGACCAGACCTGGTCGGTCCGGAATGGGGACAGTGACCCATATACCGTCACGCGCTTGCCGGAGTGGGCCTGCACGTGCCCGGATTTCACCAAGACCTGCCTGAAGCACGGCTGGCGGTGCAAGCACATCGACGCCGTGCGCCTGCAACACCCAGACGAGGAGAACACGATGACACCTTCACCACAAGCTACTAACCAAGAAACGGCTTCGGACGCGCTCCGCAACTTGATCGCGCGGCTCAAGGCCCCGTTCTCGGCCAGCATGGTCTCGTGGAAGCCCCAGACCATCAGCAAGGACAAGACCCGGGCGATGGCCGTGGCCTACGTGGATGCCCGGGACGTGATGGACCGGCTGGACGAGGTCGCCGGCCCATTCAACTGGCAGGTCGAGCACCGCGAGGCCGCCGGCCAGCTGATCACGGGCCTGGGCCTGCGCCACCCGGCTAGCGGCGAATGGCTGTGGAAGTGGGACGTCGGCTTCGTCGGCGGCTCCGACTCGGACAATGACGACACGCAGATGAAGGCCGTGAAAGGCACCGCCAGCGACGGCCTCAAGCGCGCGGCGGTCCTGTGGGGCGTCGCCCGCTACCTCTACTCGCTGCCCAAGCAGTGGGTGGACTGGGACGCCGACAAGCGCCAGTTCAAGCAGCAGCCCGTCCTGCCAAATTGGGCGCTGCCAGGCGCCGATCGGAAGCAGCCTGGGCTGCCGGCGGGGGGCACACCGGCCGTCGCACCCGCCGGCAATGGCGCAGCCCCGGGCCAGAACGGTTCGGGTACACCACCCACGGGCCCTGGCCCGGCGACCCCAGCGGGTCAGCCCAAACCCGGGCCGGTCGGTCCCCAGGCCGTGCCGCAGACCGTCGAGGACGCCCGGGCCGTGGTCTGCACGCTGGGCGCCAGCGACCGCCCGGACTTCCGCGGCCAGACCTTCGGCCAATTGTCGGGCACGCCCGAGGGTCGGGCCTTCATCGCGCGCCTGGCCCGCCAGTGGACGCCCGACGCGGCCCGCCCGGACGGCCGGGCCCTCAAGAAGGCCGCGCAGCTCCTGGCGCCGCGCGTTCACTAACTCAAGCGAGTTCCCTCACCCAAACTTTGGAGATCCCAACATGGCTACCTTCCAGAATTACACGATCATCGGCAACCTCGGGCGCGACCCGCGCACCGGCAACTCCCAGAAGGACAAACCCTACACGTCCTTCTCCGTGGCCGTCGATCCGGCCTTCGGCGACGGGACGGTCTGGGTCAACGTCATGGCCTACAACCAGCTGGCCAAGAACTGCGCCCAGTACCTGCGCAAGGGCGCCAAGGTCCACGTCTCCGGCGAACTCCTGCCGCCCAAGATTTATCAACCCCAGAACGGCGAGCCCAGCGTGGACCTCACCCTCGTGGCGCGGCAGGTGACCTTCCTCAGCTCGCGCCAGGAAGGCGACCTGGGCGTGGACGACGGCAGCGACGATATCCCCTTCTAGGGGGTGATCCATGACCCGCACCCGATCCGCGCTACGGCGAGAGACTCCGGTGCCCAACGGCGGCACCGCCGGCGACCCAACTCTGATCACGCTCCAGCGCCGGCCTGAGGAGCACCTGCTGGACGCGATCCTCGCGGCCGCCGACCTGGCGCTGGACGAGATCGAGTACCAGATCGGGCTGGAGACGATCGGGGCCGTGGCCTACGACTACGACGACGACCGCCGCATCCCGGCCGACTGGCTGGTGCGCGAGATCGAGAAGAACATCGGGCTGGGCCTGGATGAGGCCCAGTTCGGCCGCGCGGTCCAGGCTGCGCAGGCCGTCCTCGACCCGCCGGTGCCCGCGCCCGACGCCCACCTTGAGATGGCCTACGAAGACCGCTTCGGCCTGCTCGACTAGGGCGAGCTCCACCAACCACCCCAATCGCCAGTCTCCAAGCCTTGAGACTGGCGATTGGGCACAGCGGAGGCGGGTCGAGCCTGGTGCTCGGCCCGCGCCCGCTGTGACTCCTGACCCACCTCGTCACAGCTTCCGTGAGTTTCGCGCCTTAGCGCGTCTCTTTGCTGGCCAGCACCCGCTGGCCTTTCGCCCGCCGGGCGCCCTCTGCCCGGGTTTCTTCCCTCACGGAGTCCAAAGATGAGTCACACAACGAAGCCTGCCCCAGCGCCTGCTCAATGCGCCCTGTATGGGCGGACGCCACCCGCGGTTCTGCCGCTGCGCGAGACGGCGGCCTACCGCGTCCAGGCCAACGCCGGCGCCTGCAACCTGGTCGAGCTGCTGGCGACCCTGATCCGCGGCCCGAACGCCAGCCCGACCGCCGAGCGCCTGGTCGAGGCCTTCCCCTCGGCCCATGCCCTCTCCCGGGCCAAGTCCGCCGACCTGATGAGCGTGCGCGGGATCGGGGGCGGGGCCGCGGCCACGCTCTGCGCGGCCTTCGAGCTGGCGCGGCGCGCCCACGTCGAGGACCCCTTCCCGATCGTGCGCGCCCCGGCCGACGCCGCGGCGCTCTTCCTGCCGCACCTGCTGCACAAGGACCAGGAGTATCTGTATGTGGTGCTCCTCAACACGCGCAACCGCGTGATGGGCGACCCGGTCGAGGTCTACCACGGCTCGCTCAACACGTCCCTGATCCGGGTGGGCGAGCTCTTCCGAGACGCGATCCGGGCCAACGCCGCGGCCCTGATCGTCGCCCACAACCACCCCAGTGGGGACCCGGCCCCGAGCCCGGAGGACGTCGCGGTCACGCGCGCCATCCGCGAGGCCGGCAAGCTCCTCGATGTCGACGTACTCGACCACCTGATCTTCGGCGGCGAGCGCTTCGTCAGCCTTAAGGAGCGGGGCCTCGGGTTCGATGCCGCCAGTTGAGCCCTCACGCGACAGGAGACCACAACGAGGACAGCATGCAAAACTTATCCCGCTTCGACCGGCGCTACGCCGCGCTCTGGCTGCCCCTGGCCGGCGTCTTGCTGGCCGGCTTCGCGCTGCTGGCCGTCATGGTCATCGGCATCCTGCTGGTGGCGGGCCTGGGCCTGGCCGGCAGCGCCCTGAACGCTTGGGGCCAGTTCGGCCTGCGCCCGGCGACCGTGCCGCACCTCCTGATCGGCCTGGTCTTCGCGCCACTCCTGGCGCTCCTCGCCGGCCTCCTGGTGGTCGGCGGCGCGATGATGGTCGTCATTCGCGTGGTCGCGTTTGAGAGCCGGCGCCCAGACGCGAAGCGCCCTCGCGCTAGGCCGTATGGACGCTCAAGGCCACCGATCGCAGAGCGAGTGCTCTGGACCCGGCCGGCGGCACCTCACACCCGTAACCGACACATGGCAGGGTGGGGGGCAACACCCACAACAGGAACCCAAGACGATGACGTACTTGCACATGACTTCGACCCTGACCACGACTGACGCCGCTGCGTCGCCCCGGCCGATCCAGGTCGGGCCGGTCTTCCACTGCTTCACCTGCGGCGCGAAAGCACGCGGGCTGATCGCCTGGCGCCCATGCGGCTCGCCCCTGGACGCCTGGGCCGCCCACATCGCCTACCTGAACACGCCCTGCGCGTGCTCCAAGCGCGTGGCCCGGCTGGGAGATGCGGTCACGCCGCTCGCGCTCGTGGGCGAGGCAGACTTCCCCACTTTCGGGGAACGGGTGGCGGCCAATCTGGCCGCCGTCGCCGAGGCCGTGCGCGACATCGCGGCGTCCCTGCCGCCGGAGGCCCGCAGCGTGGAGCCGGCCGAGCGCCTGGTCCGTGAGCTGCTGGCCGGCCTCCTTGCCCCGGATGAGGCGGTCCGGCGCATCCGGGCGCTCGCCGCGGTGAGCGCGTAATTCAACGAGCGGAAGACAAACTAACAAAGACACAGGCCGGCGCATCCTTTTGCGCCGGCCTGTGTCCTACGCCGGGGTGCGCGCGTTACCCGCGAGGCAGCCAGTCGATCTCGACCAGGCCGGCCTTCGCCAGTGGCCTGAACTCCGGATCCCCGGTGACCAACACCGCCCTTTGCGCCCGGGCCGCGGCCACCGCAAACGCATCCGCGTACGAGATCGGATACTGCGCCTTCAGATGCGCGGCGGCGAGCACGGTCGGCCGGTCCGCGTCCAGGACTTGAACCGGCAGCTGGTCGAGGGCGGCCAGCGCCCGCTGGGCGGCGACCAGCCCGCGCTCGCGCTCCACGGTGTACAGCACCTCTCCCAGGTTGATGAGCGACAGGAACACATCAACCCGGCCCTGGCGGGCCTCGGTCAGGAGCGCCCGAACGCGCGGCATCCCGGCCTCCCCGTCCAGGTAGGCCAGCACCGCAAAACTGTCCAGGGCAAAAGCGGCACGCTCAGCGGCCACGCCGGCGCTCCCGGCCGCGCTCGGCCTTGCGGTCGGCGAGCAGGGCGCGGGTCAGGCGCTTGCGGCCCTTGAGGAGGCTAGCCGCCTGGCCGACCGGGTTGGGCAGCGTGGGCACCAGGGCCAGGACCCCGCCGTAATCCACCACCTGGACCTCGGTCCCCGGGTGCAGGGCGTACTTCTTGCGCAGCTCGGCCGGGATCACCACCCAGCCCTTCTCCGAAATTGTGACGGTCATGGTCGTCTCCGGGATCGTTATACATTCACACCGAAAAGTATAACGCCAAGGACGACCGGACGCAACCACCCCCCTCGCTTTGTCATTCGAGGATCCGCCTCCGACCCGCCAGCGCCCAAGCCCGCTTGGACCCTGGCGGGTGCGCTTCAGGCCGCGTTGAAGCGCGCTCCACTCCGTGTGAGTTGTGCGCCTGAGTTCCCTCGGCGCCTCACTCCTCGGCTGGCCTGACCGGGCCGGCCTTTCGCCTGCCGGGTGCGCGTGCATCCGGCCCTCTCGCCTCCGGCCACCCCATGGACCGGACGGCCAACACGGAGATTCCCCATGAGAACCAAAACGAGACAGGCGGCCCCGCGCCCTCGGCGCAGGCCAGGAGCGCGGCCATGCCGGACCTGAGACGCTCCGAGGCCGCGCGCCGGGCCTGGGAGACCAAGCGCGGGCGCGGCATCCTGCCCTTTGACGGGTACCAGAGCAAGGGCGGCCAGGCAGTCGCGCGGAGTAATCCACCCGCCGTCTGCCCATGCTGCGGACTGGCCGGTGACGTGTTCGGGTCGCGCATGGCCTGGCTCGCCCATCGCAGCGGCATCACCCAGACCGAGCGCATGGGCCGGGCGGCCATGGCCCGCCACCTGCAGCGGATCGCGCAGGCCAAGACCTGGCGGCGGCTCTCCAACGGCTACCGGCTTCGCCACGGCCTGCCGCTCATCAGCGGCGACGACCGGCACCCGGACGGCATTCACTGAGGCGGCCCGCATGACTTCCCATCCATCCCTCAACCGGTGGAAGGTGCCATCCGAGTCGGAGCCGGACAAGGCCTACACGGTCTCCCTGACCGCGGACGGCGCCTATCGCTGCCACTGCTGGCCGTTCCTGCGCACCCGGCAACCCTGCAAGCATATCGAGCAGGTCCTGGCCGGGAACGTCCAGCCGGAAGGCGCCGACACGACACCTGAGCCCGCGATCGAGTTCTGGCACGTCCGCGAGGTCACGCCCGTCCTCGACGAAGGACGAGTCATGAAATGCCACGCGCCGCTGCTCCCCATCGGCAACGAGCACTTCCTGCTCACCCTCTTGTATGACCTGGCCCGCTACGGGGTCCGCTGGACGACGCTCCTGGAGCGCTACCACCTGCCCCGGACGCTCTCCCGGGCCCGGGTCGAGGCCTACATCCAGGCCCACGGCCGCCTGATCTATGGGCCGTGGCAGGAAGGCCAGGGCTACGTGGGCTTCACCCTCTGCCCGGTGGAGGCCCCACTCGCCGAATGACAGCCCGGTCTGGCCGGCCAGGCCAGCCCCCCACCCACTCACAACGACACGCCGCCCAAGGTCGCCACCGCCGGCGGCGCGACACTCCGATGCTCCCCACAACTACCAAAACGATCACAACCCCAACCGCGCCACGGACCGGGCGCCACACGGGCAAGGGCCTTGCCCGCCAGCTCTACGAATACACCGTCTTCGGCGAGGACGCCCACGGCCAGGCCTTCCACAGCGAGCGCCTGGTCGTCGCCCCGGACCACGCCTCGGCCCAGGACTTCGCCCGGGAGGATGCGCGAACCTGGTTCCGGGACTGGTGGCCTACATGGACTACCGCAGAAAACGACCTGCCGGACCGCTGGGCGGCATCCAGCCGCGGCCAGAGCCGCTTCCCCTGGGCCAGCCTCACGGATCCCGCTTCCCCCGATGACCTGTGTGTGCCCGGTGCCGATGGCTCGACGTATGCCGTCCGGCTGAGGCTCCTGCCCGGCCGGATGGACCAGCCCGCCGCGGATGCCCGCGTGCCCCGCGCGTAGGCGCAGTCCGAGCCTCACCATCCCTCTGACCCGAACAACTGGAGACAATCCATGCCTTCGATCCGCCTGGAAGGCTATCGCTTCTTCTTCTACTCGGCCGACTGCCGGGAACCTCCGCACCTGCATGTGACGCGCGGCACATATGAAGCCAAGATCTGGCTACGCAGTCTTGAAGTCGAGTGGAACCACGGCTACAATGCAAAAGAGCTGAACAAGATCCGCGACATCATGCGCGCCAACCTTGCCCGGCTCATGGAGTTCTGGGATGAGCACTGCCAACACGACCGGCCGTAAGCTGCGGCCGACCGGCGTCCGCTTCACCGACACGCACGTGTACGTCGCCCTGAGCGACGGCCGCGAGGTCGGGATGCCGCTCGCGGACCGCTACCTGAGGTGGCTGCGCGAGGCCACGCCCGAGCAGCGCGCCGGCTGGACGATCACGCCCTGGGGCGACGTCTACTGGCCGGACCTGGACGACGGGCTGGAGGTCACCCATCTCCTCGACCCAGAGCCGATCCCGTCCTGAGACCCAGCTCCGTTTCAACACGAACCCCACCACACCGGCAGGCCCCAAGAGGTCTGCCGGTGTCTTTTTTCCCGAAAGAAACACATGAACACCAAGATGAAGAACGTCATTCGTGCCAGCTTGTATTTCAACGGGCTGGCCGAGGCCTTTGACGAGGCCCAGGACTTCCACCTGCGCCTGGTGAACGACCCCTGGCTGTCCCTTGTCGTTGAGCGGCATGGAGATGAAGTCTCCGTTACGCACTACGTCGAGCGTGGTGGTGATCCAACCCGCGACCCGGAAATGGTCTTCTCGCTGGCGGAGTGGGAAGCGCTGTCCGGCGGCCTGTTCCGGGGCTGGGTGCCCAAAAGCACCGAGCCGGGCGGCTTCGGCCGCGTCTACCCGACCGGCCAGGTGGTCCAGGGTGGCGATGAGCCGCCCCGGCTGCTGTACTTCCCGCGCGCGATGAAGGACGCCTTGCACTTCGCCGGGATGTGGGCCAGGAACCTGCGCGAGCAAGGCTTCGTCCGGCGCTATGAGGCGGGCCAGATCACGTCGCTCACGCACCCTGACGCGCTCTCCACAGCGCTGGCGCACATAGAAGTGCCGATCCGCATCCGGCACTCCGTCCAGCAGGTGGGCGAGCACGAGGAGCACCTGTACCGCATCCCAGACGACCTGCCTCGCAAGTTAGTCCCGCTCGCGTACCGCCAGGCCGCGGCCCGGCTCAAAGCCGATTGGCCCGATTGGGGCCGTTACGGCTACGGCACCACCCCCCATGGCGGGGGGCAGGCTGGGCAGGGACTGGTGCTCACCACTCGGCTCCTGCCGGAGTGCACCTGTGTGGATGGTCACCAGGAGTGACACAAATGCCCAGCGTCGTGAACTCAAACGGTGTCACGGTCACCAGCGGCCGGCTGGTGGCCTGGTTCTCTCACCACCAACTTGAGATGGCGCCGCCGAACCCTGATTCCCAGGGAGGCGTGATCCTGCGCGACGAAAAAGGTCGCGAGTGGGTCATGGACGCCCTCTGGATGAGTGATTACCGGAGGGCCTATCAAGCGCTTCAGGAGGCCATAAGCCTTCGGTCTACTGTCTGAGCTCGATGACACACGACGGGAGGGCTGGAAAGCCCTCCCGTTTTCCGCCAACGACAGGCCAGCCGGAAAGCATCGCCTTTCCGGCTGGCCTGTGCGCCTCAGTGACCTGAGCCGCGCGCTTCTCGTGGATGAGCTGCGCGCCTTGAAGCGCGCCTCCTGTGCCGGCGCTCTCCGAGCGCTGCTTTCGTCTGCCCGGGCCTAAACAGCCGGGCCTTCTTTCGCGCGTGCGAAACGGCCGTCCACGCGTTGACCTTGCCCCATCCGGCCGCAAGACGACATCCTACCTCTCACAACGTTCGGGCCAGCCGGCCGCTCGCCGCGATTAGGTCGGGCGTTCTGGCGGCTCGTAATCTCTGGAGAACAACACGATGCGACTGAGTAACAAGTCCACCAGCGCCGTCCTGCGCTCGTTCGCCATTGCGACGCTGCGCGCCGAGGACGGGATCAAGCACCCGGGCGACGTGCTCGTCTGGGTGGAATTCGCGCCCCAGCACCCCAAGGTCCTGAATGCCTTGTGGGCATCACTCGTCGCCGGCAGTGGTGAAACGCTGCAGCTGCGCGACGATGAGGACGCCTATCGGCAGGTGCAGGGCCTGGGACGCCGCTACGAGCGTTTCACGAGCGACGCGCCACGGCTGGCCGGCCGGGCCCGGCCCAAGTTCCTGCGCCTGGCCGCGCCGGAGGCCCTGGCGATCCAGAAGCCTGGCGAGGCCTTCATTGCACTCGAATGGCCTGGCCAGACGGCGGCCCAGACCCTGGCCGCGATGCTGGAGGCGGGCCTGCCCTACCCGATCCGTATTGGGTGGGGCGAGTACCTGTTGGCCGAGGCCCTGGCCCAAGGCTGTGCCCGGCCTCTCATCACGAGCGCCAGGGCGCCGCGTGGGTACCTGGTCTCCGGCAAGACGCCGTGGGCCGACCTGATCGCGGACGGCGTCCGGCACGAGCAGATCACGCTCGATGGCGGCTCCGTGTCTACCC
>DAOUAB010000223.1:0-23092 GCA_034434015.1 Anaerolineales bacterium
CGCCGCCGGTCAGCGCGCGCAGCGTGGAGCTGGCGCCTTCGCCGGCCTCCAGGCGTGAGACGGCCCGGCGCGTGATGGCAGGCCCGGCGGCCAGCGCCTCCAGACAGCCGCGCTGGCCGCAGCCGCACAGCGGGCCGTCCGGCTGGAGCAGGATGTGGCCGACCTCGGCCGCCAGCCCGCGCGCGCCCAGCAGCAGCCGGTTGTCCAGGATCACGCCGCCGCCGATGCCGGTGCTGATGGTCATGTAGAGCACGTCGCGGTGGCCGCGTCCGGCGCCGAACTTCCACTCGCCCAGCGCGGCCAGGTTGGCGTCGTTGCCCAGGAACACCGGCCGGCCCAGCCGCGCCTGCATGATCTTCTGCAGGCGCAGATGCTTCCAGCCGGGGATGTTCGTCAGGCTGATGACCTCGCCGAGCCGGGGGTCCACCGGGCCTGGGATGCCCAGCCCGATGGCGGCGACGCCGTCCAGGCCGGGCGGGGCGACGTCGCGGATGGCGTGCTCAAGCCGGTCCAGCACGCCGGCCGGGTCGCCGTCCGGCTGGGTGGGGGTCTTGATCTTCCGGTCCGGGGTGGATTGATGGCCCGTGAAGCGGGCGGCGCGCAGGCTGGTGCCGCCGACATCCACGCCGATAAAGATCGGGTCGCTCATGGCGGGCATTGTAACATGGGCCTTTTTAGGTTCTCAAATCAGCGTGGCCGCCTCCTCAGGACGGCCCATTTGGATAGTTTGCTCAATTGCACCGCGCGAGATTGAGAAAAAAGGCTCATTGACACCCGGCGTCACGGCGTGCTAAACTCGCGCCCGTAGTCACAAGCAGATACTCATTTTGGGCCACGAAGCCCCCGTCGACTCTCCAGGTGTCGGCCGGGGGCTTTTTGTGTGTCCCGGCCAGCGCGCCTGGCAGGAGTTTCAATCCGTATGGTCCCCAAAACGAAGACCCCCAAAGACGTGATCGAGTTCGCCAAGGCGAACGGCGCCAGGTTCGTGGACTTTAAGTTCGTGGACCTGCCCGGCACCTGGCAACACTTCAGCGCCGTCATCGACGAGCTGGATGAGACCCTGTTCGCCGAGGGCATCGGCTTCGACGGCTCGTCGATCCGCGGCTTCCAGGCCATCCACGAGAGCGACATGCTCCTCATCCCGGACCCGGCCACCGCGCACATGGACCCCTTCACCCAGGCGCCGACCCTGAGCCTGATCTGCAACGTGCGCGATCCGTTGACGGGCGGCGCCTACAGCCGCGACCCGCGCTACATCGCCCAGAAGGCCGCCGATTATCTGAAATCCACCGGCATCGCTGATGTCTCCTACTGGGGACCGGAGGCCGAGTTCTTTGTCTTTGACAAGATCCGCTACCACCAGACCGAGTACAGCGCCAGCTACGAGATTGACTCGGTGGAGGGCATCTGGAACAGCGCCGCGCACGAGGGCATCGAGGTCGGCACCAACCTGGGCCACCGCCCGCGCTGGAAAGAGGGCTACTTCCCGGTCTCGCCGGCCGACACCCTGCAGGACCTGCGCTCGGAGATGGTGCTGAAGCTGCTCGAGCTGGGCATCCCCACCGAGGTGCACCACCACGAGGTGGCCACCGCCGGCCAGTGCGAGATCGACATGCGCTTCAGCGATCTGGTGAGCATGGCCGACAACCTGCTGATGTACAAGTACGTGGTCAAGAACGTGGCCCTGCAGCACGGCAAATCGGCCACCTTCATGCCCAAACCCCTGTGGGGCGACAACGGCTCGGGCATGCACGTGCACCAATCCCTGTGGAAGGGCAACACTAACCTGTTCTATGACAAGGACGGCTATGCCCTGCTCTCCCGGACGGCCAAGCACTACATCGGCGGCCTGCTCAAGCACGCACCGGCCCTGCTGGCCATCGTGGCCCCGACCGTCAACTCGTACCACCGTCTGGTGCCCGGCTTTGAGGCCCCGGTCAACATCGCCTACTCGCGCCGCAACCGCTCGGCCGCGGTGCGCATCCCGATGTACTCCAGCAGCCCGAAGGCCAAACGCCTCGAGTTCCGCTGCCCGGACCCGTCCGCCAACCCCTACCTGGCGTTCTCGGCCCTGTTGCTGGCCGGCCTGGACGGCATCCAGAACCAGATCGATCCGGGCGAGCCGGCCGATTTCGACATCTTCGAGGCCCACGACCATACACCCATCCAGCAGGTGCCCGGCTCGCTGGCCGAGTCCCTGGCCGCGCTGGAGGCGGACCACGAGTTTCTGCTTAAGGGCGGCGTCTTCACCCCGGATGTGATCGAGACCTGGCTGACGATGAAGCGGACCAAGGAGATCGACCCGATCCGGCTGCGCCCGCACCCGTACGAGTTCTACCTGTACTACGACGCCTGAGAGGCGGGCGGCCGCACGGCCAGGCGGACCCTAGCCGCCGGCCCCAATCTGGCGTAAAGTGCACGGTGATCAGTAGCCGGCGCGGGAGCGCTTCCCCGCCGACCTGCTGATCACCGTGCGCTCACTCACCATGTCCGCCGTCAACTGGCCTGCCGCCCTCGACCTGCTGCGCGACGCCGGCGCGCGCCTGAGCCGCGTCGGGCCGGACCGCTCCTTGCGCGAAGCGCTGCAACTGATCGCCGACACGGCCGTAGACCTGATCGGGCCGGGCGCCGCCGCGGTCATCTACACCTACGACGCCGCGCGCGGCGCGTTCGACCCGGCCTCGCGCGTGGCCGCCGGCGAGGCCCAGCCGCTGGTCGGCGACCTGCCGCGCGCGGACGGGGTCGGCGCGACGGCCCTGCGCCGGCGCAGCCGCGTGCTGTCCTACGAGAGCGGTCTGCCCTTCCATCCGCTCAAGTATCAGGCCGGCATCCGCACGTCGGCCTGCTATCCCTTGCTGGTGCAGGACCACCCGGTCGGCGCGCTCTACGTCGATCTGCGCGAGGCGCGGCATTTCACCGACGACGAACTGCGCCTGCTCGACACTTTTGTGCCGCTGTCGGCGGTGGCGATCTATAACACGCGCCAGTTCGAGGGCATCTCCCGCCAGCTGCAGCGCAAGGTCGTCGAGCTGGAGCGGCTGCAGCGGGCCGGCGAGCTCATCGGCTCCCGCCCCAGCCTGAACGACACCTTGCAGGAGATCCTGTACAGCGCCCTGCAGTTGACGCATGCCGAGCACGGCTCGTTCCGGCTGCTGGACAAGGCCACCGGCCGCCTGCGCCTGGGCGCCAGCGATCCGGTCCAGATCTCGGACGAAGCCGCCCGCGATCTGCCCCTGGACGAGCCGTCCAGCGTCACGGCCTGGGTCGCCCGCCGGCGCCGGCCGGTGCTGATCCATGACCTGCGCCAGCCGCCCTGGACCGACCGATACGTGCGCCTGCACCCGGAGCGCGAGATGCGCTCGGAGCTGGCGGTGCCGCTGCTCGGGCCGGGCGGGGGCCTGGAAGGCGTGCTCAACGTCGAAAGCCCGCGCGTCGCCGCCTTCGATTCAGACCACGAACGGGTGCTGGAGGCCCTGGCGGCGCAGGCCAGCATCGCCATCCAGGAGGCCCGGCTGCTGGCGGCGCTGGAGGCCATCACGGGCCAGCTGGGCTCGCCCGGCGACCTGCTCAACCGGCTCATTGAGCGCGCCGGCGATCTGCTGAACGTGCCGCACTGCGTGGTCTGGGAACTGGACCCGGAACGCCCCGGCTGGCTGCGGCTGCGGGCTTCCAGCGCCGGCGTCCAGCCGGACTATCGGGTGGAGATCGCCGGCAGCCTGCTGGGCGAGGCCCTGCGCACCCGCCGCCCGGCCTATAGCGCCGACCTGCGCGCCGATCCGCGCCTCCGGCGCCGGCGTCTGGTGCGGCAGATGAAATGGGTGAGCGCGCTGGTGGTGCCCCTGGTCGGCCGCGACGGCGCGCCGCTGGGCGCTTTCGGCGTCTACACCACGACGCCGCGGACCTTCACCGATTGGGAGACGCGCCTGCTGGCGGCCCTGGCCAACCACGCCGCGGTGGCCTTTCAGCAGGCCGAGGCCCTGGCCCAGGTGAAGCTGGCCCAGGAGCGGCAGGCCGTGGCCGAGACGTTCGCGGTCCTGGGGGATGTGGCCGCCAACCTGCTGCACCGCGTGAACAACCTGGTGGGCGTCATCCCGCAGCTGGCGCAGGGCCTGGCCGAGAAGCGCCCCGAACTCCAGGCGGATCCCGTGGCGGCCAAGAGACTGGCCGACATCGAGGCCAGCGCCCGCGCGGCGATGTCCGCCGCGCGCGAGACCTTCGCGTTTCTGCGCCCGCTGCAGCTGGGGCCGGTCAGCGTCAAGCGCTGCTTTCAGGCCGCGGCCGAGAGCGTCACGCGCCCGGCGCATGTCCGGATTGTGTCCGCCGGGTTGAGCGCCCTGCCGCCGGTCCAGGCCGGCGAGGCCCAGCTGCGCTGGGTGCTCGTCAACTTGATGGACAATGCCGTCGAGGCGCTCGGCGACACGCCCGGCGAGATCCGCCTGCGCGGCCGGGTGGCGGCGGACGCGCTGGACCCGGCGCGCCGCTGGGTGGAGCTGACGCTGGCCGATACCGGCCCCGGCATCCCGCCCGAGCACCGCGACCGCATCTTCGACGCGACCTTCTCCACCGGCCACGCCGGCCGCAAGCTTGGTTTTGGCCTGTGGTGGGTAAAATCATGGGTGCAGCGCTTCGGCGGCAGCATCGCGCTGGCCGAGACGGCGCCGGCGGGCCGGGCCGGGACGCCGGGCTGCGCCTTTATTATCCGGCTGCCGACGGCGGTCGGCGCGAATGGGCGCCCCCGTCCCGGCGCGGAAGCTCGAGACACACATGACCCCTAAACTTGTTCTGATTGTGGAAGACAACGCCCAGTGGCGCGACCTGTACGCCGAGCTGCTGGCCGGCTCCAACTATGCGCTGCACTTCGCGGCCAGTTATGCCGAGGCCCGCGGCGAGTTGCAGCGCCTGGCCTTCGCCCTGGCGATCGTGGACCTGAACCTGGCCAGCACCGAGGCCCGCCAGGAGAACCGCGATGGCTACCGCCTGCTCCAGGCCGCGCGCCAGAAGAGCGTGCCGACCATCGTCGTCAGCGGCATGGACGAGCCGGAGGCCGTGGACCGCGCCTACGAGGAGCACGGCGTCTTCGCCTTCATCGAGAAGGCCCTGTTCGACCGCAAGGCCTTTGTGCGCCTGGTGGCTGAGGCGCTGGCGGCCCCGCCGGCGCCGGCGCTGGAGTTCGCGCCCTCCGGCCGCCTGTCCGATCTCACCGACCGCGAGCGCGAGGTGCTGGGGCTGATGGCGCAGGGCTACACCAACCGCCAGATCGGCGAGGTGTTGTTGATCACCCCCAACACCGTCAAGAAACACGTGGACCACATCCTGCAAAAGCTGCGCGTCAGCAACCGGGCGGCGGCGGTGGCCGCGGCCCTGCAGTCGGGCCTCAACCCGGCCCGCCCGGCGGGCGGCGAGGCCGACGGGGCGAAATGAGCGCTTGTGCGAACTACCAAAAAAACAGGGGAGGCGCTTCTGCGCTGAGATGGCCTGTCTGGGGGCTTGCGGCCTGCCCATTGTCCGTCGTAACCTGAGCCCAGTTCGGAGGCGGCGTGGGAAGCCCCTCCGGGCGAATCGGATACAGCCTCCTGAGTGGGATGTGGGCCGGGACGCCCCGCAACATGCGCCAGCATGTGCGGGGCGTCCCGGTTTTCATCAGAAAACGCCATGCTGATTGCGCTGGGAGTCTTCGCCGTCGCTTACACCGCCATCGCCAGCGAGCGCTTCCCGCGCCACTGGGTGGCCCTGGCCGGCGGCGCCCTGCTGGTGCTCTTCGGCGTGCTCAGCCCGTGGGAGGCGCTGACCTATATCAGTTGGGAGACCCTCGGCCTGCTGGCCGGGATGTTCATCCTGGTCTCGATCCTGCAGGAAGCCGGCTTCTTCACCTGGCTGGCCATGACGGCGGTGCGCCGCGTCAACTACCATCCAACGTACCTGTTCGTGGCGCTGTTGGCGATCGCCGCCGTACTGGCGATGTTCATGGACAGCATCACCGTGATGCTGTTCCTGTCCGCGCTCACTTTGCAGTTGTGCCGGCTGCTCAAGCTTGACCCGGTGACCGTCATCATTGCCGAAGTCTGCGCCGCCAACACCGGCGGCTCAGCCACCCTGGTGGGCGACCCGCCGAACGTGATCCTGGGCACGACGCTCGGCTTCAACTTCGCCGATTTCGCCGTCAACACCGGGCCGGTGTCGGCTGTGGCGGCGCTGGTCCTGCTCGGCGTGTTTTACTGGCGCAACCGCCGAATTCTGCGCGACGCGCACGCTGCGCTGACCGACGAGACGGTCCGCGAGATCGAGGCCCTGCATCGCGATCCGCTGCACGCGCAGTTGACACATATCGGCCTGATCGGCTTTGGCGCGGCGGTGGGGTTGCTGGTGACGCACCACTGGTTGAGCGAGATCACGCATCTGCCGATCACGGCGGCTGTCTCAGCCCTGGCGCCGGCCACGTTGGCGCTGGCGGTCCTGCCGCGGTACGACCAGGGCCGGATCGTGCGCAAATTGATCCGCGAGGATAGCGAGAGCCTGCTCTTCTTCGCCGGGCTGTTTGTCCTGATTGGCGGCCTGGAAAAGGCCCAGGTGTTTGATGTGCTGGCTCGGTCATTGGCGGCGGCGGCCAGCGACAATCATTCCGGCCTCGTGCTGGCCCTGCACTGGGGGCCGGGCGTGCTGAGCGGCATTGTGGACAATGTGCCGTTGGCGCTGGCCATGAGCTATGTGCTTAAGGACCTGGCCGCGCATCCGGAGATGCCGGCGCTGGCCCTGATGGTCTGGTCGCTGGCCCTGGGCGTAAACTTCGGCGGCAACCTGACCCCCATCGGCGCGTCGGCCAACGTCGTCGCTTACGCTTACCTGGAACGCCACCACGGCCCGATCGGCTGGAAGCGCTGGCTGGTCATCGCGGTGCCGCCGACGCTGCTGACCATGTTGCTGGCCTCCGCCCTGGTCACCGTCAAAGGCCAGATCGGGTGGTATTGAGCCGCGCCGCAAAATGGCCCGGCGGCCCCTTCCGGAGATGGCCTGAGCGGGTATGGTTGGCGCGGCGTCGGGCTGATACCCTGGCGTCAGCCCGTGGGGATGGGGCAATTAGATAGTGCCTCCCGAAGCGGGAGGTGGGCCGAGACGCCCAGCGCTGTGTGCCAACATGGCGCCGGGCGTCTCTACGTTTGATCAATGACCGATTATTCAAGGAGGAGTGACATGAGGAAAGCCCTTCTCAAACGTCTGGGGCCGGCGGTCATCCTGGCGCTGGTGACGCTGGCCGCGGCGCGGCCGGTGTTCGCGCAAGAGGCCGATCCGGTGGCGGACGTGACCACAGCCGTCAATATCATGTGGATGCTGTTGGGCGGCTTCCTGGTCTTCTTCATGCAGGCCGGCTTCGCCCTGGTGGAAACCGGCTTCACGCGCAACAAGAACGTCGCCCACACCATGATGATGAACATGATGGTGTTCTGTCTCGGCGCCATCGGCTATTTCATCTGCGGCTTTGCCTTCCAGTTCGGCGGCGTCAACTACGCCTGGCCGGAAGTGACGACTGCCGGGGCGGTGGCCGGGGCCTGGGCGCACTCGCCGGTGACGCTGGGCGATTGGGCCGGCCAGCTCGCGACGCCGTTGATCAAGATCGGCGAGCAGATCAGCCTGGCGGGCGGCAGCGGCTTTCTGCTGATGGGCATCGGGGCCAACACCGGCATCCTGGCTTTCTTCCTGTTCCAAATGGTGTTCATGGACACTGCCGCCACCATCCCCACCGGCTCCATGGCCGAGCGCCTGAAATTCTCGGGCTTCGTGTGGATGAGCCTGTGGGTGAGCATGGTCATCTACCCAATCGTGGCCGGCTGGGTGTGGGGCGGAGGCTGGCTGCAGAACCTGGGCCGGATTGCCGGGCTGGGGAACGGCGCCGTGGATTTCGCGGGTTCCGGGCCGGTCCACCTGATCGGCGGCTCGGTTGCCCTGGCTGGCGCCATCGCCATCGGCCCGCGCCTCGGCAAGTTCAACAAGGACGGCTCGGCCAACGCCATCCCCGGCCACAACCTGCCCATGGGCGTGCTCGGCACGATCATCCTGTTCTTCGGCTGGTTCGGCTTCAACCCGGGCTCCTCGCTGGGGTTCGTGGGCGGTTTCGGCGAGCTGGCCGCCAACGCCGCAGTCAACACACTGCTGGCCGGCGCTTTCGGCGGCTGCGCGGCCATGTTCTATATGTGGTTCATCAGCCCGGTCCGGAAACCGGATCCGGCGATGTCCGTCAACGGCATCCTGGCCGGCCTGGTGGCCATTACCGCGCCGTGCGCCTTCGTCGATCCGATCGGCGCGAGCCTCATCGGCATCGTGGGCGGTGTCCTGGTCTGCCTGGCGACCGGCTGGCTGGAGAAGGCCAGGATCGACGACCCGGTTGGCGCGGTGCCCGTGCACTTTGTCAACGGCATTTGGGGTGTGCTGGCGGTGGGCATCTTTGCCAATGGCAACCCCAACTCGGCCGGCTGGAACGGCATGAGCTCGGCAGTGACCGGCCTGGTGGCCGGCGGCACCACCCAGATCCTGGCCCAGGCGGCGGAAGTGGTCGCGGTCAGCGTGACCGTCTTCGGCCTGTCTTACGTGTTCTTCCGGATCCTGGCCGCCTTTGGCCTGCTGCGGGTCTCGGCCGAGGTCGAGTTGAAGGGTCTGGATCTGCCCGAGATGGGCGCCGAGGGTTACCCCAAGGATTGGGAGCCGTCGCCGGACGCCCTCCATGAGGCCGCGCGGGGCTCGCTGCCGACGCGCCTGCCTGCCGGCGCCGCCGATTAAGCGCTTTCCTGAGCGAGTATGCTCCTCAAGGGGCGGCCACCTGGCCGCCCCTCTGATTCTCCCCAAAAAACCCTTGCTCATATTGGGTATTCTCGACTACCTGGATGGGTGCTGTCCACAAATGGCCCCGTCCGGGGACGACAGCCTCCCCAACCTTCATTAGACTGTCTCGCAAGCCGGCTTCGGCTTGCGCCTGTTCTTTTGCAGCCAGATCACGCCCCGTTCGGGAGGTCCCGTGATGGACAACGCGCCGCTCTTTCAGCCCTTGAACCCGCTGCGCGTCGAGCGCGGCAATTGCGGCATCGGTTTTGTGGCCGACCAGCACGGCCGCGCCAGCCACGCCATCCTGCGCCAGGCCCTGGAGGCGCTTGTCCGCCTGGAGCACAGAGGGGCCATGGCCGACGACGCCGCGACCGGCGACGGGGCCGGCGTGCTGACGCCGCTGCCCCACGCGCTCTTCGCGCGCGAAGCCGAGCGGTTGACCGGGCGCGCCGTCGATCCGGAGCAGATCGGGGTGGGCGTCTTCTTCTTCCAGCCCGGCACGGAGGCGCTCTGTCAGGGCCTGTTCGAGGCGGACTGTCAGGCGCACGACCTGCGGGTGTTGTGTTGGCGCGAGGTCCCGGTCAATCCCGCCCGCCTGGGCGAGCGCGCCCGCGCCACCCAGCCCGTCATCCGTCATGCCCTGATCATCCCCGCCTCGCCCTGTCCGCCCCGTCGTTTCGAGCAGCAACTCTATCTGACCCGCAAGCGCTTCGAGCGCCAGGCCCGCGCCCAGCACGGCGCCTACGTGCCGTCGCTGTCCGCGCGCACCATCGTCTACAAGGGCCTCTTCAACGCGCCGCAGTTGTCCGGTTTCTACGCCGACCTGCGCGACCCGGATTACGCCGTCGCCATCGCCGTCTTCCACCAGCGCTACAGCACCAATACGCTGCCCACCTGGCAGCGCGCCCAGCCCTTCCGCGTGCTGTGCCACAACGGCGAGATCAACACGCTGCAGGGCAACGTCAACTGGATGAAGGCGCGCGAGCCGTTGCTGGCCGCCGAATTTGCGCCGGCTGACGCCTTCCGGCCCGTCATTGACCCGGACGGCAGCGACTCGGCCATGCTGGACAACGTGGCCGAATTGCTCGCGCTGGGCGGCCGCGACCTGCACCACGCCGTGACGATGCTGACGCCGCCGGCCTGGGAGAAGCTGCCGGACCTGCCTGAGGCGGTGCGTGACTTCTACGAATACCATACCTGCCTGACCGAGCCCTGGGACGGCCCGGCGGCCCTGGTCTTCACCGACGGGACGCTGGCCGGCGCCGCCCTGGACCGCAACGGCCTGCGCCCGTGCCGTTACCTGATCACCGAGGACGGGCTGGTGGCGGCCGGCTCGGAGGCCGGCATCGTGCCGGTGGACGAGGCGCGCGTGCAGCACAAAGGCAAGCTTGGCCCCGGCCAGATGCTGGTGGTCGATACCGCCCGCGGCGTGGTGATGCGCGACGGCCAGGCCAAGGGCGAGCTGGCTGTGCGCCGGCCGTACGGGGCGTGGGTGCGGCGCGGCGTGCGGCGGCTGGACGACAGCCGAAAGACCGGGGACGAAAGCCCGGCAGCGAACGACCCGGCGCCGACCGCCGTTCACCAGCCTGCGTCCCTGGTCGCCCAGCAGGCCGCCTTCGGTTACACGTCCGAGGAGCTGGTGACAATCCTGCGCCCGATGATCGAGGCCCAGGCCGAGGCCATCGGCTCGATGGGCGACGACACGCCCAGCGCCGTGTTGTCCGACAAGCCGCGCCCCCTGTTCAGCTACTTCCGCCAGCGTTTCGCCGAGGTCACCAATCCCCCCATCGATCCGCTGCGCGAGCAGTTGGTCATGTCGCTCAAGGTGCGCCTGGGCGCGCGCCGCAACTTCCTGGCGGAGACCTCGGTGCAGGCCGAACTGCTCGAGCTGGACACGCCCTTCCTGACCGGGCGCGACCTGGCCGCCCTGCGCGCCGATGCGCACCTGGGCGCCGTCACGCTCTCGACCCTGTTTCCGCTGGAGCAGGCAGACGGCCCCGGCCTGCAACTGGCGCTGGATCGGCTGTGCGCGGAGGCGGAGGCCGCCGTGCGGGCCGGCGCCGAGGTCCTCATCCTGAGCGACCGCGGCGTGGACGCCGGGCAGACGTTCATCCCCTCGCTGCTGGCGCTGGGGGCCGTCCACAATCATCTGCTCTGGCGCGACCTGCGCACCCGCGTGGACTTCGTCGTCGAGAGCGGCGAGCCGCGCGATGTCCATCATTTCGCCTGCCTGATCGGCTACGGCGCCGCCGCCATCCATCCCTACCTGGCGCTGGCGACCGCCGTCGAGCTGGACCGCGGCGCCAACTCGCCGGCCGAGGTGGCCTACCGCTACTTCCATGCCGCCGAGCACGGCCTGCTCAAGATCATGTCCAAGATGGGCGTGAGCACGGTGGACGCCTATTGCGGCGCGCAGATCTTCGAGATCATCGGCCTGCACCCGGAGCTGGTGGCGCGCTGTTTTGCGGGCACACCCGCGCACCTGGGCGGCCTGGACCTGGACGGCGTGGCCGCGATCGGCCGGCGCTGGCATCAGGCCGCCTTCGGGCAGGAGAAAGCCAGCCTGGACAGCCCCGGCTTCTACAAGTTCAAGCGCCATGGCGAGCTGCACGCCTACAGCCCGCAGATCGTGCATGCCCTGCATGAGGCGGTGCGGACGCCCGGCGTCCTGAACGGGCATTGGGAGAGCGGTTACGCCGCTTACCGGCGCTACAGCCAGCTCCAGCACGACCGGGGGCCCGTGGACCCGAGGGATTTGCTGGAGCTGGCGCCCCCACCCCGGCCCTCCCCCGTCGACGCCGCGGGCGGGGGAGGGGGCCGGGAGGGCGTCCGCGCTATCCTCCGTCGCTTCTCCACCGCCGCCATGTCCTTCGGCGCGCTCTCGCGCGAGGCCCACGAGACCATGGCCATCGCCATGAACCGGCTGGGCGCGCTGAGCAATTCCGGCGAGGGCGGCAAGGACCCGGCGCAGTACCGCACCGAGGCCGACGACCGCATCAAGCAGGTGGCCTCCGCCCGCTTCGGCGTGACGACCGCCTACCTGGCCTCGGCCGACGAGCTGCAGATCAAAATGGCCCAGGGCTCCAAACCGGGTGAGGGCGGCCAACTGCCGGGCCACAAGGTGACGGCCGAGATCGCGGCCGTGCGCCACGCCACGCCCGGCTTCACGCTCATCTCGCCGCCGCCGCACCACGATATCTACAGCATCGAGGACCTGGCGCAGTTGATCTACGACCTGCGCCAGGTTAACCCGCGCGCCAAAATCTCGGTCAAGCTGGTGGCGCAGTCCGGCGTGGGCACCATCGCGGCCGGCGTCGCCAAGGCCGGGGCGGATATCATCCTGATCAGCGGCAACTCGGGCGGCACCGGCGCTTCGCCGCTCAGCAGCATCAAGTACGCGGGCATCCCCTGGGAGCTGGGGCTGGTGGAGGCCCAGCGCATGCTCATCGCCAGCGGCCTGCGCGGGCGCGTCCGACTGCGCGCCGACGGCGGGATGCGGACCGGGCGCGATGCCGTCATCGCCGCCCTGCTGGGCGCGGACGAGGTCTCGTTCGGCACGGCGGCCGTGGTGGCGGAGGGCTGCCTGATGGCGCGCGCCTGTCACCTCAACACCTGCCCGGCCGGCATCGCCACGCAGCGGCCCGATCTGCGCGCCAGGTTCGACGCCACGCCCGAGCAGGTGATGGCCTTCTTCTTGTACGTGGCGGAGGAGGTGCGCGAGCTGCTCGACCGGCTCGGCGCGGCGACCTGGGACGACATCGTCGGGCGCGTGGAACTGTTGCGCCCGGCGCGGCCGGGCCGCGCGGAAGCCGAGCGGCTGGACCTCTCGGCCCTGCTGGCGCCGCCGCCGGACGGCCCGCGCCGCTACCTGGGCGAGCCGAACCGCGTGCCGACCGCCTCGCCGCTTAACGACCAGCTCGTGCAGGATTACGCGCGCCTGGCGACCGGCGGCGCCGTCCACGGCCAGCTCTTCTACGTCATCGCCAACAGCGATCGCACCTTCGGGGCGCGGCTGGCGGGCCAATGGGCGGCGCAGCCGGCGCGCGGCGCCGCCGTGGATGTGCGCTTGCGCGGCACCGCCGGCCAATCCTTCGGGGCTTTCGCGGTCCGCGGCCTGCACCTCACCCTGTGCGGCGAGGCCAACGACTACGTCGGCAAGGGCCTGAGCGGCGGCCGCATCGTGATCTATCCGCCGTCCGCGGCCGAACTGCCGCCGGCGCCGCAGGTCCCGCCTCCGCCGGTGGACGCCGACGCCGGCGACGACCGCGACACCTGGGGCTTCGTGCTGGCCGGCAACACCTGCCTGTACGGCGCGACCAGCGGCGAGGTGTTCATCGCCGGGCGCGCCGGCGAACGCTTCGCGGTGCGCAACAGCGGCGCCGAGGCCGTGGTCGAGGGCCTGGGCGATCATGGCTGCGAGTACATGACCGGCGGCGTGGTGGTGGTGCTGGGCGCCATCGGCTACAACTTTGGTGCCGGCATGACCGGCGGCGTGGCCTACCTCTTCGATGACGGCTGGTCGCTCCGGCGCATCAACCGCGAGCTGGTGGATGTGTGCGCGCCCTCGGCCGAGGATCTGGCCGACCTGCGGCGGCGCGTCGAGCGGCACGTGGCGCTGACGCGCAGCGCGCTGGGCAAAGCCCTGCTCCAAAATTGGGAGAGCGGCTGCCGGCATTTCGTCAAGGTCGCGCCCAAAGCCATGAACATCGCCGCGCCCGCTGCGGCCGAGGCGGCCGCCATCCCGGCCGCGCCCGCGCCGGCGGCGGGGTAATTTGACACGCTCGCCTGCCGCGTTACACTTGTGGGGGTCCCGGCCGGCCCGGCGCACCCCGGCGCGCCGGCTCGCCCGGCCGTGGCCCCGCAAGGTCGGATGCCGCTCACCATTGAAGAAGTCGCCGCCCTCCTGCGCCAGCCGGCGCCGTTACAGCTGGCTTATCGCGATCTGTCCGCCGTCCAGCTCAACGGCGTGAACCTGCGCGGCGCGAACCTGTTCCGGGCCCGGCTGAACGACTCGCGCATCTTGCGCGCTGATCTGATCAACGCCAATCTTAAGGAAGCCGACCTGTTCGAAGCGGTCGTTCGCGAGTCGTTGTTGCTGGGGGCCGACCTGACGGAGGCGAACCTGACACGCGCCGACCTGACGCGCTCCGACCTGCGCCGGGTCACGCTCGTCAACGCCAACCTGTTCGGCGCCGAGTTGTTTGAAGTCAACCTGGCCGGCGCCAACTTGCAGGGCGCCAACCTGCGCGGGGCGTTGCTGGAGGGGGCCGATCTCAGCGGCGCCGACCTGCGCGGCGCCAAAATCCACCTGGCCCAGCTCAGCGACTCGACCCTGTCCACCGCCACGATCATGCCGGACGGACAGCCCTATAGCCCGCCGCCCCCCGAACCGGAAGAGCCCGAAGACATTTGAGAAGAGGCCGTATGCGCTCGGTGAAAGCCGGCCGGTTGGCGTTAGCGGCGTTGACGGCGCTCGGACCGGACGCCCACGGCTCCCACAGCCGAGCCGCCACGCCGCCGTCCGGGCCGGGGCCGTGTTCAGCCTGGCCTGCCACCCGCGCGGCGGGACGCCGGGGGCGCGGCCTTCAGCCCGGACGGCCTGGTGCGGCTGTGGGAGGTCAGGAAGTGAAGCGGTAGCCCCGGCCGGGCACGGTGAGGATGTGCTGCGGGCGGGCCGGGTCCGGCTCGATCTTCTCGCGCAGACGCCGGATCAACTGCGCCAGGCTGTCGTCGCGCACGCCCTGCTCAAAGATCCGATCCTCCGGCCAGACGGCCCGAATCAGGTCATCCTTGGCGCACACCTCGCCGGGGTGGGCCAGAAAATATTCCATGAGCAGATTCTCTTTCGCGGTGAGGCGGGTCCGGTCGAAGCCGGCCGTGGCCGGAGGCCGGGCCGTGTCGAAACCGGGACCGCCTTTGGGCTGCGGCCAGCCGGCCAGCAGCAACGGCAGATCGGCCAGCCCGCACAGACGCAGCTCCTCATCGGTCGGCTGGTCCGCCCAGAACTCGTCCAGCCGGGCCTTCACGGCCGGGTGCGCCGCCAGCGCCGGGACGGACAGCGTCGCGCCGCCGGCGACCGCCTCGCAGGCGGCGCGCAGGAGGGCCGGGTAGCCGCGCGTGAGGTCAATCAGGGCGCGCACCGTCCGCGTCTCCCAGTTCAGTCCGCGGCGCGCCGTGTAGCGCGCCACGGTCCAGCGCGCGTCGCTTTCGCTCAGCGGCCCCAGCCAGAGGGTGTTGGCGAAGAACAGCTCGGCCAGTTCGTTGTGCGCGTCCAGGGGCCGGCGCGCGGCGATGAGGTATGTCAGCCGGTATTTGTGCGCGTCGCGCAGCGCGCGCAGTTGCCCGAAGACGGCCTGGCTGCCGGCCAGCGCGTCGAACCGGTCAATCATCAACGTCAGACCGGCCCGGCCTGAACCTTCCGCCGCGCGTAGGCGTCTATCAATCAGGGCGTCGAGCGCCGTGAACGCGTCCGGCGCCGCGCCGGGCTCGCCGGTGTCCCCCAGCGCCCGGACCGCCAGGCCCAGCAGCGCCTCGGCCGTGGGCGCCGGCAGCCGGTTGGCGTCGATCAGCACAAACGGGTGGGCGTCGGTGGAGCCGGTCTCCGCCAGGCAGCGCAGGACGTTGCTCTTGCCCGCGCCGCTCAGGCCCAGCACGGCCGCGCACTCGCCGGCCTGAGCCGCCGACCGAAGGGCGTTGATCTCGCGGGCGCGGTAGTCGCTGGGATACGTGTCAGGGTCGGCCATGAGGGTTCGAGTGGATTATACTATTCGCAGATGACCCTGCCGCGCCGCCTGCTGCTCCTGTGCCTCGGCCTGACGCTCGTCGCCGTCGCGACCTGCGCGCTGCTCTATGTGGTCTGGCCGGTGGAGCGCGCGCAGGACCGCGTGCGCCCTGCGCCCACGTTGTTCGTGCCGCCGCCATGATCCGGCGTCTGCCCGTCCTCCTGGCCGGGCTCGGCCTGGCCGCCCTCATGTTGGCCGCCTGCGCGCCCGCGGCCACTCCGGCCCCGCAGGTCACTCAGCCCGCCGGCGATACGCCGGTCACCCAGGCCCCGGCCGCCGAGTCTTCCCGTGCCCCCGCGCCCACGTCTGCGCCTGAACCAACCCGGCCGGATGCCGGCGCAGTGCGGACCGAGGCGCCGACCCTCATCCCGCCGACGGCCACCGCCCCTGGCCAGCCGCCGACTCAATCCGCGTCGCCGACCGCCGCCGCCGAGGTGCGCGTGGTGGAGGTGGAGTGGCCGCCGCGCCTGCGCCTGGGCGATTCCGACAGCGTGCGCCTGTCGCTCTTCCCGTCCGCCGGCGGCTACACCGTCACTACCGAGTTCCCCGACAATCAGGTGATCACCCAGACCGTGGCGGTGCCGCGGCCGGGCGGCTACGAATTGTTCGGGCTGGCGCGGCTGGAGGGCGTGGGCTTCGACCTGGCGCCCGCCGCCGAGCAGGTCCTGCCGCTCCCGCCGGGCGAGCCGGTCACCTGGCGCTGGACCATCACGCCGCGCGCGGCCGGCCGGCACCGGCTCACTCTGGATGTGCGGCTGCGCTGGGTCGGGCCGGCGGGCGCCCGCGAGGCGCAGCTTTATTCCAGGGCGCTGACGATCCAGGTGGCTTCTTTTCTGGGGCTGACGACGGGCCAGGCTATGTGGCTCGGCATCCTGGGCCTGATGACGGGCGGCGGGGTCAGCGTGGCGGCGCTGACGTTTCGCCTTAAGCCGCGCCCGGCCGGCCCACAGCCGAACCCGGCCCTGAGCGTGGAGCCGCCGCCCGGCCTGGCGATCGCGGCGGATGAGCGCGCGCTGTTGCAGACGCTCTTCCGGCGCTACGCGCGCCTGGTGATCGAGAACGAGTTCCGGTCCGGCTATTCCGGCGCGCGCACCCTGCTGGCGCTGCCCATCCGGGCTGACGGCCGCGCCGACGCCCACACCATCGTCAAGCTCGGCGAGCGCCGCGCCATCGAGCTCGAGCACCGCAACTACGAAACCTACGTCAAAGATACCCTGCCGCCCATGACGGCGCGCATTCAGGACGAGCCTGTCTTTCTCCCTCCCGCTACGGCTACGGCGCACGCGCCACGGGGGGAGGGCCGGAACGGGAGGGGCAAAGCCGCCCTCCGCTACACCTTCATCGCCGAGCCCGGCCAGCGCCCGGCCAGTCTGCGGGAGGCGTTGCTCAAAGACCCGGACCCGGCGCTGCTGCTCAAGTTGTTCGAGACCTTCGGCCCCAACTGGTGGCTCCAGCGCCGCGCGCACACGTTCCGCCTGGCCCAGGAATACGACCGGCTGCTGCCCGCGCACGTGGTGTTGGAGCCGGCGGCCGGCGCGCCCGCCGCGTCCCTCGGTCCGGCGACGGGACCGGCGGCCCTGCGCGTGAAGGTCGGCGACCTGGTCCGCGTCGGCCGCTTCCCCGAGACGGAGTTGCGTCAGGATGGGAAATCGCTTTCGCTGATGGGCCAGCCGCAGCCCGGCGAGCCGCCGCTGCGCGTGCGCTGGCTGAGCGTCAGGCCGCCCGATGGCGCCGTGGCGCGCGTCGTCGCCACGCGCGGGACCCTGCTGCGCGAGGCCGTGGCCGGGCTGGACCTGCTCGGCCTGCCCGACCCCCTGCCGCGGTTGCCCGCCTGGCTGGCCGAGACCGTCGCCGGCAGCCTGTCCACCATCCACGGCGACCTGAACCTGGAAAATGTCCTGGTCGGGCCGGGCGGCTTCGTGTGGCTGATCGACTTCGCCCGCACCCGCGACGGCCACCCCTTGTTCGACTTCGCCCACCTGGAGGCCGAGGTCATCGCCCACATCCTGGCCCCGCAGAGCGCGGCGGCGCAAGACTACCTGGAGCTGTGGTCGTTGGTCGCTGACGATCAGCGATCAGCGACCCGCCCTCAGCCCCCGGCTTTGCTCGCCGTGCTCCATCAGCTCGCCGCCCGTTGCCTGGCCAACCCCGCCCAGCCCCGCGAGTATCACCTGGCGCTCTGCCTGGCCTGCCTCGGCGCGCTCAAGCACGCCAACCTGGATCGGCGCGCCCGGCATCTGCTTTACCTGACCGCGGCGCTGGTCGGCCGCGCACTTTAGAGCGGTCCCCGACTGCCGCCCTCCGCCCCTGTCAATTCCTTATCAACCCCTTGTCAAGCCCTCGCCGCCGGCCCGGGCTAAGCTGAATCAGGCTGGCTTAACAGCATGGGCCATTGCAGTCAAGATGGAGGCTTATGCCATGAAAACCCGTCTCAGTCTCTGGTCACTGCTCTCTCTGCTGGTCCTGGCGGCGTGTTCGCCCGGCGGCGCGCCGCGCCTGATCGGCGCCCAGCCGCGCTCGGGCGTCTCTGCTCCGGCCGGCGCGCGTGTGGTCTATACCGCCTACCTGACCCTGGAGGTCGCGGATGTGAACGCCGCCGCCGACCGCGCCATCGGTTACGCCGGCGACTATGGCGGTTACCTGGTCGAGTCGCGGGCCTGGACGGCGGAGGGCCGCCGGTACGAGACCCTGACCCTGGCGGTGCCGGTCCCCAACTTCGACGGCCTGCGCGCGGCCCTGCTCGGCCTGGGGACGCTGGTGAGCGAGACCGTGTCGAGCGAGCCGAAGCCCATCGGCCGGGACGACTGGAACACGTTCACGCACATCGTGGTCGCGCTGCAGCCCGTCCGGTCCGTGATCGTGTTGCCCGCGCCGCCGCGCCTGTGGGGCTGGGACCCCGGCCGGACGTTCTCGCAGGCGTTCGGCGTGACGTTCGGCCTCTTCGCCTTCCTGGCCGATGTGCTGATCTGGGTGGTCGTGGTGATCGGGCCCTTCGCCCTGGTCGGCTGGCTGGTCTGGCGGCTCGTCCGCCGGCGAGGGAGCCGGGCCTGACCACCAGGAGAGTGTTGCTTATAGCGGATTCTGTTTCCATTTACGCCCCTCTCGACTGCGGGCCGCGTTCCGAGGCAGGCCGAGCCGTGAGCCTGTCGAGCGGTCGCGGCCCGAACGGCCGCAGTCGAAGGGCGATTTATGACAACCGTTCGGCCTGTCCAGGCCCGGCGGCGCGCCCGGCTGGTGGGGAATTACACAAAATTCGAAAAACGGCCTTTCGTGTGTCGTGGTGTAAGTCGTCTGCCGTATCCGTTTTCGTACCGCCCCGGTCTGAAATCGCTGTATACTAGCCTCCGTTCCCGGCCCCACAGCACGGCCCGCAGCAACCGGATACGGAGGATACGCGATGTCAGACCAAGCCAGTTCGGGCGTCCTGTACTTCAATGGCATCAACGGCTCCAGCGGCGCGTACGAGACGCCGCCCCTGTCGCCGGATGACCTGGCCCGGGCTATCCAGGGCGACCTGGACCTGTCGGTGGAGCCGGAGCGGGCGGCCGAGATCGTCGCCGAAAGCCCCGACGACCTGAGCGTCCTGCGCCAGAAGAAACAGGACGCCACCGAGGGCCACTTCGGCGTCAAAGAGGGCGTGGACCCCGGCGACCTGTCTCAATCCGGCTGGGGCGTGATCTTCGCCTTCAAAGACAAGGACAGGGTCCCGGCCATCCGCGACGCGCTGGCGCCGCTGCTCAATCTGCGCCGGGAACAGGCCGGGCGCCTGTACCGCGAGTACGCCGACGCCGACGGCTACCGGCCCAACGAGAGCAAGCAGAAATTCCTCGAACGCTTCCAGGTGGGGCCGGGCCCGGCGGATCCCGAGCAGATGCCCTACTACCTGTTGATCGTCGGCGATCCCGAAACCATCCCCTACCGTTTTCAATATCAGCTCGACGTGCAGCGCGCCGTCGGCCGCCTGCACTTCGACAAGCTCGAGCACTACGCTTACTACGCCCAGAGCGTCGTCGCCGCCGAGAGCGGCCAATACCCGTTGCCCAGGCGGGCGACGTTCTTCGGCGTCGCCAACCCCAAGGACCCGGCCACCCAGCTCAGCGCGAAGGAACTGGTTGATCCGTTGAGCGCCAGCCTGAAGTCCAACCCGCGCCTGAGCGGCTGGGCCGTGGACACGATCCTGGCCGACCAGGCCAGGAAGAGCCGCCTGGCGCAGGTGCTCGGCGGCCCCGAGACGCCGGCCCTGCTGTTCACGGCCAGCCACGGGATGGGGTTCGACAACGGCGACAAGCGCCAGTTCCCGCACCAGGGCGCGCTGCTGTGCCAGGATTGGCCCGGCCCGGAGGATTGGCGCAAGCCTATCCCCCAGGATTTCTACCTGGCGGCCGACGATATCACCGCCGAGGCGCGCCTGCTCGGCCGCATCGCGTTCTTCTTCGCCTGCTACGGCGCCGGCACGCCCAGGCTGGACGACTTCTCCCGGCAGACCAAGCGCGGCGAGATCGCCCCGCACGCCTTCCTGTCGCAACTGCCCATGCGCCTGCTCAGCCACGAGAAGGGCGGGGCGCTGGCCGTGGTCGGCCACGTCGAGCGCGCCTGGGGCGTGTCCTTCCACACCGAGAAAACCGGCAAGCAACTGGCGGCCTTTGAGAGCACGCTCGAGCGCCTGATGAAGGGCGACCGGATCGGCTGGGGCATGGAATACTTCAACGAGCGCTACGCCGAGCTGTCCTCCGACCTCACCGACTTCCTGCAGGAGGTCCACCCCTTCACGCCCGACAACGTCAAGCTGGGCAGTCTGTGGACGGCCAACAACGACGCGCGCGGCTACGTGGTCCTGGGCGACCCGGCGGTGCGGCTGACCCTCGGCTCGGGCAACCAGCCGCTGGAGCGCGCGTACGTCATCGACGCCCGATACACGCCGGGCGCGGCCCCGGCCGCCGCGAGCGCCGTGTCTGGCCAGGCCGGCGACACGCCGGCCCCGGCCGCCGCGAGCGCCGTGTCTGGCCAGGCCGGCGACGTCAACTACGGCCTGCTGCCGGATTTCGGCAAGGCGCGCGATGACCTGCAGGAGGTCATCCGCAGGATCAGCCAGGCGCTGGTCCGGATGATAGACAAGGTCACCACGGTCGAAGTGCGCACGCACCTGGCCGCGGCTGAGGCCGGGGCCGAGCCGGTGCGCGAGGCTAAATCCATCATCCGGCTGGACGGCGACGAGGAGCATATCGTCCCGCGCAAGGACGACGACATTGACCGGGCGCTGTGGATGATCCACGAGGGCATGGTGGCCCAGGCCCGCCAGAACCGGGCCGAGATCATCCGCACCATCGGCGCGCTCTTCAAGGCATGAGCGTCGCCCCGGCGCCTGTCAGCCCGTCGCCCGACCTCGCGGGCCTGTTCGCGGCCTGGGACGCTCCGGCCGCCGGCCCGGTCTCCTTCGCCGCGCCGGGCGCGCCGCCGGAGGGCAGCGTCTGGCGGTCCGACCTGCCGGCTGATCCGGCCGCCGCCGCCGCCCGGCTCGATGAGCAACTGGCGCAACTCCAGGCCGCCGCCGAGGCCGTGCCCGCCGCCGAGCAGCGCCTGGACTCGGCCGCGCAACAGGCGCGCGCCGCGGCCGAGGGCGCCCTCTCGTTCGCGGCCGGCGAAGCGATGCCAGAGCCCGAGCGCGCCCTGCTCGAGTCGCTCGCTGAGCTGCGTCAACCCGCCGCCGCGCCGGTCAGTTTTGGCGCGCCGGGCGAGCCATTAGCCTTGCCGCCCGAATGGCGATCCGCCCTGGACGAACTGCGCCCCATCCTCGAGCGCGTCCAGCGCTCCATCCTGTATCACACCTACGTTGAGACGGCGCTCGGCGGCCGGGTCGTCGCCCACACCGCGCTCACCTGGCTGGGCGACGCCGAGACCGAATGGCGGGGCCGGAGCGTGGCCGACGAGGTGGACCTGCACCAACGGTCACTCAAAGCCGCCGTCGCGTCTCGCAACCTGCTCCTGCGCGTGTTCCTGCTGTCCCTGCGCTTCGCCGGATCGCTGGCGACGCCCGGCGGCGTGGTCCTCAGCCTGCCGGCCGCGTGGAAATTCGTCAACCAGGTCCTGGCCGAGATGGCGCATTACCGGCGCGTGACGCAGGCGGGTTAAGATCTTGTCCTGGTCGTCGAGATACGAAGGCGCGCGAACTTCTACCTGCCGCCCTCCCCCCGGCGCGCCTCCACCCGGGGAGGGGCCGGGGGCGAGGACGCGCGGAACCTTTTGCGCGTCCTCGCGCCTTTGTGTTCTGATGATGGACTCCGCTCCCTCTCACAGGAGACCCGTTCTATGGCCGGCGACTACACCGATCTGCTGATCCGCATTTTCGCCTGGGAAGAGCAAGACGGCTTCTATCCGGTAGAAGCCGAGCTGGACGACGGCAGTCGCTTCTCGGGCGGCCGGCTGAAGATCGACCGGGCGGCGCTGGTCAGCCAGCAGCTGGACGCGCGCGCCTACGGCCAGACGCTGTTTGAGGCGCTCTTCGCCGGCGAGATGCGCCGGGCCTATGACCGGGCGACCGGGCGGGCCGAGGCCGGCAAGGGCGGCCGGCTGCGCGTGCGGTTGTGGATCGACGCCCAGGCCGTGGAGCTGCACGCCCTGCAATGGGAACGCCTGCACCATCCCCTCAAAGGCCAGCTGGTGCCGCTCACCACCTCGGCGCTGACGCCCTTCTCGCGCTACACCAGCCTGGAGACGCAGGAGCCCAAGCCCGTCGCCGAGACGCCGCTCAAGATGCTGATCGTGGTCGCCAACCCGGCCGGCCTGCCCGCCGGCCTGACGCCCGTGGACGTCGAGGCCGAGCTCGAGAACCTGCGCCGCGGGCTGAGCGAGCTGCGCCGCACCGATCGCGTGCAGATCACGGCGCTGCCCGGCCGCACCGGGCTGTCGGCCGAGCAGCGCGCGCGGCTGGAGGTGGAGGACTGGGACATCCTGGAGGGCGCCGCCAGTCTGGACAACGTCATCCGCTACGTCACCGGCTGCCATATCCTGCACTTCATCGGCCACGGCGACTTCAAACGCAAGAAGGGCGAAGAGCGCGGGCCGGGTTTCGCCTGGCTGCACCTGGAAAAGGACGATGGGAGCTGGCAGGCCGTGCGCGACGATGAGATCGTGGCGCGGCTGGCCGGCGTGGACCCGCTGCCGCACCTCACCTTCCTGGTGGCGTGTGAGAGCGCCACGCGCGACGCGGCGGCCGAGCACCCGTTCATCGGCCTGGCGCCGCGCCTGGTGCAGATCGGGCTGCCCGCCATCGTGGCTATGCAGGAGAAGGTGCCGATCGTCACGGCCCGCGAGCTGGCCGCCGAGTTCTACCGGCGGCTGGTGGAGCACGGCGAGGTGGACCGCGCCCTCAACCAGGCGCGGCAGGTGGTCTTCGAGGCCAAGCGCACCGACTGGGCCATCCCGGTGCTCTTCAGCCGGGTGCGGACCGGCAAGCTGTTCGGCGCGGACGTGGCCGACGAGGCGCCGGCGCCCGGCGAGCC
>DAOUAB010000224.1:0-8672 GCA_034434015.1 Anaerolineales bacterium
GTCTTGCCCGCCACGGCCAGGCCGACGGTGACGGCGGGGTTCAGGTGCGCGCCGCTGACGTTCGCCGACGAGTACGCGCCCACGAACACCGCCATCGCCCAGGCGATGGTTATCACCACCCAGCCTGCGTTGTTGCCCTTGGTCTTGCCGAGCAACACGCCCGCGACGACACCATCACCGAGCAGGATGAGAATCATCGTGCCGATGATTTCGCCGATGAGGATCTTCATGTCCATTAGAACGCCTCCGAGATGTGGTTTGGGAAATAGGGAACGATGCGGTTCAGGTGACAAGGGTTCGCTGGCGGCCAGAAGTTAGAGTCCGGGATCACCTCCTTCAGGCGCGGAGCAAGGCGAAACTATCACCTGGTGGCCAGCCACCACCGGCTGAGGCAAAGACCCTCACGGCCCCGCCCATCACGGGCAGATGCCAGGTGAAAGCCTGCTCGATTGTTGCCGTTTAGATGACAAGGGCCAGCTGGGGCGCAACCACTCCCCCGACTGGCCGGAAGATGTGCGCGCCACCCGGGCGCAGACACTCCATCACCATAAAGGGTTAGTGAACGAGGGTCAACGACAAACGTGAATTGGTTTCAAACTGAAACAGTACCGCAGTACGGCCTGTTTCAAAAAGAAACTGGCCTATTGGGGGGAAAAATCGTGGTTCGAGAGGCCAAACTCGCGCATTTTGCGCCACAGCGTCGTCCGCCCGATGCCGAGCAGTTGCGCCGTCCGGGTCAGGTTGCCGCCGGCCGCGCGGGCCGCGCTGAGGATGGCGACCTTCTCGGCCTCGGTCAGGCTGCGCACCGGCTCGGTCAGCGCCTTGCCGGGCACGATGGCGCGCCGCTCGCGCACAACCGTCGGCAGATGCTCCAGGTCTATCGGCCGGCCGTCGCATTGCAGCGCCGCCCGTTCCAGCACGGATTCCAGTTCGCGGATGTTGCCGGGCCAGGGATAACCCTGCAACGCCGCCTGGGCCTCGGCCGTCAGGCGCACCGGGTGCCCGATCTGGGCCGCCAGGCGCTCCAGCATGCGCGTGATCAACTGCGGAATATCCTCCGGGCGCTCGCGCAACGGCGGGATCGAGATGACGAACGAGCTCAGCCGGAAGAGCAAATCGGACCGGAAGCTGCCCTCCCCCACGCGCTCCTCCAGCGGCACATGACTGGACGCGATCACGCGCACGTCTACCGGCACGACGCTCTTGCCGCCCAGGCGGATTACGTCCCCGGCCTCGATGACGCGCAGCAGCGCGGCCTGCATATCCAGCGAAAGCGCGTCCACCTCGTCCAGGAAGAGCGTGCCGCCGTGGGCCAGCTCGAATTTGCTCGGCTGACCCCCGGCGTGGCCGCTGGCGTAGGCCCCGGCCTCGAACCCCAGGAACTCGGCCAGCGCCAGGTCGCGCGGCACCGCCCGGCAGTTGATGGACAGGAACGGCCCGCCGGCCCGCCGGCTGCTGTTATGGATAGCCCGCGCCAGCACGTTCTTGCCCGTGCCGGCCTCGCCCTGGATGAGCACGCAGGCGCGGGCGTCGGCCGCCGCCAGGGCCTGGCGCCGCACCCGGCGCGCGGCCTGGCTCTCGCCCACCAGGTCGTCCAGCGTCAGCCGGGCCTGCGCGCCCACCAACCGGTGGACCAGCTGATGCACCTGTTCGATCCGGCGCAGGGTCAGGATGTGATACAGCGGCGCGCCGTCGGCCTGGCGCACCAGGCGCAGGCTGGCCAGGCAGGCGGTGGCCCCTTCCGGCAGCGGGAACGTCACATCCATCTCGTTGATATCCTCGCCCGCCTCGGCCGCGGCCCGCAGCGGCTCCGGCAGCCGCAGCGCGTCCGACAAACGGCGCCCCATCACCGCCGCCGGCTTCAGGTGCAGGAGGCGGCCCGCCTGGTCGTTCAGGTGCATCAGGATGCCGTGCGCGTTCCACACCAGCACGCCGTCCGACGACGCGTTCAGGGTCGAATTCAACTCGGTCGCCCGGGCGTTGGCCTCGGCCGTCAGGGCGTCCGCCTGGAGCTGGTTTTCGATGGCGCGCGCCACCGACAGCACCAGGCCGGCCGCGTACGGGTTGAAGGCCTCCACCGGCGCCAGCAAACCGACCGCGCCGACCGCCTGCCCGATCAGGTTGAAAATCGGCGCGGCGGCGCTGCTCACGCCGTGGAAGTATTCCAGGAAGTGTTCCGGGCCCACCATGCTCACCGGGCTGGTGTCCAGCAGGGCGGACGAGAACGCAATCGACCCGATCTGGTTCTCGTGCAGGAAGACGCCGCGCCGGACTCCCAGCGCGCCCATCGCGTCAACCACGGCGGGGTCCCCCAAATATTCGAGGACGCACGTGGTGCCATCCACCAGCACCAGCATCACGCCGGCGCCTTCCATCAACTGGTAAACGTCCTCGAGCAGGGGCCGGGCGATGGCCAGCACCGGCTGGCTCTGCCGCAGCGTGAGCGCCAGGACATCGTCGTTCAGCGACGCCCAGCGCGGCGCGGCGTGCGGGTTGAGGCGCGGCGCGCAACGCTGCCAGGAGACGGCGACCAGCGGGTGCAGGCCGTCGATCAGTTGTCCATAACGCGTGAACGCTTCCCAGGCCTTGCGCAAGACAGGCAGACTGGGCCGGGGCGGGGTGAGCATGCCGGGCACGACCTCCTGAGGTGGCGCGAAGTGTAGTCCGAAGGACCAGAACGGTCAACCGAAGAGGATATAATGCCTGCCATGCCGTATCTGACCCTGCACGGGCATTTCTACCAGCCGCCCCGCGAAAACCCCTGGACCGAGGAGATCGATCGTGAACTGACCGCCGCCCCGTTCCATGATTGGAACGAGCGCATCAACGAAGAGTGCTACCGCGCCAACGCCTTCGCGCGCGTCCTCGGCGACGACGGGCGGGTGGTGGACATCCTCAACAATTACGCGTATTTGTCGTTCAACTTTGGCCCTACCCTGCTCTCCTGGCTGCGCCAGCACGCGCCCGACGTCTACGCCCGCATCCGCCAGGGCGACGCCGCCAGCCTGAAACGGCTGGGCCACGGCAACGCCATCGCCCAGGTCTACAACCACATGATCCTGCCGCTGGCCAACCGCCGCGACAAGCTCACCCAGGTGCGCTGGGGCCTGGCCGACTTCCGCTACCACTTCGGCCGCGAGGCCGAGGCCATGTGGCTGGCCGAGACGGCCGTCGACGACGAGACGCTGGAGGTGCTGGCCGAGGCCGGGATGCGCTTCGTCATCCTGGCCCAGAGCCAGGCGGCGCGCGTCCGTCCGCTGGCCGGCGGCGACTGGCACGACGTGAGCGACGGCCGCATCGACCCGTCGCGCGCCTACCTGTGCCGGCTGGCCTCCGGGCGCGAGATCGCCGTGTTCTTCTACGACGGCGCGCTGGCCCATGATCTGAGCTTCGGCGACGCCCTGAGCAGCAGCCGGCGCCTGGTGGACCGGCTCTGGCGCTGCGTGGACCAGAGCCGCCCGCATCCGCAGCTCATCCACGCCGCCACCGACGGCGAAACCTTCGGCCATCACAAGAAGTACGCCGAGCGCACGCTGATCTACGCCTGCACGCATGTCGCCCCGGCCGACGGCTTCACGCTGGTGAATTACGCCACCTACCTGGACCTGGCCCCGCCGACCTGGGAGGTGCAGATCAAGCCGGACACGGCCTGGAGCTGCGCCCACGGCCTGGGGCGCTGGAGCCGGGACTGCGGGTGCAACACCGGGCGTCATCCGGGCGGCCACCAGCGCTGGCGGGCGCCGCTGCGCGCCGCGCTGGACCGCCTGCGCGACGCGCTGGCCGGGCTGTTCGAGCGCGAGGGCGACGCGCTGCCCGGCGACGACCCGTGGGGCGCGCGCGACGCCTACGGCGAGGTCCTCCCGGAACGCACCCCGGAGCGCATCGACGCCTTCCTGCACAAGCACGCCGGCCGCAAGCTGACGGCCGAGGAGCGCGAGCGCGCCCTGACGCTGCTGGAAATGCAGCGCCACGCGCAGTTCATGTATACCAGCTGCGGCTGGTTCTTCGACGACATCAGCGGCCTGGAGACCACGCAGGTCCTCAAGTACGCGGCGCGCGCCATTGATCTGGCCGCGCGCTTCACGCCGCGTGATCTGACCGCCGCGCTGCTGGCCGACCTGGCCCAGGCGCCGGGCAACACCCCGGCCTGCCGCACCGGCGCCGACGCCTACCGGCAGTTCGTGCTGCCGGCCGCCATCCGGCCCGAGCGCGTCGCCGCCAGTTACGCCATCGCCGCCCTGGTGGACCCGTTCCCCATCCGCCTCCGGCGCCACGCCTTTCGCGTCGAACAAACCCAGAACTTCATCCGCGAGCTTGGCCCCTATCACCTGGTCTGCGGCCACCTGCGGCTGACCTCGGATTTCACCGGCCAGCAGAGCGGCTGGTCCTACGCGGCCCTGCACCTGGGCGGCTTCAACTTCGCCGCGTCCGTGGTCTTCTGCCAGGACCCGCAGGACGGCCAGCGCGTCTGCGCGCTGCTCAGCGACCACCCGCCCGACACCAGCATCTCGTCCCTGATGCGCCTGCTCAAAGTCGCCCTGGGCCCCACGGTCTACGGCCTGGGAGACCTGCCGCCCTCCGACCGGCGCCGATTGATGAAGGTGCTGGACGAGGAACTGCTGACCGGGCTGGCCCGGACCTACCAGCAGACTTACCTGCAGCACCTGGGCACGATCGCCGCCCTGCGCGAGGCCCACATGCCGGTGCCGCCGGAGCTGCGCATGGCGGCCGAGTACACGCTCAGCCATCAGCTGGCGCAGGCCGCGGCGGAGCTGGCGCGCGAGCCGGACGAGGCGGCCGAGGCCAGCCTGGCCGGCGTCCTGGAGCTGGCCCGGCGCGATGGCATCGCCCTGGACCGCGGCGAGGCTCTGCGCCGGCTGGAGCAGGCCGTCAGCGACGGGGTCCAGGCCATCGTCCAGGCCGGGGACTCGCGCAGCCAGACCGAGCAGTACCTGCGCCTTAACCGCCTCCTCACCGCCACCGACCGCCTCGGCCTGGAGATTCGGCCCGGGCGCGCCCAGGAACAATTGCTGTATTATCTACGTGACCTGGGCGGCCAGACGCCCGTCATCGCCCTGCAACTGGCCGAGAACCTGCGCATCTCGCCGCAAGCGGTCATGCCACGCGGCCGCGCGCCGTGAGCCGGCCGACTCTGAGAGGAGACCCTATGCCCACCGTGGACGCTTCCGTCATCGCCGCCATCGTCGGCGGCTATTCCAGCACGCCGTTCGACGTCCTCGGCCTGCATCCCGGGCCGCAGGGCCGGGGCCTGACCATCCGCACCTTCCAGCCCGAGGCCCGGGACGTCGCCGTGCGGCGCGGCGAGCGGCTCTTCCCGATGGAGCGCGTGAACGAACAGGGCTTCTTCGAGGTGGTCCTCCCGGACGAGCACGAGTTTTTCGTGTACCAGTTCGAGATCACGGACTGGAACGGCCGGACGACCGTGGTCGAGGACCCCTACCGTTTCGCGCCGGTGCTGGGGGAAATGGACCTCTACCTGTTCAACGAGGGCAACCTGCTGCGCGCCTACGACAAGCTGGGCGCGCACCCGCTGCTGCACCAGGGCGTGGCCGGCACGGCGTTCGCGGTCTGGGCGCCCAGCGCGCTGCGGGTGAGCGTGGTCGGCGCGTTCAACAACTGGGACGGCCGGCGCCACCCGATGCGCCCGCGCGGCGCGAGCGGTATCTGGGAGCTGTTCATCCCCGGCGTCGGGCCGGGCGCGGTCTACAAATACGAAGTCAAGAGCCGCTACCACGGCTACATGGCCAACAAGGCCGACCCGTACGGCTTCGCCTCCGAAGTGCGGCCCAGCAACGCCTCGATCGTCTATGACCTGGGCCGTTACACGTGGAGCGACGGCGAGTGGATGGCCAGCCGGAAAGACCGGCAAACCCTCCAGTCGCCGATCTCAATCTATGAGGTGCACCTCGGCTCCTGGAGACGCCGCGACGGGAACCGCTGGCTGACCTACCGCGAGCTGGCCGACGAGATGGTGCCGTACGTCAAAGACCTGGGCTACACCCACATCGAGACCATGCCCATTGCCGAGCATCCCTACGACGGCTCATGGGGCTACCAGGTGACCGGCTACTATGCGCCGACCGCGCGCTTCGGGTCCCCGGATGATTTCCGCTATTTCGTCGACAAGGCCCACCAGGCCGGGCTGGGCGTGATCGTAGACTGGGTCCCGGCCCACTTCCCCAAGGACGAGCACGGGCTGGGTTATTTCGACGGCACCCACCTGTACGAGCACGCCGACCCGCGCCAGGGCGAACACAAGGATTGGGGCACCTTCATCTTCAACTTCGGCCGCAACGAGGTGCGCAACTTTCTGCTGGCCAACGCGCTCTTCTGGCTGGAGCAATACCACATCGACGGCCTGCGCGTGGACGCCGTGGCCTCCATGCTCTACCTGGACTACTCGCGCAAGCCCGGCGAGTGGATCCCCAACCGCTTCGGCGGGCGCGAGAACCTGGAGGCCGTCGACTTCCTCAAGCGCTTCAACGAGCTGGTCCACGAGCACTTCCCGGACGTGCTGACCTACGCCGAGGAGTCCACCGCCTGGCCGATGGTCTCGCGGCCGGTCTACCTGGGCGGCCTGGGGTTCGACCTGAAGTGGAACATGGGCTGGATGCACGACATGCTCGAGTACATGCAAAAGGAGCCCATCTTCCGGCGTTACCACCACCACAACCTGACGTTCTCGATGGTCTACGCCTTCAGCGAGAACTTCGTGCTGTCGTTTTCGCACGACGAGATCGTCTACGGCAAACGCTCGCTGCTCAACAAGATGCCGGGCGACGACTGGCAGCGCTTCGCCAATTTGCGCGCGCTGTACGCCTACATGTACGCTCACCCGGGCAAGAAGCTGCTGATGATGGGCAGCGAGTTCGGCCAGTGGAACGAGTGGAACTTCCAGACCGAACTGGATTGGTATCTGCTGGACCCGGATCGCCCGGGTTCCGAGCGGCACCGCCAGATGCTGGCGTACGTGCGCGACCTCAACCGGCTGTACGCCGCCGAGCCCGCCCTGTACGAGGTCGATTTCCATTGGGACGGCTTCCAGTGGATCGACTTCCACGATGTGGACCAGAGCATCGTGTCGTTCATCCGCTACGCCAAAGAGAAGCGCGAGGCGGTGGTGGTGATCGCCAACTTCACGCCGGTGCCGCGCACCGGTTACCGGGTGGGCGTGCCCCGGCCCGGCTTCTACCGCGAGCTTCTGAACAGCGACGCGGCGGCCTATGGCGGCAGCAACCTGGGCAACGCCGGCGGCCTCCCCGCCGAGCCGATCCCCTGGCAGGGCCAGCCGCACTCGGCGCTGATCACGGTGCCGCCGCTGGCCGTGGTCTACCTGAAGCCGGAGGCCTGATCAACCCTCGCCGCCGGCCAGCGCACCGGCCCCCGGCAGCCCGGACCCCGACCATATCCAGGGGGCCTGAGGGCCGCCTATCAGCCGGGGTGCCACCGGCTGAGCCACGCGCCGCGCCAGAATCCGATCGATCCGCCGTCCTCGTCCAGCGCCCGGACGCGGCCCTGTGCCTGCGATCATAAGGGCGCCACAAAGACGAAGGCCGCCGCGAGAGGCGGCCTTCGTGTTTCTTCGTGCCCCTTCGTGCCCCTTCGTGCCCCTTCGTGCCCCTTCGTGCCCCTTCGTGCCCCTTCGTGCTTCTTCGTGTTTCTTCGTGTTTCTTCGTGCTTCTTCGTGTTTCTTCGTGGACTCTAGCGCCCCCCGGTCACTTTCCTCAGTTCATCGCACGCCGGACACGTCCCGTTAGGCCGGACGATGGCGTAACCGCCCATCGGGTCGTCGTCGTAGCGGCGGAAGTCCACGTTCCAGATGATCATCAGCCGCACCAGGCCGCTGTTCTTAGCCAGGTTGGCGGCCTCCCCCAGCCACTGCGCCTGCTCGGCCACGCTGGTGTCGGCGCCCCAACTGAAGTTGCCGGGCAGCGGGCCGTAGCCCTCCGGCGAGAGGTAGCCCAGCTCCGTGAAGCACAGCTTGCGCGCCCCGCCGAAGGCGTTGTAATACGTGCTCACCATCGTCTGGTAGTAGCGGGTGTAGAAGTCCGACGGGTTGCGCGGGTCGCCGGAGGTCCGCGTCGGGCTGACGATGCCTTCGTTGTAGTGGATGCCGATGCAGTCCATGTAACTGGCGGCGCCGGCCGCGGCCAGGCCGCGCATGTAGCGGTCGTCGTTCCACACCCGGTCCAGGCCAAAGGCGCCCTCCGCCCCGGTGGGCGCCGGGGCGCCGGAGATCACCAGAGTGCCGGGGTTGGCGGCCTTGATGGCGTTGTAGGAGCGCCGCAGCAGATCGGCGTAGGCGGCCGGGTTGATCTGGCCGGTCGGCCACTCGCGGTCGATGTTCATCTCATTCCAGACCTCGATGCCGTCCGCGCCCAGCCGCGCCAGCTCGCCCACAAAACTGGCGTAGGCGTCGTAATTCGCGCCGCCGGAGATGTCGCCCGGGTGGCCCACCACGCCCAGCAGAATCTTGAAGCCGCGGGCCTTGGCGTCGTTGATGGTGCCGGCGACGGTGGAGGCCGCCATGCCCGGCGTCCAGCGGACCTGCTTCTTGACCCAGGTCATGCCCGCGTACAGCATCTTCTCCGGGAACGCGAACGTGTCCACGTGCCCGCCCAGCTCGAACCCGCCCGTGTTGACCGGCGGCG
>DAOUAB010000225.1:0-29846 GCA_034434015.1 Anaerolineales bacterium
CTGGAAGACCATCGCGATGTCGCGGTCCTTGGGCGCGATGTTGGTCACATCGCGCTCGCCGATCAGGACGCGCCCGCTGGTGATCTCCTCCAGCCCGGCCAGACAGCGCAGGGCCGTGGACTTCCCGCATCCCGACGGACCCACCAGGACGAGGAACTCCTTGTCGTCCACTTTGATGTTGAGGTCCTTCAGAACGTGGTTGTCTCCGAACTTCTTATCGACGTGATCGTAGGTGACGCTCGCCATGGTGGGTTTTCCTTTCTGATCTCATATGGTAGCGTCATTATAGTCGAAAAAGCCGGCGAGCGGCTATCCGGTTAATCAACCGGGGTGCCTACGCCGCTGGTGGTCAATGTCCGCCACCCCGACCCTTCGGCCGGCCCGGCTTCGCCGAGCCGCTCAGGGCGGCGCGCCGCGCGGCGGCGGGACGCTGGCTCATCCGTTCTGGCGAGGTCCGTGCTTTCGGATAAGGAAAATCGGGACGATAGACAGATGAGGCGCCGGGCGCGTTGGGCTATGCTCATTTTGTCCCCTGCTTCAATCTGGCCAGGGCCGCTTGCCGCGGCTGACGGCTGCCGCCGGCGTGTCGGCAGACGAGAAAGGCGAGCGCGTCAAACGGTCTGTGGCCTCGGCCGCCGGGTGTTCGGGACCTGATTGCAACGCGGTAATGGTGTAAACTTGCACTGACCGCCGGTCATATTTCGCCTGATGGTCTGTAATTTGTCTTCTGTGTGGAGTTCCCCATGCCGATCCCATTCCCCACCGACGACTGGATCAAAGAACTGATGGCCCGGCTGAACGCCAGCGCCGAGTACCGCGAGGCCGCCCGGTCCTGGGAGGGCGATTTCGCCTTCATCGTCCAGCCGGGGCCCGGCGTGCCGGAGTTGGTCCAGCTCTACATGGACCTGTGGCACGGGGAATGCCGCGCGGCGTATCGGGTGAACGGGACGCTCCCCCGGCCGCCGGAGTTCACCATCGAAGCCGGCCTGCCCATCTGGCGCAAGGTCATCGAAGGCAAGCTCGATCCAATTCAGGGATTGGTGACGCGCCAGCTCAAGCTGACCGGCCCGATGGTCAAGGTCATGCGCGCTCCCAAGGCCGCGACGGCGCTGGTGAAGTGCTGCACGCAGATCGAGACGCAGTGGCCCGAGGCGGCGTAGCATGTGGTACTTCAGCACCCCGCTGGTCGTCTTCGGCGACGACGCCCTGAGCCATCTGGAGACGCTGCCGGCCCGCCGGGTGATGATCGTGACGGACGCCTTCCTGGCGGACAGCGCCATGTTCCGCCAGGTGCGGGCCCGCCTGGAGGCGGCCCGCGTCCCGGTGAGCGTCTTCGCCGACGTGCAGCCCGAGCCGGACCTGGAGACGGTGCGCCGTTGCGCGGCGGCCCTGACGGCCGCGCAGCCGGACTGGATCATCGGGCTGGGCGGCGGCTCCGTGCTGGACGCGGCCAAGGCGGCCTGGGCCCTGTACGAGCGCCCGGACATCGACCCGGCCGGCATCAGCCCGATGGAGACGTTTGGGTTGCGCGCCAGGGCCCGCCTGATCACCATCCCCACCACCTCCGGCACGGGGTCGGAGGCCACCTGGGCGGCGGTGCTCACGGACGCCCAGGAGAAGCGCAAACTGTCGGTGGCCACGCGCGAGCTGCTGGCGGATGTCGCCATCGTGGACCCGGCGCTGGCGATGACCCTGCCGCCGTCGCTGACGGTGCTGACCGGCCTGGACGCGCTCACCCACGCCATCGAGGCCTTCAGCAGCGCCTGGGCCAACGATTTCGCCGACGGGCCGAGCCTGAAGGCGGCCCAGCTGATCTTCACCTACCTGCCGCGCGTCGCCGCCGACGGCGCGGACGCCGAGGCGCGCGAGAAGATGCACAACGCCGCCACGCTGGCCGGGATCGCGCTGAGCAATTCCCAGGTGGCGCTGGCCCACGCGCTGGGCCATTCGGTCGGCGCCCTGTTCGGCCTGCCGCACGGCCGCGCGGTGAGCGTCGCCCTGCCGTACACCCTCGAGTACAACATCAACGCCGGGGTGGGCCGTTACCTGGACCTGGCCCGTTTCATCGGGCTGGCCGTGACGTCCGAGGCCGAGGCCGGCCCGGCCCTGGCGGAGGCCTTTCGTGAGCTGCTGCGCCGCCTGGGACAGCCGCTGAGCTACGCCGGGTGCGGGGTGCCGCGCGACGCGTTTCAGGCCGAGCTCGAAGCGCTGTGCGACCGGGCCGACCTGGACGCCAACCTGGTCGCCTCCCGGCGCCTCCCGGACCGCGCCGAGATGCGCCGGCTCTTCGAGTGCGCCTACGAGGGGAAAAATGTCGACTTCTGACGCTTCGGGCGCTTACGACTACGTGGTCGTCGGCTCCGGCTTCGGCGGCAGCGTCTCGGCCATGCGCCTGGTCGAGAAAGGCTACCGGGTCCTGGTGCTGGAGCGCGGTAAGCGCTGGCGCGACGAGGACTTCCCCAAGACCAACTGGCTCTTCTGGAAGTACCTGTGGTTCCCGGTCGTGCGCGCCTTCGGCATCCTGCAACTGAGTTTCTTCAAAGATGTCTTCGTCCTGCACGGCAGCGGGGTGGGCGGCGGCAGCCTGGGCTATGCCGCCGTGCTCCTGGAGCCGGACGAGAAGCTCTTCGCCGCGCCGGGCTGGCACCATCTGGCGGACTGGCGTTCGGTGCTGCGCCCGCACTTCGATACCGCGCGGTGTATGCTCGGCGTCGCCCCCAACCCGCGCCTGAGCGCGGCCGACGAGGTGCTGAAGGGCATCGCCGACGACTGGGGCCGCGCGGCCACGTTCCAGCCGACCACCGTCGGCATTTACTTCGGCGAGCCGGGCCGGGAGGGCGAGCCGGCGCCGGACCCGTTCTTCGGCGGGCAGGGTCCGGAGCGGCGCGGCTGCACCCATTGCGGCGGCTGCATGGTCGGCTGCCGGCACAACGCCAAGAACACGCTGGTCAAAAATTATCTGTACTTTGCCGAGAAGTGGGGGGCTGAGGTCCGGGCCGAGGCTGAAGTCCGCGATATCCGCCCGCTTCCGGCCGGGCAGCCCGACGGCGCCCGCTACGAGGTCGTCTACCGCAGCGCCACGGCCTGGCTGGTCAGGCCGGAGCGCCGCGTGCGCGCGCGCAACGTGGTGGTCTCGGCGGGCACGCTCGGCACGCTGCGCCTGCTCTTCCGCTGCCGCGACGTCACGGGATCGCTGCCGGCGCTCTCGCCGCGCCTGGGCGAGGTCGTGCGCACCAACAGCGAGTCGCTGCTCGGCTCCACGGCGCGCGGGACCGACACCGACTACTCGCAGGGCATCGCCATCACCTCGTTCTTCAAGCTGGACGAGGTGACCTCGATTGAGCCGGTGCGCTACCCGGCCGGCTCCGACCTGATGCGGCTGTTGTCCGGGCCGCTGATCAGCTCCGGCAGTATCCTGGCGCGCCTGGCCCGGTCGGCCTGGGAGATCCTGACGCACGCGGGCGATTTTCTGAAGGTCCACGTCCTGCCCGGCTGGGCCAGGCGCAGCACCATCCTGCTGGTGATGCAGACCGAGGACAACTACGTCCGCATGCGCTGGGGGCGGAGCCTGTTCACGCTTTTCCGGCGCGGCCTGGTCTCGGAGACCGACCCGGAGAAGCCCATCCCGACCATGATCCCGCTCGGGCACCAGGCCGCCCGGGAGTTTGCCCGGCGCACGAACGGCATCCCGCTGGGCTCCTTCAACGAGAGCCTCTTCAATATCCCGATCACGGCCCACATCCTGGGCGGCTGTCGTTTCGGCCGGGACGCCTCGGAGGGGGTGGTGGACCTGGACTGCCAGGTGCACGGTTATCCGGGCCTGTACGTCGTCGACGGCTCGATCGTGCCCGCCAACCCGGGCGTCAACCCCAGCCTGACCATCACGGCTCTGGCGGAGTACGCCATGAGCCGGGTGCCGGCCCGGGCGCGCGCCGAGGCGGCCACCACGACCCGCTGACATGCCTCGCCTCGGTCTGGCGTTGAGCGGCGGCATCGCGCGCGGCCCGGCCCACCTGGGCGTCCTGGCGGTGCTGGAGCGCGAGGGCCTCCCGATCCACTGTGTGGCCGGGGCAAGCGCCGGTTCGCTGGTCGGCGCGTTGTATTGCGCCGGGTTGTGCGCCGCCGACATGAACGAGCGCCTGCAGGAGGTCGGCTGGCGGCTGCTGGCCCATCCCGTCTGGCCGCGGCGCGGCCTGGTGAGTTTCGATAAGCTCGAGCGCTGGCTGACAGGCCTGATCGGGGACCTGGATTTCGAGCAACTCAAACGCCCGCTGGCGGTGGTGGCCACCGACCTGGAGGCCGGGACGCCGCGCACCTTCTGCTCGGGGCCGGTGGCGCGCGCCGTCCACGCCAGTTGCGCGGTGCCGGGCGTCGTCGCGCCCGTCGTCATCGACGGCCGCGCATACGGAGACGGCGGAGCCTCCAACAACCTGCCATCCGCGGCCGCCCGCGCTCTGGGCGCCGAGGTCGTCATCGGCGTGGACCTGTTCGGGCCGGGGGCCGTGCCGGCCCTGGGACCGCTCGGGATCGGTCTGGCCGTGCTGGAGAATTACGTGCGCCGCTCGGGCGGGGGGCTGGAGGCCGCGGACGTGGTGATCTCGCCCGACCTGCGCCGGGCCAGCTACTTCCGGTTTGACCGGCGGGCCGAGTTGATGGCCGTGACGATGGGGGTCCGCGCCGCCGAAGCTCAACTGCCCGCGATCCGGCAGGCGCTGAAGGGCCGTTTTTCGAATTCTGTGTAATTTCCCATCAGCCGGGGCGCACGGCCGTGCGCCCCAACGCGTTTACACAGGCATCGGGATATGGCCCGCTGAAGCGTGAGACGGCAGCGGCCTGGCCCGGCGATACGCCCGGCGAACCAGGGCCTTACGCCTCGTCCGTAGCGAGCGCGGCCCCCGGGCCGGTGTTGAACCGCGAACGATGTTTCCGCCGCCCGGCCTCACGGGACGCCGCGGCCTCGGCCTCGCCGGCGGCGCGTCTTCTTGAAGTCATCAATCGAGCGCTCGATGAAGCCGTCGGCGATTTCGTGGATGCGCCACATCACGATGCTGTGCGCGATGCGCTCCAGGGCGCGGTCTGACATCAGATTGAGGCCGATGGGCTTGGGCAGGCGGGCGTGGAGCTCCAGGTGGTACTCGACCTGGGTGGAGGCGCCGCCGTCCAGGAACGAGGAGGTGCTCTGATACACGCCCTGGGCGGTCAGCGACGTCAGCGTGACCCGCGGTTTGACGGGCGCGATGCCGCTCAGCGGACCCACGCGCAGGACCGACCGGGCGCGGTCGAGGCGGGCCTGGAGGTCGCAATAGAGGCGGACATCGTACACGCCGATTTCGACTGTATGATAGAGCACCCGGAACTGGTCCGGGCCGTGGGTCTTCACCAGGCGGATGTGGGGCAGCAGGTTGAGGAGGCGGCGGAAATCGCTGAAGTAGGCGTGCGCGGCGGGCAGGTCAGCCGGGAAGGTGAAAGACCGGTGGACGGCGCCCTGGATGGCGATCATGCGCGCGCTTACTGAGGTTTGGCGCGCCCGCGCATCAACTGGTCGAGTTCGGCCTGTAAAGTGTCGATCCGGCGCGTGATGCGCTCCAGATCTTTGCGCGAGGGCAGACTGCGCTCCAGGATGACGCGTTCCACATCGGCGTCGGTGAAGCCCGGCGGCGTCTCGTCCGCCGCCGTCAACAATTCCAGCAGACGCCGGCCCTCTTTCTCGGTCAGGTCGCCGCGCTCGACCAGGCGGGCCAGGCGGCGCTCGATCTCGGCGTCCACCAACGGCCTGGCCAGGGCGGGGGTCAGCGCCTGGCGCAGTTCGTTGAGTTTTTCGCTGCCCGTCTGGATCAGGTCGGTGAACAGGGTGCGCGGCAGCAGGCCGCCGCCGCGCTTCTCTTGCTCGAAGATGATCTGCGCCTGGACCTGGGCCGTGATGTCGTCCCCGGAGGCGTGGTCCAGCACGCGGACGTCGGCGCCCCGCCGGATCATCTCGGCGATGGCCTCCAGGGTCACGTAGCGCTTGGCCTGCGTGTCGTAGAGTTTGCGGTTGGCGTAACGCTTGATGACGGGCATACGGGCAGGACCCGGCGGATGAAAGCGACCGATAAGACGTAGTGCGTATTCCGTATCGCTATTATGCCATACGAAATACGCACTACGCCGTGAAGGCCGGCGGCCGTGGCGAAGCTCAGGCCTGGCTCTTCTTGAGTTCGTCGATCTTGTGCGTCAGGGTGTTGATCTTGTGGGTCAGCTGCTCGATGTCGCCCTTGGACGGGACGTTCAGGCGGTCCAGGAGCTCCTCGACGCGCTTGTCCAGCTCCTTCTCAGCGCGGCGGGCGCGCTTCTCGGTGACTTCCTTCACCAGCTTGCGCGCGTCCTTCTCGGCGATCTCGCCGCGCTCCACCAGGCGGTTGACGAAGTCCTCGATCTCGTCCTGGGCCAGCGCCACGGCGCCAATGCCCGCCAGGAGGACTTTGCGCGCGGTCTCGAAGAAGCGGTTGCGCGCCTCTTCTTCGATTTCCTCGATCTCTTCCAGTTCAGCGATCTTCTTCTTGGTGGTCATGGTCGGCCTCCTTCAGCCACATGATAGGTTGGGTCCGGCTCCCGCCGGTTTATAACGCGTTGCGTCATAAAAAATATAACACGCCGCGTCATGAGAGTCAAGAGGCATTTTTCGAATGAGGCGTCGGCGCTGGCGGACGTTAAGCATTTTGCTTTCTGGCCGAAAGTCACTATAAAATGTGGGTAGAAGCACGCAGAATTAGTGTGTATGTGCGCCGACCCGGCGCGCCCCACCTTCCGCCTCTAATTTCACACGAAGGAGTAGCCGCATGCCCGTCTTCCGCGACAGCAAGCAGTTCTACGAGACGGTAGGCGAGTTGATGGATCGGGCTAAGAAGGACCCGAACATCGGACCCAAGATCGCCAAGTCCGGCCTGGTGATCCAGTTCCGCTACACCGAGCCGGAAGCGCAGACCACGATCAACGCCAGGACCAAGCCCACCCAGGCCGGCGCGTTCGTGGACGTCCACCACGGGGCCACCAGCCTCAAGCCGGATGTGGTCATGACCATGAAGGCCGATATTTCGCACGCCTTCTGGCATGGCAAGGTCAACCTGCTCGGCGCCATCGCCAAGAGGGACATCGTCCTGGACGGCCCGCTGCCCAAGATCCTCAAACTGTTGCCCGCCGTGGAGCCGTTGTACAAGATTTACCCGGCGCTGCTCCGCGAAAAAGGCTTCGCCGACCTTGTGATGAAATGACGGCGGACGGGGTCCACGCGGTGGAGCCTTCCGCTGTCCGTCGTCTGTAGTCTGCCGCCAGCTTGAAGGGCGCCTATGAAACACGTCGTCGTCATCCACCTGGGCGAGGGCGAGGCGGTCCAGGCCGTCTCCTGCCTCGGCCAGGCCATCACGCTGCGCCGCGTCGGGTGCGGCGGTGACCCGGAGCGCGCCCGGGCGCTGATCGCGCGCTTCGACGGACAGGCCGACGCCATCAGCCTGGACGGCCTGCCCGCCCGGCTCCGGCTCGGCTCGGCGGCGGCGGTCCACGCCGTCGGCGCGTCTCTAGCCTCGGCGGCGGCCGGCACGCCGGTGGTGGACGGGGGCGGCGTCCGCGACGGTTTCGAGCGTTGGGGCGTGAAGCTGGCCGACCAGGCCCAGCCCGGCCTCTTCGCCGAGAAGCACATCCTGATGGTGCCGGGCGTCAACCACGTCGGCCTGGCGCAGGCCCTGAGCAAACACAGCCCGGCCATCCGCTTTGCCGACCCGGTGGTGTACTTCGCGCTGCCGGACTTTCCGGGCGTCGGCGCCCGCCAGACCCTGGAACAGGCCGCCCGGCCGACCCTGGAACGGCTCAAAGAGTTCCCGTTCCGGCGCCTGACGCCGCAGCCGAATGGCCGGGACCCCGCCCATCAGCCGGTGCCGCGGGCCGCGACGCCGTTCCAGTGGGCCGATGTCCTGACCGGCGACATCGGCGCCATCCGGCGCTATGCGCCGGACCGGCTGGACCACAAGACCGTGGTGGTGGAGTGGGCCGGCGACGAGGACCTGGCCGACCTGCAGCGGCGCGGGGTCGGGATCGTGGTGACGCTCATGCCGGCCCTGGCCGGCGACGACGACCTGGGGCGTTGGCCGGCGGCCGTGGTCGAGGGCCTGCTGGTCGCCCTGCGCGCCCACAAAGACCTGCCGCTGACCGAGGACACCTACCTGGACCTGATGGCGGACCTGGAGTGGCGGCCGGCCATCCGCTATCTGCGCCCGGAGGAGCAGGGGATCAACCGCTTCGCGTTCGTGATCCATCCCCTCAACGTCGGCTTCATCCACAAGCACAAGCTGTTCCGCTGGACGAAATATCTGCCGGACGACTGGGTGGAGGCGGTGGCCGCCTATCTGCCCGCCATGTACCTCTCGCGGATCACGGGCGCCCAGTCGCCGGCCACCGGCCAGAAGGTGGAGGGGGTGCTGATCTCGCTCGGCGCCACGCCGCGCCAGATGATGAAGCGCGGCGAGCGCTTCACGTACGAGCGCCTGAACCAGGCGGCGCGCATGGCCGAGCGGCGGGGGGCGCGCATCATGGGTCTGGGGGCGTTCACCAGCGTGGTCGGCGACGCCGGCATCACGGTGGCGCACGAAGCCGATATCGCCATCACCAGCGGCAACAGCCTGACGGTGGCCGCCACCCTGGAGGCCGCCAAGCAGGCCGTGCTCAAGATGGGCGCCACCGACCTGACCCGGGGCAAGGTCATGGTGGTCGGCGCCACCGGCTCCATCGGCTCGGTCTGCGCGCGCCTGCTGGCCCAGGCGATCTACGACGTGGTCCTGGTCTCCATCGAGCCGGACCGCCTGATCGAGCTGAAGCGGCGCATCCAGGCGGAGACGCCCGGCGCGCGCGTGACCATCGCCCTGCGCGCCGACGAGTTCCTGCGCGACTGCGACCTGATCGTCACGGCCACTTCGGCCTTCGGCCAGCGCGTGATTGACATCAGCCAGTGCAAGCCCGGCGCCGTCATCTGCGACGTCGCCCGCCCGCCGGACATCAACGACGCCGAGGCCGCGCTGCGCCCGGACGTGCTGGTGATCGAGAGCGGCGAAGTTCTGATCCCCGGCGACATCGACTTCGGCTACGATATCGGCCTGCCGCCCAAGACCGCCTACGCCTGCCTGGCCGAGACCTGCCTGCTGGCGATGGAGGGGCGCTTTGAGGATTACACGCTTGGGCGTAACATAGAGATGGAGCGCGTCAAGGAGATCTACAAGCTCTTCAAGAAGCACGGCTTCCAGCTGGCCGGCCTGCGCTCGCCGGGCGGGCGTTTCATCACCGACGACGACATCGCCGCGAAGCGCGCCCTGGCGGAACGCTACCGGCAGGACCCGGCCCGGTTCGCGGAGGCGAGGGCGCAGGCCGCGGACCGCCTCGCGCAGATGCCGCGCATGTCCAAGGGCGTCGCCGCCTCGGACGACGAGCGCAGGACGTGGGCCTGGCTCGGCCTGGCCGGCCTGGGTCTGCTCGGCGGCTGGTGGTTGCTGCGCCGCCGGGCGAAACCTTAGACGATGTGGGTGCGCTTCGACTACAACGAGCCGCCGGCGCCGGCGCTGCCCCTGCGCGACTCGCAGGGCGCGCCCCGGTCGCTGGCCGATTATCGCGGGCGCGCCAACGTCGTCCTGTTCTTCGCGCACGCCGCCGATTGCGAGGCCTGCCGCGAGATCGCGCGTGAACTGGAGGGCGCGCGCGCCGCGCTGCAGGGCCTGGACGGCGAACTGGTGGTCGTCTGGCCGGAGGGCGCGGACGCCCCGGGCTGGCTCGACGCCGGGGGCGAGTTGCGGCGGCGCTACGCGGCGCTGCTGGAATGGGATACCCGCGGGCAGGCGCTGGCTTTCGTGCTGGATCAGCACGGGGCGCCGGCCGGCGCCTGGGTCGGCGAGCATGACCAGGCCGCGGGCCTGGCCGAGGGCGCGCAGGCGCAACTGGAGCGCCTGGCCCTGCGCTGCCCGGAGTGAAGCGTCCCGGAATGGCCCGTGGGGTCTTGGGAGTAAGCGACAAGGAGCATCGCGATGGCAGAACACAAGCCAACGGCGCGGACCGGCCGGCGCGTGGTGCTGGTGACCGGCGTGGCCGGCGAGTGGGGCGCGCGCGTCGCCAGCCGCCTGATCGATCAGCCGGAGCTGCACGTCATCGGCCTGGACGCCAGCCCGCCGCAGGCCGAGATCAAGGGCCTGGATTTCATCCAGGCCGACCTGCACAACCCGGCCCTGGGCGACCTGCTGAAGGCCGAGAAGCCGGACACGGTCGTCCATCTGCACTTCGTCGAGCACACCCGGCCGAGCGAGGCGGACTTCGAGGCCAACGTCATGGGGACGATGAAGTTCCTGGGGGCCGTGGCCGAAGCCGGGGTGCGCAAGGCCGTGTTGAAGAGCAGCACGATGGTCTACGGCGCGCAGCCGACGAACTCGCTCTACCTGCGCGAGGATCATCCGCTGCACGCCCCCAAGACCTACGGCTACCTGCGCGACCTGGTGGAGATCGAAGCCTTCTGCAACGGCCTGATGCGCCAGGTGCCGGACCTGCTGCTCACCGTCCTGCGCTTTGCCCACATTGTCGGCCCCAAGTGCAGCACGCCGATGACGCGCTTCCTGCGCGAGGACGACGCCCTGACGCTGCTGGGCTTCGACCCGATGATGCAGGTCATCCATGACCAGGACGTGGTGGGCGCGCTGGTCCACGCCGTGCTGCACGACGCGCCGGGCGTGTTCAACGTCGCCGCCGAAGGCGCGATGCCGTTGTGGAAGCTGATGGGCCTGGCCGGCAAGCTGCCGCTGCCCGTCCTGCATCCCCTGGCTTACGCCAGCGTCTCGCTGCTTGGGCCGCGCTACGCGCCGATCGACCTGGATTACCTGCGCTACCCGTGCGTGGGCGACCTGCACAAGATGCGCACCGAGCTGGGGTTCACGCCGCAGTATTCGTCCGAGGAGACGCTGCGTGAGTTCGCCAGCCAGAACCGGCTGCGGCGTTATATCCCTGAGTCGCTCACACGCCAGCAGGAAGAGGAGCGTCTGCGCGAGACCATCGAGCGGCGCCAGCGGGCGCGGGCCGCGGCCGACGGCGCGACCCCGGCCGCCGCGCCGGCGACGCCGCGCCGGGCGCGCCGGACCCGTTCACGCCAGGCCGCCTGAGCGGGCGAGAGGAGGAGCGTCATGGCCACCAAACGCCAGACTGGCCGCACAACCCGCCGCCCCGGCAGCGCCAGGGGCGCGACCGGCCGCAAGCTCAGGACCCGGCGGGCGACCGCCCCGGCTATCGAGCCGGCCCCGGTCGTCTCGGCCAACGGGCAGGGCGAGGCGGCAGCCGACGAAGCCGAGGTCTCCGCCTATCTCTTCAACGGCGACGTCGAACCGATGGCGCCCCCGGTTGAGCCGGCGCCGCCGCGCAAGCGCCGGAAAACACCCAGCCGGCCGCGCCGCAAGCCCAAGATCGAGGTCCCGGAGCCGGAGCCGACCGACTTCTCCCCGGACGAGGCGCCGCGCGAGGATGAGGCGGCCGAAGCGGGCCTGGACCCCTCGCTGCGCCGGCAGTTCATCCAGGAGATCGAGGCCCTGGTGGGCCGGCTGCAGGCGCTGAGCCCCGGCTACGCCACCAGCCTCTCGCCGGAGCGCATCTTCGAGCTGATTCAGGAGGGCGCCGACGCCCTGCCGTCGCCGCTCCGGCGCGGCCTCCTGGACAAGGTGCGCCACTTCTTCGGCGACGACCTGCTGGACGTGGATACCTGGAAGGGCATGTGGTATGTGCTCAACAGCTCGCTCCAGTTCCAGGCCGACGCGCTCAAGCGCCGGATGACGGGTGAATACGAGACGGACGAATGGGGCCTGGACCGCGAGTACCTGGACGCCGTCAAGCCGTTCGCCGATTTCATGTACAAGACGTACTGGCGCGTCGAGATGAGCGGCCTGGAGCATGTGCCGGAATCCGGGCGGACCCTGCTGGTCTCCAACCACTCCGGGCAGCTGCCCTTCGACGGCATGATGCTGGCGACCGGCATCATGAACGAGCACCCGGCCAAGCGCCTGGTGCGCACGCTGTACGCCACCTGGTTCCCGACCCTGCCGTTCATCTCGGACTTCCTGACCAAGTGCGGGCAGGTGCTGGCGACGGACGACAACGGCCTGCGCCTGCTGGAGCAGGACGAACTGGTGGCGGTGTTCCCGGAGGGCTACAAGGGGGTGGGCAAACTCTTTAAGGACCGCTACCGCCTGGCCCGCTTCGGGCGCGGCGGCTTCGTGCGCATGGCGCTGCGCACCGGCGCGCCGCTGGTCCCGGTGGCCGTCGTGGGCGCCGAAGAGACCTACATCTCGCTGGCCAAATCCAGCGCCATGGCCAGGCTCACCGGCTTCCCGTATTTCCCCATCTCGCCGACCTTCCCGTGGCTCGGCCTGCTGGGGTTTGTGCCGCTGCCGACCAAGTGGTACATCGACATCGGCGAGCCGATCCCGACCGACCAGTACGGGCCGCGGGCGGCCAGCAACCTGATGCTGGTCTCGCAGCTCACCGACCAGGTGCGCAACGTGGTCCAGGAGATGATCTACGCGCGGCTGGCCAAACGCCGGTCGATCTTTACAGGCTGACGGCGTCTCCTCTATAATCGAGCGCATTCCTGAAGCGGCGGCGGAGACAGAATCCGCCGCTGCCGTTCCAGGGCGACGGCCATGCCTTTCTACCCCGACGAGCAGACGTTGTACGGCTCATTGCGCGAGGTCTTCACGCGCATTGAGCAGGGGTCGCCGGACGCCTACCGGGCGCTGACCAGCGCGCGGCTGGCGTTGCGCTTTCGCTGCACCGAGCCGGTCGCCGAGGTGCTGCTGGATGGCCGTCGGCCGGGCCAGTTTCTGGCCGTCTACGGCCCGACGCAGATCGCGCGCCCGGACCTGGATGTGGAGCTGGCGGCCGACACCCTGCACGAGGTGCTGCTGGATGTGTTGCCGCTGAAGAAGGCCGTGGGGCGCGGCCTGATCAAGGTCAAGGGCCCCGCCTGGAAGCTCTCCGCCCTGGCCGACGTGCTGGCCGCCGGGCGGGCGTTTTACCCGGACGTGCTGCGCGAACAGCGCCTGATGTGAGACGACAAGACGGCCGCCACGGCCGTCTTTTTTGTCGCCGCCCCGGAATGACCCGGGAACTGAAGCGCCGCTCAGGCTGTGGTCCGGGGCGTGAACTCGTCGAGCGCGCGTTCCAGTTCCTTGAGCGAGCGCGACAACTGGCCGATGGGATGGGCCGGGCTGCGCCGGCCATCCCGGCTGCGGCGATAGGCCGCCGAGCGCGCCTCGAGCACCTGCCGGATGACGGCCGGGTCGTAATCGGCCTGCCGGATGCGGTCCATCTCTTCCAGCACCAGGCGCTTGTTGATGGCGATGTGGTGGCGGGCCAGCATCTCGCGGAAATACTCGAAGTCCTCGGCCAGGCGCAAGGAGACGGTCTCGAAGCCGTGGCGCGCCACGATCAGCCGGGCCGAGTAGCGCATGATGTTGTAGAAGACCATCTGGTAGTCGGTGCGCGCCGGCTCGATCAGGATGATGTCCACCTCCGGCCGGGTCTTGCGTAATTGCTTGATGTGGTAGTGCAGGCCGGCATGGGTGGTGATGCGCCCTACCTGGTTGGCGACCGCCGAGAAGCCCTTGTCGCTCAGATAGCCGCCGTCGCGGCCCAGGAAAGGGATGGAGGCCCGGTCGCGGTTGTCGTAGGGCACCATCGGGTTGATGCACACCACCAGCTGCGCCCCGTGCTCCACGGCGACGTCCAGGCTGGCGTTGCCGCGCAGGCCGCCGTCCACATAGTCGCGGTCGCCGACGCGCACCGGCTTGTAGAAGACCGGGATGGCGGTGGAGGCGGCCACGGCTTTGGAGATCGGCACCCGCAGCGGGAAGTCACGGCTGAAGATGGCCCGCTCGCTGGTGTCCAGGTCGGTGGCGATGATGAACAGGTCGCGGCTCAGCTGGTCGAAATGGTTGCTGATCCCGTGCGACCGGATCACCTGGCGGACGTAGCGCTCCAGCGTGACGTTGTCGTACAGGCCGGACGGCAGCGCCTCGGCCATTTGCAGCACCAGGTCGAACAGGGACATGTCGCCCCGGTGGCGCAGGTAGTGCGACCAGGCGCCGAACACTTTGGGCGGCACGCGCGCCGCCCAGCGCAGCAAATCGGCCGGGTTCAGGTGAAAGAGATGCTCACGCTCGATGGCGGGGATGTCGGCGCGCTGGCCGGCGAGGCCCTGGAGCATGGTGTCCGGGCTGAGGCCGTTGGCGAGCAGGCTGGCCACGAGCGAGCCGGCGCTGGTGCCGACGTAGATGTCGAAATCGTTGACGGTCCGGTCGACCAGGATGTCGTCGATGGCGCGCAGGGCGCCGATTTCGTAGACCGCGCCGGTCAGCCCGCCGCCGGCAAGGACCAGGGCCGTCTTGGAATGAGAAGTCTGGCGCATGGAGGCCTTGCCGGTTGCCGGCTCGTTCCTTATTCGACCTCGAACCCGAACGGGTCCGGATCGCGCGCGTAGATTTTATCCAGGGCCTGCATTTCGCGCTTCTGGATGATGGCCAGGAAGGGTTTGGCGCCGCGCATGTGCTCAAAGGCTTCAAACCCGCGCTCCAGGAACTCGGTCATCTCCACCCAGCCGCCGCGGATGGCCGGGCCGTGCGCCAGCGCCAGCGCCATGCCGGCCAGCGGCACGCGCACCACGGCGTCCAGGTAGTTGCCGATCTCGACGATCATCTCAATCTGCCGCACCCGGTCGGCATAATTATCACACAGCCGGTAAGCCTCCGCATATAGGCTCACCGTCAGGGTATCGGTGACGCCGAGCTGGTTCACGAGCACGTCGAGCAGGCGGGCGTCGAGCGCCTGGGTGAAGAAGTGCAGTTCCACGCTGCGGGCCAGCGGCCGGATCATGGGCTCCGGCATCAGGCTGCGCACGAACTCATACAGGCGCGTCAGGTCGTGATCGCGCTGGCTGAAGTCGCGCGGCCCGTACAGGTCGTCCAGGAAGAACTGGCAGGCGGGCCGGTAGCGGGGATGCTCGAGCAGGTCGGCGTAGGTGCGCGCCAGCCGCCGCGATTGCCAACTCCGCAGGAACAGCAGTCGCGGGTCCACCGGCGCGGGCGTCACGCGCTCATGGCGCAGCCGGTCGATGTGGCGGACGGCGGCGAGCGGGTCGAATCTAGCCTGGGGCTCAGGACGACTGGCCATGTGTCCTCCCGGGTTGTTTACAGAATAGGCATTTTGCGGGTCGGTCGTAACTGCGACTTGGCGGTTTTGACGGGGATAATTGTCATGTTGTGGAAAGATGACCTGGCCCGCTTATACTCCACCCGGTCGGCGGTGTCAAACCATAGGGTGGAAGGTAATCTCGTCGCCATAGGGGGGTCCACGAAGGGACACGAAGGGACACGAAGGGATACGAAGGGACACGAAGGGGCACGAAAGGGCACGAAGGGACACGAAGGGGCACGAAGGGATACGAAGGGGCACGAAGGGGCACGAAGGGACACGAAGGGACACGCAGGGACACGAAGGGACACGAAGGGACACGAAGGGACGCGAAGGGACGCGAAGGGACGCGAAGGGACACGAAGGGGCACGAAGGGGCACGAAGGGGCACGAAGGGACACGAAGGGGCGCGAAGGGGCGCGAAGGGACACGAAGGGCACGAAGGGGCACGAAGGGGCACGAAGGGGCACGAAGAGGCACGAAGAGGCACGAAGGGGTTGCGAGGCGGATGGCCCTGTTGGTTGTTCGGGCGGACTACGGGCGCTGTGGAGCGAGGGGTATGGCCCCGGCCTGTCTGGAGACACCCCTGGCCCCTTCCTGACGGGGATTACGGCTGGGCCGCCCGGAAAGCCAGCAGCGTTGTCTGCTGATCGCCTTCGCCGCGTGTCAGGAACTCGGCCTGGACGGGCGCGCCGATCTGGATGGCGCCGGCGTTCTTGGGGTCGAAACCCAGTAGGCGGGCGCTGATCTTCAGGCCGTCTTCCAGCTCGACGATCCCGGTCAGGTAGGGGTTATCGCGGCTGTGGCCCTCGGCGGCCAGGGCGGTGGGGACGACGGCGATGGACGTGAACGCGACCAGGCGGCCCCGGCCGGAGGTCTCGACCCATTCCAGAGCCGCGGCGTGGCAGCGCGGGCAGATGGCGCGGGGCGGCAGGTGCCGGGCGCCGCAGGCCGTGCAGCGGGAGGCCATCAGCCTGCGTTCGGCCAGGTACTGGTTGAAGGCGGCGGCGGTGAAGGGGCGGGTGGGGGAGGACATGGGCGACCGGTGGTCAGTGGTCGGAGGTCAGTGGTCAGTGATCAGTAGTCAGTGATCGGTGTTGTGATCATGGTGATTAAGATCGGCGCTCGAAGATATGGACCACGGCGGTGTTGCCGGTGCCGCCGACGTTGTGGGTGAGCGCCAGCGGGATATCGCCGGGCACCTGGCGCGGGCCGGCCTCGCCGCGCATCTGCTTCCACACTTCCACCGCCTGGGCCACGCCCGAGGCGCCCACCGGGTGCCCCTTGGCCTTCAGGCCGCCGGAGGTGTTGACGGGTTTGGCGCCGTCGCGGGCGGTGACGCCGTCCTCGGCCATGCCATAGCCGTGGCCGGGTTCAAAGAAGCCGAGATCCTCGGTGGCGAGGACCTCGGCGATGGTGAAGCAATCGTGCACCTCGGCGATGCGGATATCGCGCGGCGTGACGCCCGCCATCTCGTACGCGCGCTGGCCGGCCAGCCGGGCGGCGGTCAGCGTGGTCAGGTCGGCGCGGTCGTGCAGGGCGGCGTCCGAGGCCTGGCCCGTGCCGATGAGGTAGATGGGCGTGTCGGTGAACTCGCGCGCCCGGTCGGCGGCGGCCAGCAGCAGGCAGGCGGCGCCGTCGGTGATGGGCGAGCAATCGAACAGGCGCAGCGGCCAGGCGATCATCGGGTTGGCCGCGTCGTCGTGCAGAAAATCCATCTCGGTCTGCCAGGCCGGCAGCGGCTTGCCCTTCTTGCGGGCGGCCTCGACGCGGCCCTTCATCCAGTCGGCGATGGTGACCGCGAACTGGGCCTTGGGGTTGAGCGCGCCGTTGGCATGGTTCTTGAGCGCCACGTGCATGAGATGCTCGGGCGTCATGCCGTAGCGGCGCATATAGGCCGTGGCGATGGCGGCGTAGAAGCCCGGGAAGGTGAAACCGGCCGGCGTCTCAAACAGCGTGTCGCCGGCGGCGGCCAGCGTGTCGGTGACCTCGGCGGTGGGCAGCCTGGTCATGCGCTCGAAGCCGCCCACCAGGACGACGTCCGCCAGCCCGGAGGCGATGGCCATCACGCCCTGGCGCAGGGCCACACCGCCGCTGGCGCAGGCGTCCTCCACGCGCGTGGCCGGGCGCGGCAACAGGCCGACGGCGTCCGTCACCAGCGGCGCGGTGTGGGCCTGGCCTTCAAACAGGTCGCTGGAGAAGTTGCCGACGTAGACGGCGTCCACGCTGGCCGGGTCCAGGCCTTTGTCCACGGCGCGCTGCATGTCGAGGAAGGCCTCGACGAACAGGTCGCGCCCGGTCTTATCCGGGAAGGCCCCAAACTGGCTCATCCCGGCGCCGACGACGGCGATGCCGCGGGGGAGGGAATGGGGAGAGCGGCTCATGGGACTTCGCGGCAACTCCAGCGGTGGTCAGTGATCACGTCAGACCGGGCGATTACTTGATATGCGCCGTCAGCGCGGCCATGAACTCGGCCGGCTTCTCGATGTGCGGGCTGTGGGCGGCGTCGGCGATGACGACCTCCTTGAACGAGCCGCCGTTGGCCTGGTACTTCTCCAGCACCGCGCGGGTCTGGCTCACCATCGGCTGCGGCGGGAAGACGTCGTCGCCGGGCCAGCCGGGGACAAAGCCCAGCTTGCCGAGCGTGCCGAAATCGAAGAACGAGTTGTCCGAGACGATCTGGTCCGAGTCGCCGCGGACCCACAGGATGGGCGGCTTCCTGGCCATATGCGCAATGCCGGCCAGGTTGCCGTACTTGGGGCTGCCGGCGTTGATCGGGCCCCACTGGCCGGGCGCGACGTTGGGCCAGTTGGCCGACGGCGTCAGGTCGCCGGGATAGCGCTCCGTGCCGGTGCGCTCGAGGAGCGCCGCGCTGAGGAACTCTTCCTCGCGCCTGGCCTTGAAACCGGCCTTGTAATAAAACGTGTTAATGACGTTGCGCGGCGAGTTGGGGTCGTCGGCGCTGCGGTCCTGGGCCTGGATGCGCTTGACGAACTCGGGGTTGACGGTGCCGCCGCCGGAGCCGGCGAAATCAGCGTAACACGGGGTGCCCTCCAGGTCCTTGGTGCCGCCGAAGCCGTACGGGCTGACCGGGCAGACCAGGGTGAGCGACGAGACCAGCGACGGGTAATCGAGCGCGAACTGCAGGATGACGCCGCCGCCCAGCGACCAGCCGACCAGGTGCGCGGGTTTGGGGCCGAGCGCGTCCGAGAGCGCCTTGAGGTCATCCGACCAGTCGCGCATGCCGCGCGTGGCGTCAATGAGCTTGTCCTCGCTGTCGCCGTAGCCGCGCAGGTCCGGGGCGATGCCGCGGTAGCCGGCCGGCAGGGCCAGCATGGTCTCCTCCCAATAGGTGGCGGCCGAGAAATTGCCGTGGATGAAGACCACGGGCACGCCGTCGTCCGGGCCGCTGAACAGGACGTGCGTGTTCAGGCGCGGCGTGGCGATCATCCTGGACGTGATGCCGGGCAGGGTGGGGACGGTGGGCATGGGAGGCTCCTTGGCGGGTGGGAGAAAGACGGTTAATGGAATTGTTCGCGCAGCTCGCGCTTGAGTATTTTACCGGCAGCCGAGATCGGGAGCGACTCCACAAACACGACCCGGCGCGGGACCTTGTAGCGCGCCAGGCGGGCGCGGCAGTGCTCCAGCAGTTCCGCCTCGCCGGCGGCGGCGCCGGGCTTGAGCACCACGCAGGCCAGGCCGACCTCGCCCCATTTCTCGTCCGGCACGCCGACCACCGCGCACTGGCCGACGGCCGGGTGTTCATACAGGACCTTCTCGATCTCCACCGGGTAGACGTTCTCGCCGCCGGAGATGAACATGTCCTTCTTGCGGTCGACGATGAAATAGAACCCGTCCGCGTCCTGGCGCGCCAGATCCCCGGTGTGGAACCAGCCCTCGGCGTCCACGGCCTCGCGGCTGGCCTCCGGGTTGTTGAAGTAGCCGGAGCACATCGACGGCCCCTTGAGCACCAGCTCGCCCACGGTCCCCGGCGGCGCCGGCCGGTTGTCGTCATCCACAATGCGGGCGTCCACGAAGTAGTTGGGCAGGCCGATGCTGCCGGCCTTCTTCTCGGCGTACTCCGGCCCCATGCTGAAGATGCCGGGGCCGAACTCGGTCATGCCGAAGCCCTGCTTGAAGACCACGCCGTGCTGCTCGCGGTAGGCGCGGATGATCGGCGTCGGCAGGGGCGCGCCGCCGCTGGTGAGGAAGCGCACGCTCTGGAACGACGTCGTCGCGAACCTGGGCGCTTGCAGCATCAACTGATACTGCGTCGGCACGCAGAAGAACATCGTCACCCGCTCGCGCTCGATCAGGTCCAGCATCTCGTCCGGCGTCCACTTGCGCATGATGACCACCGTGCCGCCCAGGGTGAGCAGCGGCAGGGTGTAGACCAGCAGGCCGCCGGTGTGGAACATCGGCGTGTGAGTCAGCGTGATGTCGCCGCGTTGCAGCTCGTGGATGATGGTGTTGAGCGTGTTCCAGGCGATCATCCGGTAGGAGACCTGGGCGCCCTTGGGCAGGCCGGTGGTGCCGCCCGTGAACAGCAGGCAGACGATGTCCTCGGCCTCGACGGCCGGGTTGCTGACCGGCGCCGCCGGCTGGGTGGCCAGGATAGTTTCATAGAGTTGACTGACGGGCAGGCCGGGTCCGTCGAGATGAAGGTAGCGGCCGATAGCGGATGGCGAATGGCGTGTGGCGGCCTCGATCTCGGCCACGTTGGCGCGGAACTCGTCCGAGAAGAGCAGGGCCCTGGGCCGGGTGTTCTCGATCAGCTGGACCAGCTCGCGCCAGTGACTGCGCCAGTTGTAAGGCACGAAGATCGCGCCGAGCTTGGCGCAGGCGAAGAAGGCGTCCAGATACTCGACCCCGTTCAGGGCCAGCATACCCACCCGGTCGCCGCGCCCGACGCCGGCCGTGTCGCGCAGCCAGCCCGCCAGCCGGTTCGCGCGCGCGTTCAGGTCGCGGTAGGTGAAGCGCCCGGCCGCGCCTTTGGCCACGTCCACCACGGCCAGGGCCTCGGGCCAGTAGCGTTCACCGCGTTCCATCCAGTCGCCGATGTACATTTACCCCACCCACTTCCAAACAGAAGCGGCCATGGTGATCCCGCCGCCGGAGGCGCAGAAGACGATGACCTGGCCCGGCTGCGGCCCGCGGCCCTGCGCCAGGGCGTCGTCCAGGGCCATCACCACGCACGGCGAGCCTGTGTAGCCCCACTTGTCCATCACCCAATGGGTCTTGGCGATCGGCTGGCCGAGCGTCTCCATCATCTGCTCGATGGTGCGCAGGTTGAGTTGAGTGAAAAAGTAATGATCCACCTGGTCAAACGTCAGCCCGGCTTTGTCCAGCGCGCCCTGGATGAGCTTCGGCCAGTATTCGGTGTTGAACGTGCGCGGGAATTTGCGCACGAACTCGACTTTGGGCGGGCCGTAGGCCGCCAGGTTCTCAGGCGTGCTGGGGCGGTGCGCGCCGCCGCCGTAGATGCCGAGCGCGTCGTGGAAGCTGCCGACGGCCAGCAAATTGCTGCCGAGCCAGCCGGGCTGTTCGCCCCGGCCGAGCACGGCCGCGCCGGCGCCGTCCGCAAACAGGTTGGCGGTCTTCTTATCCTTGAAGTCCAGGAAGCGGCTCATGGCGTAGCCGCCGGCCACCAGCACGTAGCGGGCGCGCGGCTCGGTGAGCAGGTAGCGCGCCCCCTGGTCCAGGGCCGTCACCCAGCCGGCGCAGGCGCTGTTGACGTCATAGCATCCGGCTTTGTCCGCACCCAGCTTGTGCTGGACGACCACGGCCGTGGCCGGCGAGAGGTAGTCCGGCGTGTCGGTGGATACGATCAGCAGGTCCAGGTCGGCGGCCGTGATCCCGGCCCGGGCCAGCGCGCGCTGCGCGGCCGGCACGATCAGGTCCGACGTGGTCTGGTCCGGCGCCATCCAACGGCGCTCGCGGATGCCCACGTTGGCCACCAGCCACTCGCTGGTGGATTCGCCCAACAGGGCGTCAATCTCGGCGTTGGTGACGATCCGATCGGGGACGTAGCTGCCGGTGCTGAGGATTTGAGGCTGGGCCATGGGGAGGGCGAAGAGCTGATGGCGGATAGCCGGTCACGTGTCGCGCTGGGCGTGCAGGTCGACGTGTTGCGCGATAAAGGTGACGGCCGCCTCCCAGCGGGTGAAATGCAGTTCCCGGTTGGATTGGACGTGCCGCAGCACGCCATGCCAATCGGCCAGCGGCCCGGCGCCGTCGTCCGTCGGCCGGTCACACACGAAGCGCAGCACGAACGAGGCCAGGCGCGTCTCCGGCGCCAGGAGGGGGTCCAGGTTGTCGGGCGGGGCCGTCATCACCGCCGACTCTAGCCGGCACCGGTCACAGGGCGGTTACACCTCGACGGCGTCAAGCTCGCCCGGGCCGGACAGGCGCTCGAACAGGGCGACCGTGGTCTGAGACGGCGCCACATCCAGCTCAGCCTTCAGGACGGCCACACAGCGCTGGTACACGCGATACGCCTGGGGGCGGTTGCCTGAGCGGGCGTGGGCGACCATCATCAGACGATAGGCGCGCTCCCAGCATGGGTCGCGCCCCAGGATGGACTGGCACACGGCCAGGCCATCGGCGTGCTGGCCGCGACGGATGAGGGCGGCGGCCAGGCGGTCGGCGGCGCGCAGGTAGAGCGCCAGCAGGCGCTCGCGCGCCTCGCTGGCCCAGTCCTCGTATAACGCCTCCGGCAGGTAGTCGCCGGTGTAGAGCCGCAGCGCGGCCTGAAGGCGCGGAATGGCGCCGTCGTCGTCGCCGGCCTCCGCCAGGCGGAGACCGGCCTCGGCCTCCGCCTCATAGTGGGCCGCGTCGATCCATACATCCGCCTCCGGGCGCAGCGCGTAGGTGGCGCCCTCCCGCGTGATGAAGGCCGACGGGGCCTCCGAGGCGCGGCCCGGCTCGAGGGCCTTGTAGAGCGCGTTCAGGGCGACCTTGAAGTCGCGGCTGGCCGTCTCCGGCGGCAGTCCCGGCCACAGGCGCTCGGCGATCTCCTCGCGCTGCAGCGCGCGGCGTTCCGTGAGCAGGAGCTGGAAGAGCTGGCGGGCTTTGTCGCGCTTCCATTCGCGCGGATCCAGGAGTTCGGCGCCGCGCCAGACGCGGAAGGCGCCCAGGGTCTGCACCCGCAACTGGTAGCCCGGGTGGACCTGCACGGCCGGCAGACCGATCTCATTCAGCAGGCGCGTGACGTAGGCGGGCCGGATGCGCCGCGCGCGCGCCTCCAGCAGGAGCGGCACCAGGCGGCGGGGGTCCGGCGGGCCAAGCAACGTGGGCCGCGTGAAGAGGAAGTCGTACTGGTGCGCCTCGCACAACGCCAGCAGTTCTTCGGCGCACACCGCCAGGCGCTCGCCCTGGCCCAGGTCCAGGTGCGCCAACCCCAGCCAGGCCCGCGCCGCCGCCCGGCCCAACGGGTCGCCGCATTCGCGGAACGCGCTCAGGGCCCGGCCCAGCACGTCGGTGGCCGGTTCGGGCTGCCCGGCCAGCACGTAACCGGCGCCGAGGGCCAGCTCCACCAGGGCGCCGATCCACTGATCGCCCGCCCACTGGCTGATCTCCACCCCTTCAGCGGCGGCGCGCTCGGCCGAAGCCAGGTCGGCGCCGGGCCCGAAGCCGTACGCGCGCGTCAGGCCCCACAGGGCCTCGGCGCGCAGGCGGCGCACGGCGAGCTGATCGCCGAGGGCGATGGCGGCCTGGTAGCGCTGGATGGCCTGGTCCCGGGCCTCGGCCGGCGGCACCTGGCCGGCGTGCAGTTGCCAGGCGTGGCCGAGCCGCATCAGGCCGACCGTGGTGACGAACGGCGAGCGCAGCCTCTCGCCCAGCGCCACGCCGGCCTCGGCCCGGCGGAAGGCGGAGGCGGCGTCGCCCAGCAGGCTGTCGATGAGCGACAGCAGCAGCACAGTCTCACGGTGGGCGCGCGGCGGATGCACCTGGCCGCGGTCGGCGGCGCGCTGTTCGGCCTCCAGCCAGCCCTCCAGCACCTGGCGGGCGTCCTGCAGCCGCCCGGTGCGGAGTTTCACCCGCACGCTCAGCACGTCTTCGGTGGGCCCTTCGTCGCGCAGGGCGCGCGCCTCGCCCCGCAGGCGCTCGGCCTCGGCCGGTTTGCCCATGTTGAGCTTGTTCTCGGCCAGCAGCTCCAGCATGCGGGCGCGCGTCTCGCGGTCCTCGAGCCCGTCCGTGTGGCGCAGGGCCTCCTGCAGCAGGTTCTCGGCCTCGGCCGGCCGGACCGTGTCCAGGTACACCAGCGCCTGGCCGCGCAGCGCCCGGCCGATGCCGGCCCGGTCGCCGCGCGCGCGCCACGTCTTCTCGGCCTGCTCATACCAGGCCAGCGCCTCATCGAAGCGGCTGCGCAGGCGGCAGATATCGCCCAGGAAGCGCTGGACCAGCGGGTGCTGGGCCACGGTCTCGGGCGGCAGGGCGTCTATCCACGCGGCCACGGCCTCCAGCCGGCCGGCGCGCAGCAGCGCCTCGCCGATCTGCTCGACGTCGCCGGCCGCCGCTTCATACTCGCCCGCCGCCAGGCTGTGGAACAGGGCTTCTTCGTAGTCCCGTTGTCCCCGGAAATAGGCGGCGGCGCGACCATGCCGCTCGCGGGCGCCGGCCGGGTCGGCCGCCCACGGCCCGCGCAGGAAATCGTGGAACAGGTGATGGTAGCGGTAGTGGCGTTCGCCAAGCGGGACGATGAACAGGTCGGCGTCCACGAGCGTCTGCAACTGGGCCAGGGCCTCGGCCTCCGGCGCGCCGGTCACCGCGGCGCAGGCGCCGGGCGTCAGCTCGCGCAGCAGGGCCGTGTCCCGCAGGAAGGCGGCCACGGCCGGCGGCTGGCGGCCCAGGACCTCGTGCGCCAGGTAGTCGAACAGGGCGCTCAGCGATTCGGAGGCCGGGCCGGCGGCCAGCAACTGGCGCGGGCCGGCGACCGGGCGGCCCGCCAGGCGCACGCCCTGCCAGACCAACTGCAGGGCAATCGGCCAGCCCTCCGTCTTGTCGTACAGGGCGGCAGCCTCCTCGGCCGTCAACTGCATGCCGTAGGTCTCGCGGAACAGGCTCTCAATCTCGGCCGGCCCGAAGGCCAGGTCGGCGCGCGTAATGTCCAGGACCTCATCCCGGACGCGCCAGGCGGTGATGGCCGGGCTCTGTAAAGGGGAACGGGTGGCGAGCAACACATGCAGGTCCGCGGGCAGGTGGGCGATGAAGCGCTCGGTGAGCGCCGCCACTTCCGGCGACGCGCCGACAAAATGGTAGTCGTCCACGATCAGCAGGGCCGGCGCCTGGAGGGCGTCTGACAGGGCATTCAGCAGCGCCTCCACCACCTGCGGCCAGGCGTCGGCGCGGCCCGCCTGTCCCAGCTCGTGCAGGAGGGTCTGCGGCAGATCGGAGAGCCCGGGCAGGCGCGTGCGGAAGGCCCCGATGAGGTAAGCCAGGAAACGCTGCGGGTCGGCGTCCGACTCGGAGGCCGAGTACCAGAAGATGGCCGGCTCCGGGCCGGGGTGGGCGTGCGCCAGCGCCGCCAGCGCCGTGCTCTTGCCGTAGCCGGTGCCGGCCTGCAGCAGCGTCAGGCGGTAGTCGAGGGCGTCCTGAAGGCGGGCGGTGAGGGCCGGCCGGGGCAGGATGCGGCGATTGGGGCGCGGCGGCGTCAGGCGGGCGCGCAGGAGGATGTCATCGCGCAGCATCGCCTGCATTGTACCCGCTCATTGCGCGCACTCTCAAAGGCCGCGGCGCCGGTCCTGGTCGGCGTGACCCTGGCCTTTTTCCCGACGCCCGCCGGCCTGGAACCCCGGGCGTGGCACTGCTTCGCCGCCTTCGCAGTCGTCATCGTCGGGTAGAGCCCAGCCCGGCGGCGGCTATACGCCTGGCCGCGGGGCGTTTGTTTTGGACCTGGCGGTCCCCTATCCCCCGCCGCCGCCCGGGCGTTTCATCTCGAAGACGCGGCCGAGCGTGGCGTACTCGTCGCCGCCCAGGCGCGCAATCGGCCGGAGCCGGTCGGCGTCCACCAGGCCGTTGGGGCGCAGCAGGCCCTCCTGGAGGTGGAAGCGCGTCACGCGCCCCAGGATGAGGGTGTAGTGCGTGTCCTGCACCGGCACAAACTGGGTGGCCTTCACCTCGAGCGCGGCCCGGGCCTCGGCCACGCGCGGCGCGCGCACGTCCACCGACGGCGCCGGGGTCAGCCCGGCTGTCGCGAACTCGTCCACCTGATACGCGTATTCGCCCGAGGTCAGGTTCATGGCCTCGGCCAGCGTTTCGTCCACCAGGTTGACGACGAACTCGCCGGTCTCCTGGACGTTGCGCAGCGTGTCCTTGATCTGGCCCTGGCGCCGGCCCACCGACAGCAGCACCGTCGGCGGATTGCCGCCCACGGCGTTGAAGAATGAGAACGGCGCCAGGTTGAGCGTGCCGTCCGCGCCCAGGCTGGAGACCCAGCCGATGGGGCGCGGCACGACGACGCTGATCAGCAGGCGGTAGGCGTCGCGGGGATGGAGGTCGGCGGGGACGATGGTGAGCATGGGGTCGGGTTTCAGAGTAGCGCGAGCAGGCCGCGCACAAACCGGATCTCGTCGGCGTTGACCGTGTGGTCCATGTTCGGGTACAGGCGCAGGGTGAGGTCCGCGCCCAGGCCGCGCAGCACGTCCGCGCTGCGCTCGACGCGTTCCCGCGGGACGTGGGCGTCCACGTCGCTGCAGCCGAGGAAGATCGGCGTGCCGGCCAACGAGCCTGCATAGTCGCGCGGCCGGTCGCCGTTCTCGATCAGGGCGCCGCTCAGGCCGATCACGGCGCCGTAGCGCTGCGGGTGGCGGGCCGCAAACTCCAGCGCCAGGCACGCGCCCTGCGAGAAGCCGAGCAGCGCCGTGCGTTCGGGCGGGATCCCGGCCTGCCCCAGCCGGCCAACGACCTCGCCGACCCGGGCCAGCGCCGAGGTCAGCCACGGCTCGTTGGCGGCTACGGGCATCAGGAAGCGGTTGGGATACCACGTGAAGCCGGCGGCCTGCGGGGCCAGGTAAGCCAGGTCCGGCCGGTCAAACTCGCGGCTGAGTTCCAGAATGCTGGCGGCATCCGCGCCGCGGCCGTGGATCATCACCACGGCGGCCCGCGCCTGGGTCAGTGGCGCGCCGGCGGCGAGGATGGGTTGGGAGGCGTGAGGCTCAAGCGACATACTTGCGCGCTTTGCGGCTCAAATTATCACGGCTCAAACCTGCAGCGGTTTCAGGGTGCGCTCGATGTCGCGGCGGTGCGGCTCCAGCCAGGGCGGCAGCTTGAGGCCGCGCCCCAGGTGCGCGGGCTCCTCGTCCACCGCAAAGCCCGGCCCGGCGGTGGCCAGCTCCACGATGTGGCCATCCGGGTCGCTGGTGTAGAGGCTCTTGAAGTACACGCGGTCCATCACCGGCGAGACGCGCACCATCGCGCGCACGAGCTTCTCGCGCCACTCCAGTTGCGCCTGCTCATCGGGCACAGCCAGCGCGAAGTGGTGGGTCTGGCCCGCGCCCATCTGGACGGGGCGCTCGCGCGGGCGCTCGAAGTACGTGATCAGCGTGCCGGGCCGGCCGTCGCCCACGCCCCAATACCAGTGCGCGGACGTCGGATCGTCGAAGTTGCTGGTCATCTTCACCCGCCGCATCCCAAGCAGGCCGCCGAAGAAGGCGTCGGTGCGCTGGATGTCGGCGCAGATGGCCGTGATGTGGTGCAGGCCCTGGCTCAGGGCCATGTCCGGCGTGATCTGAGGTACCGGCTCCGGCCAGGTGAGGGCGGCGATGGCGGCCTCGTCGCGGTTGCGGACGACCATGTCGGCCGGCGGGTCGCGGCGCTCGGCGCCCAGCGCCTCCGGGGCCTCGTCCACCGTCCAGCCCGGCCCGCAGGTGGCGATCTCCAGGATGACGCCGTCCGGGTCGCGGAAGTAGATGGACTTGAAGTAGTGACGATCCAGCGGGCCATCCACCTTCAGGCCGAGGTCGGCGAGGCGGCGTTTCCATTTGAGCAGGCCGTTGTCGTCGTTCACGGCCAGGGCCAGGTGGTGGGTGCCGCCCAGGCCCCAGCGGCCGCGGGGGGCGCGCGGCCACTCGAAGAACGTCACGGCTGTGCCCGGGCGGCCGAGGTCGTCGCCGAAGTACAGGTGATAGCTGCCGGGGTCGTCGAAGTTGACGGTCTGCTTCACCAGGCGCAGGCCCAGGGTCCGGGTGTAGAAGTCCACCGTGCGCTGGGCGTCGGCGCAGACGAGCGTGATGTGGTGCAGGCCGAGGATCGTCATCTCAGGCTCCTAAGCTGGGGCGGCCGGGCGGGCCGCCGCAGTTGCATGGTACGCGCGCGGCGTCACCCGGACGTCAACACGGCCGTGAACACCGCCGCCGGCCTCAGTCGTGGCCGGGGGCGCCGCTCGCCGCCGCCACGGGCCGGGCGATGGGCAACCGGTAAATCCCGAGCGCCAGGCCGATCAGGATGGTCGCGACCACGATCAGGCCGGCGGCCGCCATCGACGCGTTGGGGTGGACGGTGTCGAACAGGAAGCCGGACAGGAGCGGGCCGATGACGTTGCCGAGCGCCGCCGCCGACTGGTTCAGGCCGATGACGCGGCCGCGCTGGCCGGGCGGAGCCGTGAAGGTGAGCAGCGCGATCAGCGCCGGCAGGGCGACGCCGCCGCCGACCGACAGGAACGGGATAGCGGCCAGGACGACCGCCGCCGACGGCGCCAGGGCCATGGCCCCGAAGGCCAGCCCGCGCGCCAGGTTGCCGAAGACCGCCAGGTGCTTCTCGCCGAAGCGCCGGATCATGGGGCCGACGAGGAACATTTGCGTGCCCACGCCCATCAGGCCGACCAGGGTCAGGATGCCGCCGATGGCCTGCTGGACGGCCGCCGGCGGCCAGTCCGGGAAGACCAGGCGCTCGGCCCACAGCACGTAGATGGTCTGAAAGGCGAAGAAGCCCAGGTTGGTGCCGAAGGCGATGAAGAGCAGCAGCGCCACGGACGGGACGCGCAGGATGTCCCAGCCGGAGCCGGCGCTGCGCGGCGCGGCCGCCTCCCGGCGGCGGCGCTCCGGGGTGAGCGATTCCGGCAGGAGGAAGATGGAGAGCAGCACGGTGACGAGCGACACGGCCGCGGCGGCGAAGAAGGGCACGCGCGGACCGAACGACGCGGCCAGCAGCGAGCCGAACGCCGGGCCGAAGACGAACCCCAGGCTGAAGGCGGCGTTGACCAGACCCAGGCCTCGGGCGCGGTTCTTCTCGTCGGTGATGTCGCTCAGGTAGGCCTGAGCGACGGAGATGTTGCCGCCCGTGATCCCGTCGATCAGGCGCGCGGCGTAAAGGAACAGGATGCCGGGCGCGAAGCCCGTGATCAGCAGGGCGGCCAGCGTGCCGGATTGCGACGCGATGAGCACCGGGCGGCGGCCGATGCGGTCTGAGAGGCGGCCCAGGAACGGGCCGGCCACCAGCTGCGCCGCGAAGTAGACGCTGGTGAGGGTCGTGACCTGCCAGGCGGCGGCCCCCAGTTCATTCGTGGCGTACAGCGGCAGGACCGGGATGGTGATGCCCAGGCCGAGCACGTCGGTGAAGACGATCATGAAGATCGGGAAGCGCGGCGAGCGGAGAAAATCAAGGAAGCGGTGCATGGTTCTGAGCCGCAGGCGTTTTATCGCAAAGGGCGCAAAGGCAAAGAGTGCGCCATTATATCGGATCAGGCAGCAGAAACCGCAGCGCGGCGGGCAGACGCCGGGCCCAGGCCGACTCGCGGTGCTCGCCGCCCGCCTCGGCCACGTACTTGAGGGTGTCGCCTGGCCGGTAGCCCTTCTCGATGAGCAGGTCAACCATTGGCCGGGCATTGTTCTCGCGCGTGCCGTTGTCCAGGTAAACGCGGCCGTCCACAAACGCCGCCTGGCGGACGAAGGAGTAGATGGCGCCGTTCACGGGCCACAGGGCCGGGCTGAGCGCGCCGACCCGGTTGAAAATGTCCGGCCGGCGGAAAAAGGCGTACAGGCTGATCAGCCCGCCGAGCGAGGAGCCGACGACGCCGGTGTGCGCGCGCCCGGGCCGCGTTCGGAAGCCGGCGTCGATCAGAGGCTTGACGGTCTCAACCAGGAAGTCGACGTAGGCCTCGCCGCGCGCCTCCCACCAGCCCGGGAACGGGGTGTACTCGCGGCGGCGGTCCTCGCCGGCATGGTCCACGCCGACGGCGATGGCCTCCAGCCCGTCCCGGCTCAACGCTTCCAGGGTTTCGTCCAGGCCCCATTCCTCGCCCGCAAAGCTGGTGGCGCGGTCGAACAGGTTCTGGCCGTCCTGGAAGTAGAGCACCGGATAGCGCCGGTCGCTCTGCCAGTAGGACGGCGGCAGGTAGACCCAGACGCGGCGGCGGTTGTCAAGCTGGGGGCTGAAGATGTCGGGCAACACGCGCACATCGCCGACGACAGTGTGATGGGGCGGGGCGTGCGCTGACCGATACTCGGCCCAGGTCTGAATAGCCATGTTCAGGTTTCCGCGGCCGGGGCTTTGAAGCTGGCGGCCGAATAGATTTCTCGCAAAAAACGGCTCGGCCGCGCGGCCAGCCGGCGCGTCCCGGTCAGGCCGGCGGCGTCGGCCAGCTTCTCCCAGGTCGTGTAGGAAAAGGGGAACGG
>DAOUAB010000226.1:0-33145 GCA_034434015.1 Anaerolineales bacterium
GGCCTCGTCCAGCACCAGAGCCGAGCCGTCCGGGTTCACCCACACGTCCAGGGCCAGGTCCACCTGCGCCACCTCCCCCTCGGCCAGACGCGCCGGGCGGGCGATGTTGCAGTACCAGCCCCGCAGGGCGTCGCTGCCCGCCGCGCGGACCTCGAAGACGTTGTACCAGCGGTCGGCGTAGAAGTGCTCGATGAACCGGTCGCCGCGCTCGAAGACCGTGTAGCCCAGGTCCAGCCGGTCGTAGCGGGTGAAAAAAGCTTCGAGCGTGATGGATGTGGCCGTGCGGTCCAGCACCCGGCTGGCGGCGTAACGGAAGGTCTCGCGGCCGTCCAGGTCCAGTTTGCGGATGATCCAATCGGTCATAAAGACTTCAAGCCGGTCCGTAGACGCGCCGGATCTCGGCCGCGCGTTCCTCCGTAATCAGCTCCGGCTGGCCGAGCTGGAGGGCCTGGTGGTAGACCTGCAGGCCCACTTCGGCGTCCAGGGCCAGCTCGAAGGCCTGCTCCAGGTCCTGGCCGATGGCGACCAGCCCGTGGTTGCGTAGCAGGCAGACTTTGAGGCCCGGCCGGTTGGAAAACAACTCGACGGTGACGACACCGGCCTCCGGCGTGCCGGGGCAGGCCCAACGCGCGACCGGGATGGGCGCGCCGCACGCATACAGCTCCAGCGTCGCCATCGGCACCTCCCGGCCGAGCGCGGCAAAGGTGAGGGCGAACGGCGAGTGGGTGTGGCAGACCGCGCCGACCCCCGGCAGGCATCTCAGGATGGCCGTGTGCATCGGCGTCTCCGACGAGGGCCGGCGGGGCGCGTCAACCGGCTTGCCTTCCAGGTCGACGATGGCGATGTCCGCGGGGCGCAACACGTCGTATTTAATGCCCGCGGGCGTAATGGCGACATAGCCGTCCTCGGTGCGGGCGCTGAGATTGCCGGCCGACAGGCGGATCAGGCCGGCGTCCCGCGCCTTTATGACCGTCTCATACACCTGCTCGCGAATAGCCTGGTAGGTCATCATATTGCCTCCGCACACGGTTTTGATCTGCGGCGAGCCGGCGCGGCCTAACCCCAGCGCCTTCGGGCGCCAGGGCGACCAGGCCGGCGGTGGCCTGGGCGCGCAAGGCCGTGGAACAAAGCAGGAGGTCCGGGGCCAGGTTCTGAGCCATCAGGAGCGCGCCTATGCGCGGGGCCGCCTCCCGGCCACGCTTGTTGAGCGGGCGGTCATGGTCGGCCAGGGCCGGACCGCTAGCGGGCCGGCCGGCGCGCGACCAGCTGCGCCACCGCTTTGCGCCGGGCCGCGCGGCCGCCGCGCCAACCCTCGAAATCAACGAGCACGTCCCAATCACAGAAAGCGGCCCGCAGCTCGCCTGGCTCAAGCAGATGGCCCGGATCGAGATCGGGTCTGACCGCCAGCATGGCGCGCGTCATCGTCTCGGCGACCAGCACCCCGCCCGGTTTCAGGGCGCGCCGATACTGCGCCCACAGGTCGCGGTTCAGGTAATAGAAGTTGAGGATCACGTCGAACTTCTCAGATGGGAGCGTGAAGCGCGTCAGGTCGAGCACGACGGCGCCCAGGGCCGGCAGGCGGGCCTTGGCGCGGCGCACCGCCACTATCGAAATGTCGACGCCGATCACGCGCAGGCCGCGCTCCAGCAGCAGCGCCGCGTTGCCGCCCAAACCCATCGCCACGTCCAGGGCCAGGCCCGCCGTGGGCAACAGGTGCGCCACCTCGCGCAAGAGCGGGCGCGGCGACGCGGGCCAGTGGGCGGCCGGGTCCTGGTAGCGGGCATTCCAACGCAAGGCGTCGTCGAGCGGCATGGCCGCAGTATAGCCTCTCCGGTGGACCGTGGGCGCCTGGATACTTCAAGCCAAAGCTCTCACACAGAGGAGCGAACACGGTTTCAATCAGACTGGAGGCTGGCCCCCGACACGCCGGCAACTGCGGTCGGACAGCTGGGGATTATGACCGGAGCCTTCCTTCTCTGTCTACCCGCCACCCGGCGCAATAGGCATCAAGCGCCAGTCCGACATCAAGCGGCGCAGGCGCTTTTCGACGCGCTCGACAAACTCGGGGGCCTGGATCCGCCAGGCGGGGTTGGGCTCGGTCAGGACGAAATGGACCAGCCCCAGGCCGCGCGCGACCGGGACCAGCCAGCGAAACGAAGCGCCCGTTCCTGCCGATGAAGGTGAACCGAATCCCCGTTCAGCGGACCAGAGGCCGGTTGAGCTCCGTGCGCCAGTTGGCCGGGTCCGGGTCCGACTCCGGGCCGGCGACGTAGCGCTCCCAGAGCTGTGGGCCGGTCGTGTACCCCTGGGCCGCAATCCAGGCCTCGAACTCACCCCACGCGGACTCGAGTCCCTCATACGGCCCGTGATACACCGTCCGCACCACCGTCGCCGCTGGCAGTCCGCCCGCCTGCACACGACCGATGGGCTTGAGCGGGGATGGGACCGGCACGCCGATCTCGAAATCAAAGACGTCCGGGTCCATGCGCAGGTGGTAGGTGTACCACGGCCCCGCCGGGGCGAGGCCCTGGGCGGCGACGGCGGCCATCAGCTCGCTGTAACCCGGCCCCATGACGTTCTGAATCTCCGCCCGCGGAATGGTCAGCCGGATGACGGCGGCGGCCTGGGTCGTGGTCTGTTCAATTTGTGGTTTGTCGAGCATGGAGGTCTCCTTTTGCTGCTTGACCTTCTGAAATAATCGGAGTAAGATTATCTTAGAATATTTGTTCTGATTATTCAAGACCGAATTTTTCCCGAAATCGGCCGGTCCCGGAAGTCGAACTGCCCGGCCACAGGCACATCTTTGACGCCGGCCGCCCCTGGCCCGCCCACGGTGCCCCCCACATAAGGAGAAAAGCGTGTTGCCGAGAGAAGCGGACCCATCTCAGGACGACCGGCCGTTCACGGAGGCCGGGCCCCAGACGAAAACCTTTCACGCGGTCCTGGCCAACTCACTGATGGCCTCGGTGATCAACAATTTTGTCTGGTTTGCCATCACCTTCTGGGTGTACCTTGAGACGAAGTCGGTGATTGCCACCTCGGTCATGGCCGGCATCTACACCATCACGGTCGCCCTGTCCGGCCTCTTCCTCGGGGCCCTGGTCGACCGGTATCCGAAAAAGAGGGTGATGCTGCTCTCCAGCTTCGGCTCGCTCGGCCTGTATGCGCTCGCCGGCGTCGTCTTTGTCTCGACCCCGCCGGCGGTCTTCACGCATCCTTCCAGCGCCGCGCTCTGGCTGTTCATCGTTCTGGCGCTGGCCGGCGCCATTGCGGGCAATCTGCGCGGGATCGCCCTGGCGACGCTGGTGACGATCCTGATCCCCGAAGAAGGCCGCGACAGGGCCAACGGCCTGGTCGGGACCGCGAACGGCGTGGCGTTTCTGGCCGCCTCCATCTTCAGCGGCCTGGCCGTCGGCTTTCTGGGCATCGCCTGGATGCTGGGCCTCGCCCTCGGGCTGACCCTCCTGGTCCTGGTCCACCTGGGGACGATCCCGATCCCGGCCCTGTCCGGCGGCTCAGGCCCGGCGGCCCAGGCCCCGCCTGACGCGGACCATCTGGACCTGCGCGGGACGATCCGCGCCATCCAGCTGGTGCCCGGACTGTTCGGCCTGATCTTCTTTCACACCTTCAACAACTTCCTGGGCGGCATCTTCATGTCCCTGATGGACGCCTACGGCCTGCTGCTGGTGTCGGTGCAGGTCTGGGGCGCCCTGTGGGGGCTTCTCAGCCTGGGGTTCATCGTGGGCGGCATGATCGTCGCCCGCCTGGGTCTGGGCCGGAACCCGCTGCGGACGCTCTTCCTGGCCAACCTGGTCATGTGGGCGATCTGCTGTGTGTTTACACTGCAGGCCTCCATCCTGCTGCTGGCGACCGGGATGTTCGTCTGGTTGTGCCTCATCCCGGCCGTCGAGGCCGCCGAGCAGACGATCCTGCAAAAGGTGGTGCCGCCCGAGCGCCAGGGGCGTGTGTTCGGCTTCGCCCAAAGCGTCGAGCAGGCCGCGTCGCCCGTCACCGCCTTCATAATCGGCCCCATCGCGCAATGGTTCTTCATCCCGTTCATGACGACCGGGGCCGGCGTGGAGCTGCTCGGCGCCTGGTTTGGGACGGGGACGGACCGCGGCCTGGCCCTGTTGTTCACCCTGGCCGGGCTGCTCGGCCTCCTCGTCACGCTGCTGGCGATGCGGTCGGACGCCTACCAGGCGTTGTCGGAGAACTATGCGAAGCCGGAGCTGGCGGCGCAGCCGGCTTAGCGCGCTTTCCGTTTGCCTGAACGCCGGGCGCCGGCCCCAAAGACGACGGCTGTAGAATAGCGGCGTCGGCCAGTCCTTAAGCGAATAGGAGATAAGACATGCTGCTGGAGACCACCGCCATCTCGGATCTGCGCGCCGCCGTGCGCGGCCGCGTCATCCTGCCGGGCGAGGCCGGATACGACCAGGCCCGCACCGTGTTCCCCGGCGGCATTGACCGCCGGCCCGCCGTCATCGTGCGGGTGGCGGACGCGGCGGACGTCGCGCGCGTCATCAGCCTCGCGCGCGAGACCGGACTGCCGCTCGCCGTCCGCAGCGGCGGCCACAGCGGCGCCGGCCACGGCGTCGTCGACGGCGGCCTCGTGCTGGACCTGGCGGACATGCGCGCGCTGCACGTCGACGTCGAACGGCGCACCGCCTGGGCCGAGACGGGCCTGACCGCGGGCGAATACACCACGGCGGCCGGCGCTCACGGCCTGGCGACCGGGTTCGGCGACACCGGCTCGGTCGGGATCGGCGGGATCACGCTGGGCGGCGGCGTGGGCTACCTCGTCCGCAAGCACGGCCTCACCATCGACGACCTGCTGGCCGCCGAGCTCGTGACCGCGGACGGCCAGCGCCTGCGCGTGGACGCCGAGGCGCATCCGGACCTGTTCTGGGCGATCCGGGGCGGCGGCGGCAACTTCGGCGTCGCGACGCGTTTCCTGTTCCGGCTGCACCCGGTCGACACGATCCTGGGCGGCCTGCTGCTGCTGCCGGCGACGGCTGACGTCATCGCCGCGTTCATCGCCGAGGCGGAGGCCGCGCCGGATGAACTCTCGACCATCGCCAATGTCATGCCCGCCCCGCCCATGCCCTTCGTGCCGGCGGAGTATCATGGCCGGCTCGTCGTCCTGGCCATGCTGACCTATGCCGGCGACGTCGAGGCCGGCCAGCGCGCCGTCGCCCCGTTCCGGGCGCTCGCCGCGCCGATCGTGGACATGCTCCGGCCGATGCGCTACCCCGAGATGTATCCGCCGGAGGACGACTCGTATCACCCGACCGCGGCGGCGCGCACGCTGTTCATGGACTCCATAGACCGCCGCATGGCCGAGGCGATCCTCGACCGCCTCGAAGCCTCAAACGCCTCGATGCGCGTCGCGCAGCTCCGGGTGCTGGGCGGGGCGATGGCCCGCGTGCCCGCCGACGCCACCGCCTTCGCGCACCGCGCAAGCCGGATCATGGTCAACCTGGCCGCTTTTTACGAGGGGCCGGAGAACCGGGTCGTGCGCGAGGCCTGGGTGGCCGAGTTTGCCTCGGCGCTGCGCCAGAGCGACCACGGCGCGTACGTCAACTTCCTGGGCGATGAGGGCGCGGCGCGCGTCCGCGCCGCCTACCCCGGGACGACCTGGGATCGGCTGGCCGCGATCAAGCGGCGCTACGACCCGACCAACCTGTTCCGGCTCAACCAGAATATCCCGCCCGCCGCGCTATAGGCGCGCCGGCGGGTCAGCGGTCCACGCTCGAGACCGCGCTGCGCCGCGAGGTCCTGAACTTGCGCCGATTGTTCCTTTCCAAAAATCCAGGTACACTTCAGCCTGATCATCACTCCCGAAAGGTCAACCGCCCGCATGTCGGCCTCAACGCCTGATCGCCCGGTCATGGAATTACGGATTGCGTTCACCGCCCGCGAGTACGAGCGCCTGGTGAAGTTCTATTGCGACGGTCTCGGGCTGGAAACGACCCAGGTCTGGCCCAGCGAGCAGGGCCGGGCCGTCATCCTCGATATGGGCCGGGCCACGCTGGAGATCTTCGACGAGAAGCAGGCGGACACGATTGACCGGCTGGAGGCGGGGCAGCGGCTCAGCGGTCAGATTCGCTTCGCGCTGCAGGTGCCGGACCTGAAGGCCGCCCTGGAGCGATTGCTCGCGAACGGCGCTGTCCTGGTTCACCCGCCGGTGATGACGCCCTGGGGGGACTACAATGTGCGTCTCCAGGACCCGGAGGGCATGCAGGTCACGCTGTTCCAGGCGCCCGAGTCGGCGTGAAGCCGGCCCGCCGCACGGCGCGGGGCCGGGACGGGCGGGGGCGCCCGGCATCCGGGCAGGGACAAAGCAAGACGCGGCCTGGCTCGCGATGCAAGCCGGGCCGCGTCTGCAACTATCGAAGGCCGTTACAGGCCGAATCCGGCGGGGTTTGCGCGCCGGAAGTCACCCGAGAGGTCGGACCTGTTACGCGCCGGGCTTACGGGCCGTGACCATGGCCGAGTAAGGCTCATTCTTCGGCGCCCGCCCCCCGTTCCTTGGCTGGACCTTGACCTCGATCAGGCCGGCCTGCTCCAGGCCCTGCGCATACTCGCGCCAGTCGATGGCCCCGGCCAGGCACGCGCTCCAGGCCTCCGGGTCGTCGCGCAGCGCCGCCGGCATCTCGCCGTCGATGACGATGTCCGAGACCGCCACGCGCCCGCCCGGCTTGAGCACTCGCGCGATCTCGCGGAAGACCTGCGGCTTGTCGGGCGAGAGGTTGATGACGCAGTTGGAGATCACGGCGTCCACGCTCCCGTCCGCCACCGGCAGGCTCTCCAAAAAGCCCTGGCGGAACTCCACGTTCACGGCGCCGATCCGGGCCGCCGCCGCCCGGGCGCGCTCCAGCATCTCGGGCGTCATGTCCACGCCCACGACTCGGCCCGCCGGGCCGACCTGTTTGGCCGCCAGGAAACAATCCAGGCCGCCGCCCGAGCCCAGGTCCAGCACCGTCTCGCCGGGCCGGAGGGCCGCCGCGTCGATCGGGTTGCCGCAACCCAGGGTGAAGCCGGCGACGTCAGCCGGCAAACCTTCCAGCAACTGCACCGAGTATGATGCGTCGTCGCAACAGGCCGCGTCGGCGCCGGGCGAGCAACAGCTTGAGCCGGCGCGGGCATGGCCGGCGTAGTGCTCGCGGACGGCGGCATGAACGGGGGTAACTTCAGTGGACATGTGTGGGTCTCCTTGCATAGACAGGGGTCGATATTTTGGGTCAAAATATCGGGCCGTGTGACGCCCTGGCCAGCGGCGGCACGGCCCGCACTCAACGGATCAGGATATCTTTGATGGCGACGGTGGCCGCGCTCTCCGGGGCGAAGGTCTGCATCAGCTGCCCGCAGCACGCCGCCACCTGTTGCTGGTTGAGCGTGTAAAACGTCTGTCGGCCTTCCGGGCGGACGGTCACCAGGCCGGCGTCGCGCAGGATCGCCAGGTGATGCGACACGGTCGGCTGAGAGACGCCGGTCTGCTCGACGATCTCAGACACCGAGCGCCACTCACAACAGCAGAATTGCATGATGCGCTGGCGGGTGTCGTCGGCGATGACCTTGGCAAATTCTATCGGGCTGAGCCGGGACATATCGACGCTCATCTATGATCTATTATATAGACACGGGTCGATTTGTCAAGCCTCAATCGGGCTTACGCTGCCGCCCACCGCTCTTCCAGGTCCAGGAACACCGGGACGACCGCCGGGTCAAAATGGGCCCCGGCCTGCTGACGGATATGCGCCCGCGCCGCCTCCCTCGACCAGGCGGGCCGATAGGGCCGGTCGGAGCGCAGGGCATCCCAAACATCCACGACCGCAAAGAGGCGCGCCGCCAGCGGGATTTGCTCGCCCGTGAGGCCGCGCGGGTAGCCGGTCCCATCCCATTTCTCATGATGACAGTAGGGGATGTCCAGCGCCGGCCGCAGGAATTCGATCGGCGACAGCATGGCGTAGGCCAGCTCCGGGTGCCGGCGCATGCTGGCCCATTCCTCGTCGGAGAGGGGGCCGGGCTTGAGCAGGATGGCGTCCGGCACGCCCATCTTGCCGATATCATGCAACAAGGCGCCGCGCCGGATGTGGACGAGCGCTTCGGCGCTCAGGCCCATGGCTTCGGCCAGGGCCAGCGTCATGTCGGTCACCCGGCGAGAGTGGCCCTCGGTTTCCCGGTCGCGCAGGTCCAGCGCCCGCGACCAGCCCTCGATGGTGGCGTCGTAAGCCTGGGTGAGCTCGGCGTTCGAACGCTGAAGGTCATCAAACAGGCCGACGTTCTCCACCGCCAGGGCGGCCTGGCCGGCCAGAGTCTCCAGATAGTCCAGCCACTCCTGATCCGGGTTAAGCGGCGCGCGGTGGAACACCTCCAGCAGGCCTTTGAGCTGCCCCCGAAAAATCAGGGGCGCGGCGAAATATGCCTTGAAGCCCTCGCCCTGGAGAAGCTCGCTCCGGCCCGGAGGCGCCGGGGAACGGGCCAGATCAGGGATCGCCGCGATCCGGCGTTCGCGGGCGGCCTGCCCGGCCAGGCCATCGGCCAACGGCAGATGCGCGCGCTCGATGAGGCGCGTCCGGAAGCCGTGGCTGGCCGCATGCTCCAGCGTTTGCCGGGGCCGGTCGAGCAACAGGATCGCCCCGGCCTCAACCTGAAGCTGAGCCAGGGTTTGCTCCAGAAGGACGTTAAGGACCGGGCGCAGCTCAAGGCTCGAGGCGATCGTCACATCCACCTGACGCAGGGCCTGCACGCGGCGCAGCCGGCGCTCGGTCTCGGCAAACAGGCGCGCATTCTGGATGGCGACGGCGGTCTGGTTGGCGAACAGCAACAGCAGCCGTTCGTCGTGCTCGTCGAAGGCGCCGAGCCGCCGGCTCAAGACGCCCAGGAGGCCCTGCATCCGGCCCTGATGCTGCACGGGCACCCAGAGCCCGGAGCGCAGTTCCGGGTCGATCACGATGTAGCGCGGATCGGAATACAGGTCCGGCACATTCAGCGGCAGCCGGGTGCGGATGACATCATGGACGACGCTTCTTTCGCTCGTCAGCTGATCGGTCAGCCCGCGCAGCCGCGCGCGGGCGGCGTCGGAGTGTCCCAGGGTCAGCTCCAGACTCAACGCTCCCGTTTCCGCATCGACACGGAAAAACTCAATCACATCGGCGCTCAGAGCCTGGCCCGTGACCTTGGCCAGGTACTCCAGCTGCAGGCGCGGCTCCAGCACGCTGTTGAGCGCCAGCGCGGCGTCGTACAGCAGGGCGAGCTGGTCGGCCCGCCAGCGGGCCTCGTCCAGGGCCTGGGCGTTGTGAACGGCGCTGGCGGCGTGGCTGGCCAGAAGGGTGAGCAGGTCGGCGTCGGCCTGGCTGAAGCGGCGGCCGGTTGGTCCGACGTCGGCCAGCCCCAGCACGCCGACCAGGCTGCCGCCGGAGAGCATCGGCGCGCCCAGCACGGCGCTGAAGGGGATGTCTTCGAAGCGAGGCGAGCGCCCTTCCCAGGTATGGTAATCCTCCAGCCGGAGAGGCTGCCAGGTTTGCGCCACGCGCCCGATCATGCCCTCCCCGGGCCGCACGCGCACGCCCGGCTGAATCGGCAGACCGCGCACCATCTCGATGGTCAGCGCGTCGCCGGCGAGATTTGTCAGGGCGATCAGGGCGCCGCTGGCCGGGATCAGGTCCAGGGAGCGGGTGACGATGGTCTCCAGCAGCCAGGGCAGGTCCTGTTGGGCGGCCAGCTCGCGGGCCACGGCATGCAGGGTCGCGAACTCATCCGCGCGGCGCCGGGCCTGCTCGTACAGGCTGGCGCGCTGGAGGGCGTTCGCGGCGATGTCGGCGATGACCTCCAGCAACCGCCATTGGGCCGGTTCGATGGCCTGCTCGCTGCCGACGGCCAGCGCGCCGATGGCCTGCCCCTGCGCGATGAGCGGCGCAATCGCCGCCGCGACCATGCCCTCGGCCAGGGCCAGGCGACGCGGCTGTGGGTCCTGCGGGACGGCCTGGCTGACAACGGGTTGCCCGGCGGCGATCATGCGCCAGCTTGTCCCGGCGCCGGCTGGGAGGCGCTGCCCGGCCATGGCTTCCCAGGCGCCGCGCGCCGCCTCGACCAGGGTCTCGCCGGTTTCCGGTTCGACGCTCACCAGCGCCACGTCCTCGACGTCCAGCAGCGTCCGGGTCTGGTCGAGGATGGCCGGCAGCATCTCGGCCCGGGCGACGGCCGTGCGCAGCGCGGCGCTCACGGCGACGATGGCGGCCTGTTGGCGTTCCTCCTGCTTGCGCGCGGTGATGTCGCGGATGATTTTGAGCAACACCGGCTCGCCGTCGACCTCGGCCCCGTGCGAGCTGACCTCCACCGGGAAGGTGCGCCCGTCCTTGCGGCGGTGCATGGTCTCGAACAAGAGGTCCTGACTGGCCGCCTGCGCCAGCTGCCCGGTGGCGGCGCGCCGCGTCTCCGGTGCGCGCAGGTCGAACACGGTCAACGAACGCATCTCCTCCAGCTCGTAGCCGTACAACCTGAGCGCGGCCGTGTTCGCGTCCAGGAGGCGGCCATCGCCGGGGCGAACAAACAGCATCGCGTCGCTGGCGTGGTTGGCCAACAGCTGGTAGCGGCGCAGGGCCGCCTCCGTCCGCCGGAGCTCAGTGATATCCGAGATCAGGGCCAGCAAACAGGGCTCGCCGCTGATGGTGATCACCGAGCCGGACACCAGCCCGACGATCACACGCCCGCTCCGGCTGCGGTAGGAGAGCTCGATCCCGGACACGGCGCCTTTTTCGCGCAACTGGTCGTACACGCGCGCCCGGTCCTCCGGCGTGATCAACCCCAACTCGAGGGTCGTGCGCCCCAGGGCTTCGGCGCGGGTGTAACCGGAGAAGCGGGTGAAGGCCTCGTTCACCTCGAGGATGCGGCCGTCGCTCAGGGCGGTGACCATGATCACGACCGACAATTCGCGGAAGATCGTGGTCAGGCGTTCCTCCGACTCGGCCAGCGCCTGCTCGGCGCGGCGGCGCTCGGTGACATCCGTGAAGATGGCCGCGAACTGGCCGTGGGCCGGGCAAAACGCCACCACTTCAAAATAACGGTCCAGGGCGCGCGCGTAATTCGTCAGGCGCGCCGGCTCGCCCGTCAGCGCCACCCGGCCATAAACGTCAATCCAATGCCGTTCGGTCCCGGGCAGGACCTCCAACACTGTCCGCCCGACGACCCGCTCGCGGGCCAGGCCCGTCAGGGCTTCAAAAGCCGGATTGACGTCCAGGAAACGGTAATCCACCGGCCGGCCGGCCTGGTCACAGATGATCTCATGCAGCGCGAAACCCTCCTGCATGGCCGTGAACAGATGCCGGTATCTCGTCTCAATGGCCCGCAAGGCGGCCGCGGCCGGCGGAGGCGCCGGTCGCCCGGGAGCGGCTCGACCCGGGGACGGCCGGCTGCGGCGATGGCGGGACCGGGTTGGTGGAGGGAGGCGCATGATTTTCCGCAAGCAACGGAGTCCGGCCCATGCCCCGTGGACGGCAACAGCCTTCAGGGCCCCGGTCATCGGCCGACTCGCCCGACACTTTAACCGGCGGGAGTTTCCCGGTCAAGCGCCCCTCTGGACCTCTCGGCGGCGGGGCGCCGCCAGCGAAGACTCTCCTGATCCGGCGGCAAAGCCCGCCCCCGGCGGCCTCCACAGATGGGGGACCGGGCCGTTGACCCGCCAGGCCCGGCTGGGAAAGCGAACGGCGGGCCGGCCTTCAGTGGGCGGGTTTGCGGGCCAGGAAGAGGTCGCGCGCGTGGTCGTCGTGAATGATCTCAGGCTGGAAGCCGACGGCGCGCAAGAGGCGCAGCCACTCCGCGCGGGGGAATAATCCGCACCGATGCTGCTCGTGCTCGACCCGCGCCGGCTGAGCGCCCTCGCGCAAGAGGTAGACGTACTCGACCGTGTAGACCGTGTCGTCGTCGTCGGGAGCATGGGCCCATTCCAGATAGCGCACGGCCCGGCCGGGGCCGTCGCGGCCGCCGTGCTCCGCCGAGGGCTGAAAGGTCTCCCGCACGTGGTCCGGGACGAACAGGGCCACGCCGCCCGGCTTGCAGTGGAGCGACGCGGTTTCGAGCGCCTGCCCCAGGTCGTGGAGGCTGGTCATGTAATCAATCGCATCGTGGACGAAGACCGCATCGAACTGGCGCCCCAGCCGCAGGGAGCGCATGTCGCCCTCCCGGTGTTCGCACTCCGGGTTCAGGGCGCGGCTGATCGCCAGCATCTGCGGCGCGAGGTCGGTCAGCGTCACCTGCGCGAACAGCCGCTTGAGGTAAAACGCGTTGCTGCCCCCGCCGCAGCCCAGCTCCAGGAGCGAGGGCGCCGCCGGCAGACCGGCCTCCGCCAGCGTCTGCCCGAAGAAAGCGGCCTCGTCCGCATAGTCTTCCAGCGGCGAGAGCAAGGGCCACCAATCAGCCAGTTCGGAGTAGAGTTTCAGCATGCGGCTCCTATCCAAGCCTCTGAAGTATAGCCGCAATCTCGATCAACGCCTGGAAGCTTGCCACCATCCGGGTATTGGAGCCGAAATTCATCACGATGTGCGCCGCCCGGGAGGGATCGTAGAAGAGATGGGTAGCCAGAATCCCGATATGGCCTTTAAGCCTGGGCAGGCGCCCCAGCAAAAAGAAAAATTCCGCGAAGCGGATCTCCATCATGCCTGAGCCGTAGTAAATCCCCGGCCGGAACCGGCGCTGGCAGGCGTCCATGGCAGCCAGCGCGGCGCTCGGGATCAACTGGCCGCCGCGCAGCGCCCGGCTGAACTTGAGCAGATCGGCCGGGGTCGAAATGATCCCCCCGCCCGCCCAATCACAGCTCAGGCTCTCGAACCGGCTGATCTCCACCTCGTTGAACCAAATCGTCTCAATCGCCTGGCCGGGCGCGCGCCCCGGCTCGGCATGAAACATCAGATACGAATCGCGCATCTCCAGCGGCTCAAAGATCTCCTCCGCCAGATTCCGGGCGAAAGACCGGCCGGTGGCCCGTTCGATGATCAGTCCGAGCAGGACGTAGCCCGTATCCGAATAGTTGAACACCTGGCCGGGAACGCCGACTGCGGCCTGATGGTCGCGCGTGAAGTCGATCAATTGCCGGGGCGTCCAACGGACCTGCGGGCGGGAGAGCACCTGGTCGAGGAAGGCCCGGCCGTCGGCCGTCCGCCCCTCGAAGTAATCGGCGATCCCGGACGTGTGGCTCAACAAATGCTCGAGCGTCACCTGCTCGGCGTAATCCACCCCCCGATATACAAACAGCCGATCCAGGTCCGGGCGCGAGAAATACCGCAGCACGGGGTCGGTGACGCACAGGACGCCCCTTTCGGCCAGCCGGCGCACCAGGACGGCGGTGAAGACCTTGCCGATGCTGGCCACATGGAAGGGCCGGTCGGCGGAGTCGGACGGAAAGCGGTAATTCAGCCCCTGACGTTGTATGAGCTGAACCGGGCCTTCAAGCAGGGCATCTCGACGTTCTACAGCGCCAGTTACGGCAGCCTGCAGATGGCGGTGAAGAACCTGCTCGCCAAAGGGCTGGTGGTCTTTGAGGAACGGGTGGACAAAGGGCGCAACAAAAAGGTCTACACCATCACGCCGCCCGGCCGGGAAGCCTTTTATGCGTGGATGCTGGCTGAAACCCCGGTCACCAAACTGGAGGTGACCGCCCTCGCCAAGGTGTTCTTTCTGGGCCTTGTCCCCGGCGCGGCGCAGAAAAAACAGATCGTGGCCGAAATTCTGGCCAAGATCCGGTTCGTCCAAGATCAACTTGCTGAAATGAAGGCGGACCTCAGCCAGCTCGGAGTTCCAGCGGCCTATGAGGAGATTTTCAAATACCAGTTATTGACGCTGGACTACGGTCTGAAGGCGCACGCCTTCGCCAGGCAATGGTTCCAGGCCGTGTTGAACGATCTGGAAGCCTCCCCCGAAGCTGAGCCCCAGGCCAGGCCTGGCCGCAGACCGCGGAGGTCATGAGCGGTTGAACGACTCCCTGCCCTGCTCAACGAGCGCGTGCAGATCCCATCCCAACACGGCGCCGCCCGCCAGCGCCGCGCCGAGGTTGCCCAGGAACATCACTGTCAGCATGGTATTGCGTTCGGCCGCGTTCGGCCCGCCCACCACCCAGCCTGACCATTCCATCACCAGATTGATGATGAGAAAAGCGAGGGCCGCCGCGCCGCCCACGCGCCACAAGAGACTCCGGGCCAGCGACCCGTTTCGTAACCCAAAACCGATGGCCCACGCGCCCAGGCCAGCGATCAGGAAAGCCGAGGGGACGAACATCAACGTGAAGATGCGATGGATTGGAAACAGCGCGCCGATTTGCTCGACGACGAACGGCTCGACGGCGCTCAACCCGATGCCGAGCACGAGCGTGATGGGCGCGAAGCCCAACATCCCGGCCGCCGCCATCCGCCGCGCTTCGGCGCTGCCCGTCATCCGCCCCATCCACACGCCCCAGGCCGCGCTGCCGCCCAGGAAACCAAGAAAGGCTGGCCACGCCGCCAGCGAGATGTGCAGGGCGCTGGGCGAGAGGGTGCTGTGGCCGGGCAAGGACTCGAACACGAAAAAGCCGATCGCCGTGCCGAGCGCCAGCCCGCCGAACAGCGTGGTGACAGTGATGGCGGCGCCGGTCAGCGGCGCGCGAATTCGAGCGGAGCCCATAGCTGGCCTCTTTCGGTTTAGAACGGCTTGAAGACCATCAGCCACAGGATGACGGCCAGCCCGCCGAGGCCGATAGCGGTGAGCAGCAGCGGATTGCCCATCGCCAGCCGGGCCTCGATCTCCGCGGCGCCGGCCGGCTCCAGCGGTTGCTGCTGCTCCCCGTTCTCAAAGTACGGCAGGCCGGCCGCCTTGCGCGCCCCGCCGCAGACTCGCGAGCCCCATACGCTCATCGCCACGCCGATCGCGATGAGCAGGCCGAGCGAGGCCCAGATCCAGCCGCGCCCCCACCACCCGCCAAGAAAGCCGGCGGCGATGCCGCTGACGAGGAGCACCAGCAAAGACAGGTACATGACACCGTACGAGCTGGCCGAGAGTTCGAGCAGGGCCTGGACCCGTTCCAACCGGCGTTCATGCCGCAGGGCGAAGGCTGCGCTGGCCGAAGCGCCGTGCGCCAGCATAAAGCCGAGCGCGCCCGCGATATGCAGAAAAACAAGCCAGCTATACATGAGCCCTGCCTCCGGGGGCCGGCGCCGCCTGGCTACGGCTGCACCGGCGCGGTGAGATAAGCGTACAGGGCGGCCAGGTCGTCGTCGGTCATCCTGGCCGCGTTCTGCCAGGGCATGGTCTCTGGAAAGGGGTTGTTGCCGGGCCGGACGCCGCTGCGCATCATCTCGAAAAACTGCTCCTGGCTGAGCGTGCTCACCAGCGGCCGCGGATTGGGCACAGCCGGCCCCATCGAGGAGGCCTCCACGCCGGTGGCATCTGGCCCATGACAGCCCAGGCAATCGCCATACGTGGCCACGTACTTGCCATACGCGGCGGTCACGCCGGCGGGCGGCGCGGCGACGGCCTCCGGCCTGGGCGTCGGGGCCGGGAACATGCCCGCGCCGAACAGCAGCACGCCGATGAAGTTGACCTCGTCGCCAGTGGGGCCGCCGGCCGCGGCCGCCGGCTGGGTGCGCAGGAAGGCGATCAGCGCGGCCAGGTCAGCGTCGCTGATCTCCCCGGTTGAGAGGAGCGACATGAAGACGAGCGTCTGGCCATCCTGGTTTACGCCGTGTCGCAGGGCGCGGAATATCTCACCATCGCTGTAATTCACCAGTTTGCCGGCCGGGGTGAGATTCTCGACGGCCACCTGGCCGATGAAACCGAACCCCTCGTCCTCGCCGATGTTGTAGCCGCCGGAGAGCGGGAATGCTCCGGTCGGCTTTCCGCTGGCGTCCACCTGCCCGTGGCAGCCGACGCAGTTAACTTCCGCCAGATATTGACCGCGCGCGATCTGCTCGGGCGTGCCGGCCACTTTGAGGTCGGGCGCGGGTTTGGCGCCGGGGAAGTACAGAATGGCGATGCCCCTGCCGCCGGCCAGGGTGACGGCAGCCAGGACGAGTGTGAGCAGGCCTGCGCCCAGGCCGCCGGCGATCTTCACCCACAGCCGGCCGGCGCGCACGGCCCGCACCGTGAGCCAGCCCGCCCCGACCGTCAGCGCCAGCACGATCAACAGGATCAAAATGTTAGCCAGCATGTTGCCCTCCGAGTTTGATGGGACAGGTAACGGCGCTCAGGCCGTGGCCGTCCGCGGCACCGGCGCCCTTGTCGTCGCATGAACAATTTGCCTCCCCAACGGCGCGCGGCCCCTCACAATGGAAGACTGGGAGTTACGCTGCGGCCTCCGGCCGCGCGGCATCGCTGCCGGCCGCCTCCGGCGGCGGCTTCTGCGTCCATGCCTTCAAGTAAGCCGCCAGCTCGTCAATGGTTCCGAACCCCCGGCGCTCGCCCGTATGTGGGTTCTCCAGGCTGCAGCGCCAGGCCGGCGCGCCCCCCGCCTCGTCCCACAGGCTGAGCAGGAAGGTGTGGTAGCGCGGCGATCGGAGGCTCTGGTCTTGCGGCATGGTTCGACTGTGCTATTCTTCGCCTATCCTACAAAAACTACCGTTTAGAGATCATTTATTGGAGCGGGGATGGCGGCGGAGTTGCAGATTCGGCTGCTGGGCGGCCTGCACCTGGCGCTCGACGGCGCCCCTTTGACCGATTTCGTCTCCAACAAGGCCCCGGCGCTGCTGGCCTACCTGGCCGTCACCCGCCGGACCCACCAGCGGGAGGCGCTGGCCGCCCTGCTGTGGGGCGAGCGCGCCGAGGCCGATGCCAGGAACAATCTGCGGCAGGCGCTCTCCAACCTGCGCCGCCTGCTCGACCCCTACCTGCTCATCACCCGCGACACCGTGGCGCTCAATCCGCAGGCCGCCGTCTCTCTGGACGTGGCGGCGTTTGAAGAGCGCCTGCGCGCCAGCGCCCAGCCGGCCGAGGGCCTCGCCGCGCGGCTGGAAGAAGCCGCCGCCCTGTATCGGGGCGATTTCCTGGCCGGCGTCGCCGTCCGCGACGCGCCCGAATTCGAAGACTGGATGCTGGCCCAGCGTTCGCGCTTCCGCGAACTGGCCCTGCACGCGCTGCACACGCTCACCCAGTGGCACCTGCAGCGCGGGGACGCGGCCGGCGCCATCGACACCACCACCCGCCTGCTGGGGATCGAGGCCTGGCGCGAGGAGGCGCACCGGCAGTTGATGCTGGCCCTGGCGCGCAGCGGCCAGCGCAGCGCGGCGCTGGCGCAGTATGAGACCTGCCGCCGGGTCCTGGAGAGGGAGCTCGGGGTGGCGCCCTCGGCCGAGACCACAGCGCTATACGAACGCATCCGGGCCGCGACACGCCGACTGCACCTGCCGCCCTCGGCCACGCCGTTCGTGGGCCGGGCCGCGGAGCTGGCGCAGGTCGCCAGCCTGATGGCCGACCCCACCTGCCGGCTGGTCACCTTCATCGGCCCTGGCGGCAGCGGCAAGACTCGGCTGGCCCTGGAAGCGGCCGCCCGCGCCGCCGACGCCTTTCTGCACGGCGTCTGTTTCGTCCCGCTGGCCGGCGCCAGCGCGTTGGAGGTCGCCCCGAGCGCCGTCGCCGAGGCGCTGGGCCTGGCCCTCGACGGTAAGGTCGACCCGCGCGACCAACTCCTGGCCCACCTGCGCGACAAAGAGCTCCTGCTGGTGCTGGACAACCTCGAGCATCTCTCCGGGGCCGACGAGTTGGTGGGCCGCCTGGCGGAGGCCTGCCCGGAGGTGCGGTTCCTGGTCACCTCGCGCGAGCGGCTCAACCTGCACGGCGAACGGTTGATCGAATTGCGCGGGCTGGAGGCGCCGCCGGGCACAGACCAGGCAGCGGTCGCCGCCTCCAGCGCGGCCCAGCTCTTCGCTCACAGCGCGCGGATTGTGCGGCCGGATTTCGTCCTTGACCGTGAGGCGGCAGCGGTCGCCCGCATCTGCCGGCTGGTGGACGGCTTGCCCCTGGCCATCGAACTGGCCGCCGCCTGGGTGCGGCACCTGAGTTGCCAGGAGATCGCGGCCGAGATCGAGCACAATCTGGGCTTCCTGGCGACCACCCAGAAAAACGTGCCGGCCCGCCACCGCAGCCTGCAGGCCGCCTTCGAGCACTCCTGGGCTTTACTGACCGACGAGGAGCGCCGCGCCTTCGCCCGGCTGGCGGTGTTTCGCGGCGGCTGTGACCGGGAAGCGGCGCTGGCGGTGACACACAGCCCGTCGTCCCTGCTCGCCGCGCTGAGCGACAAATCCCTCCTCCGGCGCGATCCGGCCGGGCGGTACACCCTTCACGAGCTGCTCCGCCAGTATGCAGACGGCAAACTGCGGGCTGAACCGGAGGCCAGCGCCGAGGCGCAGGCGCGGCACTGCGAATACTACGTCGGCTTCATCAGCGCGCGCGCGGACGCCCTGAGCGATGCGCGGCAGAGCGCTGCGCGCCGGGAGATCGCGGCCGAGGCCGACAACCTGCGCGCCGCCTGGCGGTGGGCGGTTGGTCAACGGCGCCCCGATTGGCTCATGCCGGCGCTGGAAGGCCTGCGCGTTTTCCTGGAACAGGTTGGCTGGTACGCCGAAGCCGTGAGCCTGTTTGAGGCCGCGGCGGAGGCCGAGCGCGCCCGGGCGGGCGAGGCCAGCGCGCTGTATGGGCAGTTGCTGACGCGGCAAGCGTGGTTTTATCACCGGCTCGACCGCTTTGAGGCCGCGCGCCCGCTGCTTCAACGCAGCCTGGCGATTTTCCAGGACGCGCAACCGCCCCTGCCGGGTGAGGAGGCACTCTGCCGGCACTGCCTGGCCAACATGGCCCGGGCCGTGGGTGACTTTGCTGAAGCGATGGAGCAGTCCCAGCGGAGTCTGGCCCTTTACCGGGCCGCCGGCAATCCTCGGTCCATCGCCGCCTCGATAAACGCCGTGGCCGTGGCGCACGCCGAACGGGGCGAGTTTGACGAAGCCCGGCGGCTGCACGCAGAAGGCCTGGCGCTCCGACGGGAGATTGGGGATCGCCGCGGCGTCGCCACCGCGCTCGTCAATCTCGGTTTTGTGGCGCTCGGCCAGGGTCGCTATGCTGAGGTCAAGCCGCTGGAGCGCGAGGCCCTGGCCATTTTTCGCGAGATCGGTTACCCGATGGGCGAAGCCGTCGCGCTCAACAACTGGGGGGTCGCCTGTCAGATGCTCGGGGAATATGCGGAGGCCCAGGCGCTGCTCCGCGAATGCCTGGCGCTCTGCCGGGAGCTTGGGCACCGCCATATCGCCGCCCATGCGCTGGCCAGCCTGGGGGGCGTGGCCGGCGCGGTCGGCGAGTACCGCGAGGCCTGGCAGCATCTGCGCGAGGCCCTGCAGACGGCGCGGGAGATCGGCTCGATTTCGGCGACGCTGTTTGGGCTGGTAAGCGCGGCCGGCATACTCGCCCGACAGGGGGCCGAGGCGTGGGCGGCTGAAATCGCGGCGCTGGTCTATCACCACCCGGCCGCCAATCAGGAAACGAAGAACCGCGCCGCGCAATTGCTCGCCGAAGCGGAGGCGCCATTGCCGGCGCCGGTCCTGGCCGCTGCGCGGGAGCGGGGGCAGACGCGGGAACTGGCGGCGGCCGCCGCCGATGTCCTGGAATGGGCGCACGCCCGGCTGGCCGGTCCGGCAGAGTGAGCCGGGGCGCGCCGGCCGGTTTACGAGAATGCCGTCAACCGGCGGGCGGCGCCGTCATCATCGGCGCAGGGAGGCACAGCTTCCTGATCTTCTTCTGGGACCCGCTCGAGCCGCAGCCGCACGACCCGGACGTGAAGGCGCTCTTGCGAATGGCCGTGGTCTGGAACATCCCCATCGCCTGCAACCGGGCCTCGGCCGACTTCATGATCTCGTCCCCGCTCATGGATGGGGAGTACGACCGGCTCGTGCCGGATTACGAGGAATACCGGCACCGCCAGATCGTCGGCCGCGAGGCCGCGGCGCCGCCCGCCCTCATCCCCCCGGACATGGCGGGGTAGACGGGGAGACGAGCCCCACCGCTTTACACCGGCATCGGGATACGGCCCCGAAGTCTGGCCGGGCAAGAGATTTTCTGCTATAGTGATTGAAGTTCAAAATCTGCGCTCGGTTTCATAGGGAGAACTCGGCTCTCGCAACTCCGAGCCTGGTGGAGGCGGTCACTTCTAACGTGCCGCCTTTTTGCGTTTATTTCGGGCCGGCTTCCGCCGGACCAGACCTGCTCAAAGAGGGATTTCGATGATCTGGCTTGAATTCGCTGTGTGCGCCACGCTGCTGATTGGGGCCGCGACCCTGCTCTCGCGCTATGGCGACATGCTGGCCGAAAAGACCGGCCTGGGGAGAGTCTGGGTCGGCGGCATCATGCTCGCCGGCGTCACCTCGCTCCCTGAGCTGGCCTCCGGCGTGTCGGCCGTCGCCTGGCTCAACGCACCCAACCTGGCGGCCGGCGCCATCATGGGCAGCTGCCTGTTCAATCTCGCCCTGATCGCCCTGATGGATCTGCTCTACCAGCCCGGCTCGATCCTGGCCCAGGCCCAGGAGGGCCACATCCTCTCCGGAGCGCTGGGAGTGCTGCTGCTTGGATTGGCGGCGGCGAGCGCCCTGTTGGGGCCGGACATCAACGGCGTCGGGGTTTTGGGCATCAGCCTGGTGAGCGTGTCCGTGGTCGCGCTCTACCTGGTCGGCGCGCGGCTGATCGCGCGTTTCGAGCAGCGCCGGCTGGCGGAGGTCCTGGAGCAGGAGGCCCTCGTCCGCCGCTACGATCAGATCAGCGCCGCGCGGGCCTACGGCGCCTTTGTCCTGAGCGCCCTGGCCGTGGTCGCGCTGGGGATCTGGCTGGCGTCGATCGGCGACCGGCTGGCGACCGAAACCGGCCTGTCGCGCAGCTTTGTCGGCAACCTGTTCCTGGCGGTGAGCACGTCGCTGCCCGAGGTGGCGGCCAGCGTGGCCGCGGTTCGGCTGGGGGCCATCGACCTGGCCATCAGCAACGCGCTGGGGAGCAACCTGTTCAACGTGGCCCTGCTGGCCGCCTACGACGTGGCCGACGGGCGCGGCAACTTCTGGGCCTCGCTGAGCCCGGCCAACGCCCTGGCGGCCGTCATCGCCAGCATGATGACGGCCGTGACGATCATCAGCCTGATCTATCGCGCGTCGCCGCGGACGACGTACCGCCTCAACTGGGATGCCGCGGCGCTGCTGGCGATGTATATCGGCGCCATGTGGGTGCTGTACTGGATCGGGTGACGGCGCGGCAAATGGCCGGCTGCCCGCCCGGAGCAAGTTCCGTTTCGACGCGTTGACCTGCCCGGCCGGGGGCGGCGCCGTTTCAACGGCCTGTAGCTCGAAGCGTGCAGCCTCCCGACTTCGGCCCAGCCGGAGGCGGCGCCCGAGGCCCGCCCCTCCCGGTCGGAGCCGGGTTGAGGCGGGCGGATCCGGGGCGCGCGCTACGGCGTCACCCTTTCCGCCGCCAGTTGCGCCTGCCGCGCAAAGTCAATGGCCATGCCCAGCACGCGCGCGGCCTCCTGCGGGCTGTGGAAACCGGTGCTGTTCTCCGAGGAGACGAAATCCCAGCGCAGGGACGCGCGGCGGTGGAGCTGACGCGCTTCCGCCAGCTGTTCCTCCGTCGCGCCCGCCGCCTGGGCCGCCATGATCGCGTCGATCGCGTCCAGCAGCGCCTCCTCCGACCGGCGCAGCAGCTCGGCCGTGCGTCCCTGGATTGTGAGGATGCGCCCGCGCAGCGCCTCCTCCTCCTGCCGGTGGCAGGTCTGGCAGGCCTGGTTCACGTTCTCCAGCGGGCTGCGCAGCCAGTGGTCGGAGACCTTCACCGCGCCCTCGCGCATGTAGGGCATGTGGCAGTCGGCGCAGGACACGCCCGACTGCGCGTGCAGGCCGGTCGACCACAGCTCGTACTCCGGGTGCTGGATTTTGATCATGGGCGCGCCGCTCTCGGCATGGGTCCAATCCTTGAAGCCGTAGTCGTCGTAGTGAGCTTCGATGTTGTCGATCGTCAGACCCTGGCTCCACGGGAAGGTCAGCAGCTTGCCCTCGCCCTGGAAATAGTATTCGACGTGGCACTGGGCGCAGACGTAAGTGCGCATCTCCTGGCGCGAGAGCTGGTCCACATCGACGCCCCGCGCTTCGAGCGCATGGCGCAACGCCGGCCGCGTGATCCGCAGCGCCATCGTCTCCGGGTCGTGGCAATCGGCGCAGGAGGAGCCGATGTGCAGGCGGTCCTTCAGCTCGTTGTAGGGCGTGCGGTTGAAGGTTTCCCACCCCAGCTCGGCGATCAGCTGCGGCGCCTCGGCGGCATGGCAGTTGATGCAGGCGCCGGGCTGCTCCACCAGTTGCACGCGCAGGGTGTTCTTCTGATCAATTGTGGTGTAGTAGTGTCCCCGTTCCTCGTTGTGATCCTTCGAAAAGGCATAACCGGCCCAGATGCGGACCATGGCCGGATAACGCTCCAGCTTGCTGTAGGGGACGGAGCCGCCGTACGGCGTTTCGAGAGTGTCGTCCCGGGTGCGCAGGAAGGAGTCGTAGTGGCGCGGGAAGTTTTGTCCCCAGACGGCCGGGTCCAGCTCGTCGGCGGCGACCGCCACGACGCGCAGCGGGTATTCCAGCGTTTCGGCCTTTCGTTGCTGGATATTGGTCAGGAGAGCCGCCAGGCCGAGCATGACGAGCAGGCCGAGCGCCAGGGCCGCGCTCAGCCAGAAGACGCGGTTGCGGGTGACGGGTTTCTCAGACATGCGATGCCTCCTCGCAGAAGCCAGAACGATGGCGGTCGTCAACGGCCGTGCCCGACGCCGCCGTGGCAAACCAGGCAGTCGGTGGGCGCGTCGTCTTCGGCGTGGCTGATCAGGGCGACCAGCTCGGCGTGACAGTAGAGACAATTTTCCTGGGCGACCTCCCGGTTGAGCGTCGTGATGCGGATCGGCTCCGGAAAGCGGCCGGTGGTGAAGGCCACGCTGTGGTTCCAGCCGTTCAGCGCCTTGATCAGGTATTTGCCCGGAAACGTATGCGGCGTGTGGCAGTCGTTGCAGGTGGCAAACGCCTTGTGGGTGCCGCGGTGCCAGCCGTCATACACCTCGCGCATGATGTGGCAGTTGACGCAGGCGTCGGGGTTGTCGGAAAAGTAGGAGAGCCCCTCCGCGTAGGCGAAGGTGAACCCGCCCAGGCCGAGCGCGCCCCCGACGGCGGCGCTCAACAACAGCCACAGCCAGAATGGCTGGAAGCTGAACCCGAAGCGCGGCCTGCCAGGTGGACCATGAGGCGCTGACAAGTTGTCATCCATCGGATTTTCCCTCTGCGCGAACCCAGCCTCTTCAGCCAGGCGACCTCCGCCGCGAGGCCGCGATGCCCGCACCCCATCTTGAGCCCCGGCTGACTCCGGGAATGACATTGTCAACCCTTGCCTTGATCGCTTACAGCCACCGTGGCCGCTGACCGGCAGCGAGGAGACCGGAGCCTGATAGTCTCCGGTCCTTTGAGAGTAGCGGGGGCGGGATTCGAACCAGCGACCTCCGGTTTATGGTTCGGAAGCTGGCACCGCCAGCAAATTGTCTTCGGGCTCAGTCCTTTCAGGACACCGAACTACGACACTGTCCTAACCCCCTGAAGTGAATGGTTGCCAACAAGATACTGGCTTTTGCCGGCCAGCACAAGACCCAAACCTGAGCTCGTTCCAACATCCCGCGATCAACCGCGGCGATTTGGAAGCATCCGGACAAGCCCGGACCGCCTGCCGGGCCCGAACGAGAGTCGTCAGGCGCCGCGCTACGCAACAGCCCCCGCTCACAGATGGCCGGGGCGCTGCTCCGGCAGTTGAACGGCGGTCGCGCCCAGGCGTTTAGCGCCGGCACCCGGCCGGCCAGGTGCATCCCAACGCGCTTTGGGTGCCCGGCGGGATCGGGATCGCGCTCACCGGGCGCGGCCGCTTATTGCGCCGCCAGGCAGTCAGAACGACGGCCGGCCCAGGCCGGGGCCGGGAAGTCGGCGGTCAGCCAGTAGTAGCCCTCGCCGGCGCAGGCCCGGCACAGCACCTGGCCCTCCCGGACCACTTCGCGCTCGTTCATGATCTCCTCGCCGCAGACGTCACACAGCGCCTTCACGCCCGGCCGGCTGACAAGCCGGGCGACCGCGATTTTGAGCTGGACGGACTGCGCCATCAGCAAGGCCTCGGCCGGCATGCGCTGGTAACCCAGCAGCTGCGCCTCCCACTTGTTACGGGCTTCCGGCGCATAAACGCGGGCCTGCTCGCGGCAGCCGGAGCGCGGCGCGATCCGCACCGCCCGGTCTGTCTGCGTATCCACGAACGTGGCCGCGACCTTGCCGAAGTCTTCCACGCGCAGCGTCCGCCGGCCCACCCAGCAGTTGGTGGCCGCCGAGATGCCGTCCACGGCGCAGCCATCGGTCTCGGCGACCACATACAGGCGCTTGTCGGTCTGCGGCAGCGCCAGGCCCAACAGCTCGCCGGCCAGCATGCCCATCCGCACCCCTAGCACCTGGCGCGGGCACAGGTGCCGGTGCAGGGCGGCGGAAGCGTCCAGCAGTTCAGGCAAAATCGTCATCGGGACCTCTCGCGCAAGCAAACGGGCCGTCTCGCCAGGAGACGGCCCAATCCGTTGAGGCTGGGTCGTCTCCTTTCCAAACCGGGGGGCCGGCCTGTTTCCAGGGCCGACCGGGGCCGCGCAGGCGGCCGGCCCGGCGGCCATCGCGCAGGAGCGCGACCCGGCCGACGGGCTCGGAGACGGGTGTCACAAGATCGTCAGTCGCGGCGTTACGCCTCGTGGCCGGCGATGGCGGCCTGGCCCCATGCCAGCGCCGTCATCATGGCCGGGAAACCCAGCGTTGTCACTGCCAGCAGCACCGTGTGCTCGACCTCGCCCGCCGAGGCGCCGGCCTCCAGCGCGCGGTGGGCGTGTGAGTGCACGGCGCGCAAGATGGGGCGCCCCCGCGCGCCAGCGCCCCACCTCACCCATTGCGTGGAGGTCAGGCTTTGACCAGCTTGACCTGCGTATCATAGAACACGGCGCTGCCGCCCACCGGATCGAACAGCGTGGTATTGGCCACCAGCGGATCGGTGCGCATGGCGGCGTTGCCGTGCACGCCCTGGACGCGCCGGGCGTCGCCGGGGATGATCGTCCCGTCAATGGTCACGTCCTGGCCGCCGTAGCCCCAATGGCCGAAGCCGAGGGCGAAGGCGATCACGCCCGGGCGCATGCCCTGGACGGCGCGGATCTTGCCCGCCATCGCCAGTTTCCGGCCGTTGCCGAAGTCCCACTCGCCGTCCGGGTTGGTGGCCGACGTGATCTTGACCACCTCGCCGTCCTTGAAGCCGCGCGTCGCCGCGTCGGCCGCGTTCATCAGGATGAAGTTCTCGGGCAGCAGCGCCTTGAGCCAGTAGTTGCCGGGCGTGCGGCTCTTGGTCTGCGCGATCTCGCGGTACGTGATCAGCTTCAGATCGTAGCCGGCCGGGCTGTCATCGATCACCTGGCCGTCGAAGCCGGTCAGCGGCTCCACGTAGGTGGCATAGCCGGGCAGGCTCTTGCCGGTGCCGGCGTGCTTCACGCCCGCCGTCTTCTCCAGGTACATGTTGATCAGCTTGCCGAACTTGACGCCGGTCGGCACGATGTACGGCTCGTCGAACGAACCCGGCCGCACGCCGTCGCCGGGATAACCCTTCTCATAGGCCTGGAAGCGCCCGCCGCGGCTGAGCACGGTGACCACCTTGGGCCACAGGTCGCCGGTGATGGCCTGCCAGCGCGCCGGGTCGAAGACCGCTTTGGGCAGATGGGCGCGCGCCCGGATGAACTGGTCGATCTCCTCCGGCGTGGCGTCCGGCACCGCATCTTCGAGGTCCTTCTTCTCGCCGTAGGCCAGGTTCATGACCATCCGCAGGTAGAGGTCGTCCGGATGAGTGAAGGGCACGCCCTCGCCCAGGCCGTTCGGGCCGAAGTCCGGCAGGCCGAGCTTCTCCGCCAGGCCCAGCAGCAGGGCTTCGAACTGCAGGGCCATCTCCTGGCCGTAGACCGTGACGGTGCCGGTCAGCGGCGCGATGGCGGGCTGGCGCACGCCCTGGACCTTGAAGGTGATGTTCGGATGCGAGCCCGTGATCTCCCAACGCTCCAGATAGGTGACGTCCGGGAAGATGTAGTCGGCGTACATGCTGGTCTCGCCGATGATGATGTCGCTGGCCACGAAGAGCGGCAGCTTCTCCACGTCCCGCAGGATCGGGATCCAGGTGTGGCCGGCTGGCAAAGAATACACCGGTGAGCCCATGTACATGAAGGCGGCCTTGATCGGGTACGGGTACTGGTCGCCGGCCGAGGGGATGATCTCTTCGTAGATGTCCGACGCCAGCGGCCACCAGTTGCGTTTGGCCGGGTAGCGCTGGTCCTCGGGCGTGTCCAGGAAGAGCGTGGTGTCCTCGTATTTGACGTCGTGCCGGATCAGGCTGATGCCGAACGGCGTCAGCGCCCCGGGATCGGCCTGGCTGAACAGGAAGGGGCCTTCCGCTTTGGCGCCGGAGACGTCATAGGTGCTGGCGTAGACCTGGCCGCCGCGCCAGTCGAAGTTGCCGATCAGCAGCGCCAGGTTGTACCAGGCGATGACGTTGTAGTAGCCGTTGGTGTGCTGCGAGACGCCGCGGTGGATGTCCACGCACGCGTTCTTGCCGTGGGACGTGAACTCTCTGGCCAGCGCCTCCAGATCGGCGGCGCGCAGGCCGGCGATCTCGGCCCACTCCTCGAGGGTGTGCTTCTGGGACGACTCGAACAGGATCTGCAAACTGCTCTTGACCGTGAACTCCCCCAGCGTGGCGTCCACCAGCAACTGGCCGGCCGCCGCCGCGTTTTTGTCGTCGTTGGGGTCGAAGAGCACCGGCTTGCCGTCGGCGTCCAGGATCACGAACGGGTCGGTGGCGAAGACCGTACCCTCCGGCGTCACCCACGTAACGGTCGTAACGCCGTCTTTCGTCTCTTCCTTCTTCTCCACCAGCTTGAGCTCGCTGCCGTGCAGGAACTTGCCCGGCTTGCCGTCCGCCACCTTCACCAGCCAGGCGGCGTTGCTCCAGGTCGGCTCCTTGATGGCCGCCGCCGCCGCCTTGTTGGCCGCCGCCAGGTAGCGGGCGTCGTAGCGCTGGTTGGCGATCACCCACTGGATCAGGGCCAGGGCGATGGCGCCCTCCGTGCCGGGCTTGTTGGGCAGCCACTTCCAGGCCTTGCCCGCGATCTTGGACAGGCGCGGGTCAATGACCGCGAACTTCAGCTCGCCGGTCGCCAGGCGCTGGGTGATGCGGGGGACGCGGTTGGTCGGGCCATAGTTGCCCTCAAAAGGCGAGGCGCCCACGAAGATGACGAAGCTGGCGCTGGCCGTGTCGCCCATCCAGTAGGCCTTGGCCCCGCCCGTGAATTTGGTCCCGTCCCACTGGTCGCTCATGGATTTGCCCGAGAAGTACAGGCTGCCCTGGCAGACCGTGGTGTGGCCGTGGCGGTTGGTGGTGCCCAGGCCGGAGCCGAAGAACCGGTGCGAGATGTCGCTGCGCCCGCCCTTCATGCGGCCCCAGAAGAACAGGATCTGGTTGTTCTTCGGGCCCAGGTCCGGGTGGTCCGGGTCGATCATCTTGTCCAGGTCGGCGGCGAAGTCGGTCTTGAACTTGGCGACCAGCTCTTTCTTTTTGGCCGGGTCTTTCTCCGCCAGGATGGCCTTGGCCGCGCCGCCCAGCGCTTTCATCAGCTTGGGATCGCGCACGGCCCACAGATCCTTCAGGCCCTCCACCACGCGATTCTCCTCGCCCGGCACATGGGCGAACAGCACGCCGCCGTCGACGATCTCCTGCAGCGCCTGGTCGAAGGGGATGGTGATCCATTTGTTCTCGCCGCGCTTGCCGGCGCGCTTGAGCACCCGGACGATCCGATACGGGTCATAGGCGGCCTGCAGGCCGGCCTGGCCTTTGGGGCACAGGCCCGCGTCCACGCTGGCGGTCTCCGCGACAGGCGTGGCGTAGTCCAGGTGCGGGACCAGGTTCCAGGGCGAGAACGGGTTACCGTCAATCTTGACGGCCACGCCGTCCACCAGCTTGACCTTGATGCCGCACTGGGTATTGCACTGCTGGCAGACGGTGTAGATCTGACCCGCCGGGTCGGCCAGCGGGTAGGCCGGGGCTTCGCCGCCGGACTGGGCCAGCGCGCGCTGAACGTGGGGCAGGCTGCCCAGGAAGGCGCCGCCGGCGACGGCCGCCGAGGCTTTGAGGAAGTCGCGCCGGGAGAGCGCGCAGTCATTCGGTTGCACAGGCGTCATGGTCGTCATTTCGTCACCTCCGTCTTCACGGCGAAGAACGGCAGCCGGTCCGTGCCCAGCAGGTAGGCCAGGGTCGCCAGGCCGACCACGCCGGCCACCACCGACCACTCCATCAGGCTGGGGGCATACTCGATATTCAGGTGCGGCCCGCTAAAGGCGGTGACCAGCCCCTCCAGTTCCGGGATGGCCAGCGCCGGGAAGACGATGTTGGCGCGGGCCACGCCGAACCCGATCAGGATCAGGACGCCCATCAGGCCGGCCCAGAAGCCGTCCCGCGCCAGTTTCGGCTGCAATAGGACCACGATGGGCACCGCCGTGCCCAGCACGATCTGCAGGCCCCAGAACGCCCAGCCATACGGCCCAAACAGCACCAGGTTGACGGCCCGCACATTGTCCGGCAGGCCGCTGTAGAGCGACTGCGAGAAGTCGGCCCACAGGAAATACACCTTGACCAGCGCCAGCACCACGGACATGATCGCCAGGACGGCCAGCTGCTGCGGCCGCCGCGGATCGTCCGCCCGGCCGATCCAGCCGATAAGGATCAACATCAGGGCCGTGCCGGAGGCCAGCGAGAAGACCGGGAACTGCGCCGGCAGCAGGCCGACGTGCCAGTAGGCGCGGTTGGCGTTGATGCCGAGCAGCGCGCCCACGCCGCCGCTCAGGAAGACGGCCAGGAACAGGCCGACGCTCATCGCCGCCTTCATCGCCCAGTCGCGCCGGCCGCGGACCGCCAGCCACAGCGAGACCAGCGTCGCCGCCAGGAACAGGGTGTAGCCCCACACCATCTGCGCCAGCAGCGACAGGAAATTGGGCTGGAGGTAAACCTTCCAGATGCGCTCCATGTGGCCCAGGTCGAAGCCGATGGTGATCAGCGCGGCCGGCATGGTCACCAGCGCGCCCCACAAGGCATACTTGCCCGTGCCTTTGAAGAGCGGCACGTCGAAAAGGTAGTCGAGCGTGGCCAGCATGTAGGCGCCGGTGGCGACGCCGGCGAAGAACAGGTACATGGCCACCCACAGGCCCCAGGTGACGTAGGAGCCGTAGTTCACGTCGCGCTCGCCGATGAACAGGCGCGAGTAAAAGCCGTACACGCCGGCCAGCACGGCCAGCGCGCCGAGGAGGTAGAGAGATCGCTTGAGCATGGTCGGCTCCTTAGACGATGTAGTAGACGCGCGGCTCGGTGCCGAGCTCTTCCTTGAGCCGGATCACGTTCGGCTGGTGGATGAACTGGGCCACCACGCCCTCCGGGTCGTTGGCGTCGCCGAACAGCGTCGCCCGGCCGATGCAGGTGGTGACGCACTCCGGCAGCATCCCGTTCTTGACGCGGTGCAGGCAGAAATGGCACTTGCGGGCGTTGCCTATCGGCGAGCCATGCTCGTGGCGGTCCCAGGCCCGGCCGTACTCGTAGTTGGCCGCGCGCTCGTAATCGTCGGCCGCCGCCTGACCGACGATCAGGCCGTCGGCCACGGGCGTGCCCTCGGTGTAGGTGTAGCCGAAGTCGGAGGTGCGCGCGCCGTACGGGCAGGCCGTCAGGCAGGCGCGGCAGCCGATGCACTGGTCGTAGTCCACCACCGTCACGCCTTCCTCATTTTTGTAGGTGGCGTTGACGGGGCAGACCGGCGTGCAGGGCGGGTTGTCGCACTGCATGCACGGGCGCGGCATGAAGCGGCGCGTCACGGTCGGATACGTGCCGAGTTCCTCCTCCAGCACCGGGCGGTACACGACGCCGGGCGGGAGCTTGTTCTCGGCCACGCAGGCGATGGTGCAGGCGTGGCAGCCCACGCACTTGCGCAGGTCGATCACCATCACCCAGCGGCGGTCAGCCGGGGCCTTCTTCAGGGCGCGGCGGACATCGCCCTGCATGCGGATCAAAACGTCTGCGTTGGGGCCGTCGCCGGGGACCTCGCCGGCCTGGAGCGGTTCGGCGGTGGGGATGGCCTGGAGCGTCTTCTCCGGATCGGCGGCCAGGGCAGCCAGGAAGGCCGCCGCCGCGCCGGTGGCCTTGAGAAAGCCGCGCCGGTCGATCGGGGCTTTGGGGGGTGTAGGCGGCATAGGGATTCTCCTTGTGACCGCTGTCACTATAGGCGGCCGCCGGCCGGCCCGGAAGCGGGGAAAGCCCGCGACTTTTATGCGCGCTGTCGGGAAAAGTCCGAGCCGCTGTCAGGGAAATTCCGATTGGGGAAAGCCGGCCGGATTTGGAGGGCGGTTATACTGTCGCCCAGGGCTTGACCTTCCAGCCCCTGGAAGGTGTATGGTATGGAGCAGCTTATGCGAATTCAAACCCTGGCGCAGCAAACCGGCGTGCCGGCCAAGACAATCCGTTACTACGAGGCGGTCGGTGTGATGCCGCCGCCCCGTCGCGGGGCCAACAATTATCGCGTCTACACGGAAGCCGATATCGAACGCCTGCGCTTCATCGCCAGCGCCCGCGCCCTGGGCCTGAGCCTGGCCGAGATCACCGAGATCCTGGCCGCCCGGGATCAGGGCAGCGCGCCCTGCGCCCGCGTCCTGACCGCGCTCGACGGGCGCCTGGCCGATCTGGATCGCCGCCTGGGGGACATGGTCGCCCTGCGCGAGAACCTGGCGCAGTTGCGGCAGGCCGGCGCCGCTCTGCCGCTGGACGACCTTCGCGGCGAGCGCTGCGTGTGCTATCTGATCAAGACCTATCGCGACAGCGGCCAGGTCGTGATCGCGAGAGAAGAAAACCCTCATGACTGATTCGTGCGGCTGTCCCCCCGAAGCCGGAAGCGCGGCCTGCGACTTCCCGGCACAGCCCGCCGCGCGTCCATCGCGCGCCTCGCGGGCCTGTCCTCTTTGCGGCCAGACCGGGAAAGCCGTGTCGGTTCAGACCGTCAAGGCCATGCTCGCGGTCAGCCTGCGGGACGTGCGCGCAGGCGACTACTTCTTCTGCCGCACGGCGGCGTGCCCGGTCGTCTATTTCTCGGCCGATGGCCAGCACCGCCTTACGCGTGATCAGGTGCGTGAGCGGGTGTTCCAGAAAGAACCCGAGTCCGTTGAAGTGTGGGTGTGCTACTGCTTCCGGCACACGGCCGGCGAGGTGCGCGCCGCCACCCGGGAGGCAGGCCGGGCCATCCTGGACGACATCAACGCCGGGATCCAGGCCGGCCAGTGCGCGTGCGAACTGCGTAATCCACAGGGCGCATGCTGCCTGGGCAACGTCCGCGATCTGATGCGGCTGGCAGCGTCCGGGGAGGCGCGGCGTTAGTGTGAACCGGCCTGGGAGAGCAGCCCGCGCGCCAGGGCGAACTGCACCAGCGCCGCGCGGGAGCGCAGGCCGAGCTTCTCCATCCCGCGGCTCCGGTAAGTCTCCACCGTCTTGGGGCTGAGCGTCAACTGCTCGGCGATCTCCGCCGAAGTGTGGCCGCGCGCCACCAGGATCAGCACTTCCCGTTCGCGCTCGCTCAGCAGATCCCAGGGGTTGGCCGGGCCTTCCCCGCCGGCCGCCGGCAGCAGGTCCTCCAGGAGGGCCTTGGTCATCGAAGGGTGGACGTAGACCTCGCCGCGCAGCACCGCGCGCACGGCCGAGATCAACTCGGCGTCGGCCGCTTTCTTGAGGACGTAGCCGGAGGCGCCGGCCCGCAGCGCCTGGCGCAGATAGCCCTCGTCGTCGTGCATGGTCAGGATCAGGACGCGCGCGCCGGGCACCGCTTTGCGCAGGGCCGGCAGCGCCTCCAGGCCCGAGAGGCCCGGCATGGTCAGGTCGAGCAGGATCAGGTCGGGGTGAAGCTCGGCCGCCAGCCGCAGCGCTTCCGCCCCGTCGCCGGCCTCGCCCACCACCTTTAAGTCTGCCTGGGCGTCGAGCAGCAGGCGCAGGCCGGCGCGCAGCACGGCATGGTCGTCGGCCAGCAGGAGGCGGGTCTTCTCAGGCATGCGGCCCCCGGTCCCCGGCGATGGGGACTTCGATGAACAGGCTGGTCCCCTGGCCGGGCGCCGACTCGATCGTCAGGGTCCCGCCGAGGAGCTCGGCGCGCTCGCGGATGCCGTACAACCCCAGACGCTCCTGGCCCGCGCCGGCCGGGTCGAACCCGCGCCCGTCGTCCTCGATGATGGCGCGCACGCGGCCGTTGCGGCGCTCCACCAGCACGCTGGCCGTCCGGGCCGCGGCGTGGCGGGCGACATTGGTAAGCGACTCCTGCACGATGCGGTACAGGGCCGTCTCCACCTGGGCTGGCAGGCGTTCCGCCTCCAGGCCGCGCATGGCCAGGTCAATGTGCAGGCGGTAGCGCCGCCGGCATTCGGCCACATAGCGCTCCAGGGCGGCCGGCAGGCCCAGGTCATCCAGCACGCTCGGGCGCAGTTGCAGAGCCAGGCGATGGACATCGTCCAGCGTCTGGGCCGCCACGCCGCGCAGTTCCTCGGCGTGCTGCCGGACATCGGGCGCGTCGCAGGTGGTGCTCATGGCCTTCAGGCCGACCAGGAGCGAGGTCAGCGACTGGCTGGCGCTGTCGTGCAGCTCGCGCGCGATGCGTTTGCGCTCGTCCTCCTGGGCCGCGATCACGCCGCTGACGTAGCGGGCGCGCAGTTGGTCGCGCTCGGCGCGCGCCTCGGCCGCCGTCGCCAGGGCGTCGGTCATGGCGTTGAAGGAGCTGGCCAGGTCGCCGATCTCGTCGTCGGCCCAGCGCGGCACGCGCCGGCTCAGGTCGCCGCGCCCGCCCGCCTGGGCGACCTCCGCCAGCTGCAGGATCGGGCGCGTCAGCAGCCAGGTGAGGCAGGCCGCCGCCGTGATGCCGACCACCGAGACCGCCACGGTCGTGATCAGCAATTGCCCGGTGACCGCGTCCACGGTCTGGCGCACCACGGTCTCCGATAGCCCTACCCGGGCGATGCCGGCCCGGCCGTCGAAGATC
>DAOUAB010000227.1:0-21558 GCA_034434015.1 Anaerolineales bacterium
CCGCCTGCGGCCAGGCCGAGACGCCGGCCCCCACCCCGGCCGCGGACGCGCGCTCGGCCACCGTCGGCGACCTGGCCGGCCAGGTGAGCGGGCGGCCCTCGGCCGGCGCGCCGCTGGCCGCGGTCGCCGTGGGCTTCCAGTTGCGGGCCGGCGGCGAGGTGCAGACCGGCGAGGCCTCGCGCGCCCGCCTCGACTTCAGCGACGGCACGATCCTGCGCCTGGCCGCCGACTCGGCCTTCGTCCTGCAATCGGCGGCGCCGGCGGCCGACGGCGGTTTCCTGGGCCGCGTGCAGTTGAACATCGGCAAGCTGTGGGTCAGCCTGACCGGCGGCGAGCTGGAAGTGGAGACGCCGGTGGGCGTGGCCGCCGTGCGCGGCTCGTACGCCGTCTTCACCTATCAGCCCGGCAACCCGGATGAACCGGATGACGACCTGCTGGTGATTGATTGTCTGGAAGGCTCGTGCCGCGGCAGCAACGACGTCGTGGACGAACAGCTCGGCAACCTGGAACGGCTGGTGCTCGGCCGCCAGGCCAGCCTGCGCCAGACGCTCACCGAGGACGACGTGCGGCAGTTCCTGGCCGAGAACCCGGAGAGCGCGGCCCTGGTCGCCACGCTGACGGCCGCGCCGCCGGCCACGGCCACGCCGCCGGGCATCGCCTCGCCGACCGGCGCCAGCCCCCTCACCGCGACGCCCACCGGGGCCGCGCCGACCGACACCGTCACACCCACCGCGACGGAGACCGCCACCGCCACGCTCGTCCCGGTGACAGCGCCGCCAAATGTGCCTATCGCCGGCGTCCACACGGTGCAGATCGGCGAGACCCTGTTCTGCCTGGGGCGCGCTTACGGCGTGCTGCCGGCCGCCATCGCCGCCGTCAACAACCTCGGCCCCTCGGCGCCGCTGAGCCTGGGCCAGCGCCTGAACATCCCGGCCGTGCGCTGGACCACGATCACGCCCGGCCCGGTCTGCGCCGCGCAGTTCCCGCCGCCCTTCCCGGGCCTGCCCACGCTCACTCCCAGCGCGCCGGCGACGGCCACGCCCACCCTCAGCCCCACGCCGGTTTGCGCGCCCGGCGAGTTCTTCGATCCCACGCTTCAGCAGTGCCGGTCGCTCACGCCGCCGCCGACCAACACCCTGCCGCCGACGGCCACGCCGACGCTGGTGCCGACGGCGACGCCGGACTCGTTCGGGCCGTCGATCACCAACCTCCAGCCGAACTCGGCCGTCTCGGTCGGCAGCCGCGGCCCCGGCGGCTGTAACGTGACCTTCTCGGCCGACATCAGCGACCCCTCCGGCGTGGCCTCGGCGCGTGTGGACTGGACCGCCACGAACATGATCCAGCTCCCGGTCCCCGGTTCGGTGCCGCTGGTGCCGCCCCGGGCCGGCACCACCTGGAGCGTCACCTGGCCGGTGAGCACGTCGCTGGCGTCGTTCTACGACGCCACAATCACGTGGTCGCTGACGGCCAGCGACAGCCTGGGCAACTCCGCCACCGCCGCCGGGCCGGGCGCGATCACGGTGCTGGCCAATCTTGGCGGCTGTCCGTGAGCGTGAAGCGGCCGGCCGTCATGCCGTTGGGGAGCAAGCGCGTCTCTTCTATTTCCAGTCGGACGTCCGGCGGCGCCAGCCCGGCCGCCACGCCCTCCGACAGCGGCGCGTAGCTGACGAAGACGAAGCCCGTGATCCGCGCGTCGCGCGCCGCCGCCAGCCAGGCGCGCAGGTCCTCGTCTGAGTCGACCAGGAACAGCGGGCGCGTGAGGTACAGGTCCGGCGCCGCCGCCGACAGCCACCACAGGTTGGTCACCACCGCCGGCTCCGCCAGCGCCAGCAACGCCGCCCGGGTCCCCGCGTCCACGGTCGGCTGGCGCATCCGGCTCACGCCCGTCAGCATCCAGACGCCGCTCCACAGGCTCAGGCCCACCGCCAGCGCGAAGTGGATACGCGCCGCCCACTGGCCGGGCGTGCGCGCCCGCTCCCAGACCTGGCGCAGGGCCAGCCACGCCGGGGGCGCGGCCAGCGGAAAGGCCAGCAGGCTGTAACGCGCGCCCCACTCCAGGCCGGACAGGTAGGGGCCGGCCGGCGTCATCACGCCGAGCGCCAGCGCCGTCAGCGCATAGTAAGCGCCAGCCGCCGACCGCAACGTCCGCGCCGGCGGCGCCAATGGCCCGGCCCAGGCAAGCGCCAGGAACGGGCTGGCGCTGAGCAGCCCAAACAGCGCGCCGCTCGCCAGCGGCTCGGCCCGGTTCAGCCACGCGCCCGCCAGCAGCGCCGCCAGCGCCGCGGCCTGGATCAGGTCGCGCCAGGGCGCGGGCATCTTCCAACCGACCAGGGCATACGCGACCACGGCCAGCAGCAGCGCGTCGCCCAGGCCGCCGTAGCGCGGATCGAACACGAAGTCGGCGGGCAGGCCGAGGCCGGCGTGCCAGAAGTAGGCGAGCGACGTGAGGCCCGGCGTGGTGCTGATGCGGAACTCGGGCGGGACCGGATGGCCGCTGGCGGCGAAGGCGTAAGCCCACCAGGCGAGCAGCGGCAGGCCGAACGCGCCGGCGCAGGCCGCGCCCAACCGGCGGCCGCGCCGCCCCATCACCATCAACAGGACCGGGGCCAGCAGCAGCAGCTCTTTGCGGACCGCGCCGGCCAGTCCGAGGAGCAGGCCCGCCAGCGCGGCGCGCGGCCACTCGACCCGGGCCTCGAAGACAATCACCACCGCGCCCAGCGCCAGCGCCGCGCCCAGCGTGTGTTCCCAGAGGAAGGGGCTGTACACCATCAGCGGCGTCGCCAGGCCGGCGAGGAGCGCGGCGGGCCAGGCCGGCTCCGCGCCCACCGACCGCGCCAGCCGCGCCGTGAGCCACGCGCACACGAGGCCCGCGATCAACGCCATCACCGGCTCGCCGCGCGGCCCGAACCAGGCCAGGAGCGGCCGGCTCAACACCGCGATGACCGGCGGCTGGCTGAAGCGCACGCGGCCCTGGTGGATGTAATAGAAATTCTCGCGGAAGGGCAGGAAGCGCAGCGCCGGGTCGAGCGCGCGGCCCGGATAGTCGAGGCTCAGGTCCAGGCCCGCGTCCCAGCGCACGTTGGCGGCCTGGATGCGTTTGAGGCCGACGTCCGGCGTCCAGTACACGCCGGCCGGCAGGTAGAAGAACGCCAGCCAGCTGTACACGCCCAGCACCACGCCGAGCGCCGCCGCTGTCGGGTTGAGACGCAGGCGCGAAAATGTCACGCCTGGAGTATAGGCTGGCTGGCGTGACGTTGGCTACGGATATCCTTCCAGACCCCTGGAGATGACAACACCGAGGATGATGCCCATCCCAACCACCAGCAGAAAAAGCCTCACCAGCGCCCAGAGAGCCTCGCTGACGATTCGACTCGGCGTTTCTTTCGTCTCCAAATAGACCCTCTGCGGCTGGCCCGGACGCGTAGCCGTGTCCCACCAATCGCTCACAAAAAACCAGGTGAAGCCCGTCAACGCCGCCACAACCCCCGCCACGACCAGTGACGCCAGGTCCAGTTCAACCTCAAGCTGGTCACAGATCAACCAGGCCAAAAAGGCATAGAAGCCAAATATGGCTGCAAACGGACCGAGACGCTTCACGACCCACCACTCCCCTTGTTGTGCGAGTCAGGCCACAAGCCATTTTCTCTGCGTCGGCCTCAATCAAACAAACTGCTGTCAGGGCCGATGGTATCGCCCGGCAGTCGCCAGGGAGTATCTCCCTGATCCCTTCTAAGCCACGGCTTTCGCCCTGGTCTGATTTGTCAAACTGTCGGCTACGAGTATAATAGAACTTAAGTTCTAATCAACCTTGGGGCCGTCGCCATGGACTGGTTGGATATCCCCGAATATTTCGACCCCATCAACCGTATCGAGGGCGCCATCTCGACCTTCATCAACGCGGACTGGGCCGGCGCCTATCGCCGGGCCGGCGTCGCCGGCCTGATCGGCGAGTTCTTCGCCTCGGTGACCTCGTCCAACGCGCCAACGATTCGGGTCGCCCGCCGCTCGTCCTGGAGCGGCATCGAGATCGAACGACTGCTCTTGCGCCACGGCGTGAAAGTGTGGGACCGCGGCCTGGCCGGCGACGAGCTGTATTTCTGCGTGAAGCGCCGCCAGGTCAAGTGGGCCGAATACCTCCTGCTGCGAGCCGGTGTGCCGGTGACCAGCGCCCTGGTCGAACCGCGCAATCGTCGCTACGCCGGGCGCTATGCCCCCGGTTCCGAGCCGCCCCGGCGCAGACTGCGCGCCCGCCCTGAGCCGGACTGGTTCACGTTCATCCGCTCATTGTTCCGTTAGGGCGCCCCCGCCTCATCTTACACAAAACCGGCCAGATTAGAATATGAGAGCAACCAGCGGCCCCACAGTGTCAATGCTCACTAATGTCAGGGGCCTGCGCCGGCCAGTTTCAGCTATCCTGAGGCCGCCGGTGTCTTACCGCGGCTCTCTGCGGAAACATCCATGGACCCTCTGTTCGACAAGGCGCAGACCTATTTGCATCACCTGTGCGTGGCCCTGCCGGGCCGGAGCGTGGGCAGCGACGGCAACCGGGCGGCGGCCGACTTCTTCGCCCGGACCGCGGCCGGCTTCGGGTTTGAGGTTGAGACTCCGGCGTTCGCGTGCCTGGCGTGGACGTCGTCCGGCGCGCGACTGACGGCCGGCGGCGAGGCCTTCGCGGTGCAGGCCAGCCCCTACTCGCCCGGCGTCCGCGCCGAGGCCCCGCTGACCGTCGTGGACTCGGTCGAGGCGCTCGCGGCGGCCGACCTGGCCGGCCGGATCGCCCTGCTGCGCGGCGAGATCGCCAGAGAGCCGTTGCTGCCCAAGAACTTCCCGTTCTTCACAGTCGAAGCGCACCAACGCCTCCTCGGACTGCTGGAGGCCAAAGCGCCGCTTGCCCTCGTCGCCGCCACGGCCCGCAATCCCGAGATGGCCGGCGCGCGCTACCCATTCCCGCTGATCGAGGACGGCGACTTTGATATCCCGTCGGTCTACATGACCGACGGCGAAGGCCAGCGCCTGGCCCGGCACGCCGGCCAGATGATCGCGGTGGAAATCCAGGCCCAGCGCGCGCCGGCGGCGGCCTGCAACGTCATCGCCCGCAAAGGCGGCGACCCGGCGCGGCGGCTCGTGTTCTGCGCGCACATCGACGCCAAGGCCGGCACGCCCGGCGCCATCGACAACGCCGCCGGCGTCGTCACGCTGCTGCTGCTGGCGGAGTTGCTGGCGGACTACGCGGGCCGGCTCGGGATCGAGATCGTGGCCATGAACGGCGAGGACGACTACGCCAACCCCGGCGAGCAGGACTATCTCCGGCGCAACGCCGGGCGCTTCGGCGAGATCGCGCTGGGGATCAATCTGGATGGGCTGGGCTACCGCGCAGGGCGCACGGCCTTTTCATTGTACGGCTGCGCGCCCGAGACGGCGGCCGTGATCGAGGCGAGCTTCTCGCCCTATCCGGGCCTGGCCCCCGGCGAGCCGTGGTTCCAGGGTGATCACGGCCTGTTCCTGATGAACGGCCGGCCGGCCCTGGCGCTGACGTCGGAACGCGCCGTGGAGCTGATGACCCAGGTTGTCCACACCGCGCAGGACACGCCCGACCTGGTCGATCCGGCCCGTCTGTCCGAGGCGGCCCGGGCGCTGAATGAACTGGCCCGGCGGCTGGGCGCGTGACCCTCTCATTCTCTGGAAGGGCCGGATGCTATAATGCCCGCCGTCGGCGCGTCCGCGCGACCGCTGTTGTCCTCGGAGAGCGATGAAAACCTATCACCTCGCCCTGCTCGGCTTCGGCAATGTGGGCCGCGCGCTGGCGCGCCTGCTCAGCGACAAGGCCGCCGAAGTCCGTGAGCGCTACAACCTGGACTACACCATCACGGGCCTGGCGGCCCGCCGGTTGGGTTGGCTGGCGGACCCGGCCGGCCTGGATATAGACGCGGCCCTGGCCGGCCGCGCGGCCGGCACACCCTGGGACCAGGGCGACATTCGGACCTGGCTGACCGCCGCCCAGGCCGACGTGCTCTTCGAGAACACCTCCCTGAACCCGCAGACCGGCCAGCCGGCTATTGATTACCTTAAAGCCGGGCTGGAGCACGGGGCGCATGTGATCACGGCGAACAAAGGTCCGGTCGTCCACGCCCACGCCGAACTGAGCGCGCTGGCAAAATCAAAGGGCCGGCGCTTCTTGCATGAGGCCGCCGTGATGGGCGGCACGCCGATCTTCTCGCTCTTCCGCGAGGCCCTGCCCGGCGTCCAGCTCAGGCGTTTCCGCGGTATCCTGAACTCGACCACCAACCTGATCCTGTCCGAGATGGAGCAGGGCCTGAGCTTCGAGGCGGCGGTGAAGAAGGCCCAGGACCTGGGCATCGCCGAGACCGATCCGAGCGCGGACGTGGACGGCTGGGACGCGGCGGTCAAAGTCTCGGCGCTGGCGACCGTGTTGATGGGCGTGCCCGTCAAGCCCCAGGACGTAAACCCGATCGGCATCAGCGCCCTGACCGGCGGGCAGGTCCGCGCGGCGCGCGCCGCCGGCCGGCCGTTCAAGCTCGTCTGCCAGGCCGAGAAGACGGACGATGGCCGCGTGACGGCCAGCGTGCGGCCCGAGCAGGTGGACGCCGCCGATCCGCTCGCCAACGTCAACGGCCCGGACTCCATCGTCACGTTCGAGATGGACACGCTCTACAGCCTGACCATCAGCGAGCAGCGCCCGGACGCGGTCACCACCGCCTACGGCCCCTTCGCCGATTTCCTCACCGCCGTCACCCATCCTTAGCCGCCGCCTGTCATGGCCTCCGCCCTCCTCCCCTCCCCCGTCGCCCTGATCATCGGCGCCTCGTCCGGCATTGGCGAGGCGCTGGCCCGCCGCCTGGCGCAGACCGGCTACCGCGTGGCGCTGGTCGCCCGGCGCCTGGACCGCCTGGAGCAACTGGCGGCCGCCCTCAACGCCGAGGCCGGGCCGGACCGCGCCCGCGCCTACGCCCACGACGTCACGCACTATGCCGAGGCGCCGGGCCTGTTCCGGAAAATCCTGGCCGAGATGGGCCGGCTCGACGTCGTCGTCTACAACGCCGGCGTTCTCGTGCCGGTCGGCCCGGATGAGTTTGATTTTGAGAAGGACCGCCAGATGCTGGACGTCAACGTGCTCGGCGCGCTGGCCTGGCTGAACCCGGCCGCGGCCCTGTTCGAGCGCCAGCGGAGCGGCCACATCGTCGGCGTCTCGTCGGTGGCCGGCGACCGGGGACGGGTGGGCGCGCCCGCCTACAACGCCAGCAAAGCGGCGCTGTCCACGTATCTCGAAGCGCTGCGCAACCGGCTGACGCGCCGCGGCGTGCACGTGCTCACGGTCAAACCCGGTTTTGTGAAGACCGACATGCTCAGGGCCTCGGCGCGCACTTTCTGGGTGATCACGCCGGAGCAGGCGGCGCGTGATATCGTGAACGCGCTGCGCGCCCGCCGCCAGACGATTTACACGCCCGCGCGCTGGGGGCTGCTGATGTTCATCATCCGCCATATCCCCTCCTTCCTCTTCCGGCGCCTGAAATTTTGAGCAGGCCGCCGCGGGGCAGGCGACATATTGTGATTTTTGTCACATGCCCTTTGGCACTTGACGCCCGGCGCCCGGGTACCGCAAAGTCAGCGTCATGACTGAACTACTCCCCCTCGACCGCCTCGCCGCCCTCGACAACTTCGGGCACTCGATCAAGACCGTCTCGTATCTCTACCGGCCGACGCAGGTGGAAGAGATCGCCGCTCTGTTCCGGCTGGCCGAGCGCCACGGCCTCACCATCGCCCTGCGGGGCGCCGGCCGCAGCTACGGCGACGCCGCCCTCAACGCCGGCCAGATCGTGCTCGATATCCGCCGCATGAACCGTATCCTGGATTGGGACCCGGCCACCGGCGTGATCTGCGTGGAGCCGGGCGTCACCCTCCAGCAAATCTGGCAATACACCCTGGAGGACGGCTACTGGCCGCCGGTGGTCTCCGGCACCATGTACCCGACGCTGGGCGGCGCGCTCGGCATGAACATCCACGGCAAGAACAACTGGAAGGCCGGCACGCTGGGCGAGCACGTGCTGGAGTTCACGGCCTGGCTGCCGAACGGCGAGCACGTCACCTGCACCCCGGAGCAGAACGCCGACCTGTTCTATGCGCTCATCGGCGGCGCCGGCCTGCTCGGCGTGTTCACGTCCATTACGCTGCGGCTCAAGCGGATCCATTCCGGCAACGTGCGCGTCCACGCCTGGGCCACGCCGAACCTGGGCGTGATGCTGCGCGACCTGGACCAGTTCAAGGCCGATTTCGATTACATCGTCGGCTGGGTGGACGGCACTCACCGGAACGGGCGCGGCCAGATCCACGGCGCCGACTACCTGCACGCGGACGAGGACCCGCACCCCGCCCGCACCCTGAGCCTGGATTACCAGATCCTGCCGGATACGTTCTTCGGCGTCGTGCCCAAGTCCATGATGTGGCTGGGGATGCAGTTCTTCATGAACAATCCCGGCACCTGGCTGATCAACACCGCCAAGTACCTGTACTCGGCCACCGTCGAGCACCGCAAGCAGTACCTCCAGTCGCTCGTCGCCTTCAACTTCTTGTTGGACTACGTCCCCAACTGGGAGCGCTCGTACGGGCGCGGCGGCCTGATCCAGTATCAGAGTTTCCTGCCGCTGGCGACGGCGCCGGACGCGTACCTCGAAATGCTGCGGCTGGCCCAGAAGCGCGGCCTGCCCACCTACCTGGGCGTCACCAAGCGCCACCGCCCGGACAAGTTCCTGCTGACGCACGCCGTGGACGGCTACTCGCTGGCCATGGACTTCAAAGTGACGGGCGGCCAGGAGCGCGCCGGCAACCGCCCCCGCCTGCAGGCGCTGGCGAACGACCTGAACCAGATCGTGCTCGACGCCGGCGGCCGGTTCTACTTCGCCAAGGACAGCACGCTCACGCCCGAGGTGACCGCGCGCTATTTAGGCGAGGACACGCTGCGCCGCCTGCGGGCCCTCAAACGGCGCTGTGACCCGCACAGTCTGCTGCAGACGGACCTGTACCGGCGCCTGCTGCGCGCCCAGCTGGAGGGCGTCGAGCCGGCCCCGGCGCTGACGCCCGCCGCCCTGCCCGCCCGCTGACGGGCCTCGTTGCTTTCCGTTCGCGCGGCAAACTGAAAGGCCCTGCTGTTGACAGGCAGGGCCGGTTGATTATGAGCTTATCTCTAAACCCGCCCGATAGCCGACGGCAGTGCCGTCGGCGACGCCTCTGCTGAGGTTTAGAGACAGGTTCTATGCGGACGATGCTGGCCGGACAGCCGGACCCGTCAAAATGCGCGGCGCTCGGCCATGTTGCGCATCAACTCGATCTGCGTCTTGTCGCGCAGCTCCACCCCCAGGGCCACGGCGCGCCGGCGCGCGCCCGAGAGAAAGCCGGCGGGCGCGATCAACACGGCGCGCTGCGCCTGAAGCTGCTCGCGGTCAGCCGCCATCTCGTCCACGGCCTCCGGCCCCAACGGTTCACGCCCGGAAAGACAGCGCACGAGCGTGCGCTGTTTGTCCTTAAAAACCATCAGCTCGCCGGCCTGCTCGCCGGAGCCCGCGTCGGCCACCACCTCGTAGCCCTGCGCTTTGTAGTAATCGCGCGCCAGCCTGGTCAGCTCGTCCAGCGACAGGCCGATGCTGCTGCGGCTGGCCCGCCGAAACGGGTCCGGCAAAGGCGTGCCCAGGCGCACCCACAGGGTCCGCACGCCGGCCGCCAGCAGCACGAAGCCCAGCACCGGCAGCAGGATCGCCAGCACCGTCCCCAGCGGCGGCAGGCCCATGAAGAGTTCCTCGAGCCAATCGAGCATGGCTTAATTCTAGCCAGCCCCGGCCGGACGTGGGCCCCAGCGCCTGGCCCGAATCAACCAGACCTTAACCGAAACCTCCCCCGGCCGCGTCCATCATATTTCTGAGGTGCGTCTGGGATAATCGGGTGATGTGATTTCCCCGCCGAATGTGCATACTGAAAGTGGCGTGATCGTTCAACAAGCCGGGAGGAGAAGCGATGTTGATGATCGGCGCCCTCATCATTGGGGGAATCATCACGCTGTTTGTGGTGTTGAGCCTCATCGGGTTGATCACGCCGGTCCCCGATGACCAGGACGCCGCAGCCAGCGGCCTGATCCAGCGCCACTGAACCCGGCGCGCCCGCGTCCCCTCGGCGCGCGCCTCAGCGGCGAAAACCGGCCTGACCACCTGCGCCCACCGCCGGGGCCAGATGAGCGGGCTGGGCTCGTTTAATGCGGACGCGCCCCGGCCCGGATCGTCGCGACCTCGCCCCCGCCGCGCCTGTTTGACCGCCCTCACCAGCCCATTGGCATAATGTCACCAGGCTGCTGTCCCCTTTTGACCCGGCAGGGCGTCCACTATAATTGCGTCCCGGACACGTGATCTATGCGAACGACCGATATGCGGAAGTGGCTGATCAGCGGCGTCGTCCTGCTGGCCCTGGGGAGCGCCAGCTTCGTCGTCGTCCCCAACTGGCCGGAACGGCTGGGTTGGCGCTGGCAGCAGTTCTGGTCCACCACGCGGCGCTCCGTGCTGCAGCTCCCGGACACGCTGCCCACGCCCGTGACCTCGAGCGACGCCGCCCCCACCGCCGGCGCCAGGCCGCTGGCCACACCCGCGGCCGTCTCCGCGCCCACGCTGGCCACGCCGACCGCCGCCCAGCGCCCCGCTCAAATCGAACTGACCGGCGTGACCCAGGTCTGGCAGAAGGTGAACAACTGCGGCCCGGCGACGCTGGCCATGGCCCTCAGCTACTGGGGCTGGAAAGGCACCCAGGCCAACACCGCCAACGCCCTCAAGCCGAACCCCGACGACCGCAACGTCTCGCCGGCCGAACTGGCGGCCTACGCCCAACGCATCGGTCTGGAGGCCCAGGTCCGGCAGGGCGGCACTCTGGAGCTGGTGAGACAACTGGTGGCCGCCGGCTTCCCCGTGATCCTGGAGACCACGCTGGTATTGCCGGACCAGGGCTGGGAGGGGCACTACACCCTGGTCACCGGCTACTCTGACCCACATCAACAGTTCACCACGCAAGACTCGCTGCGCGGCCCAAACTTCGTCCAGGCGTACGCCGACGTCGAGCGCGAGTGGCGCGCGTTCAACTACACCTTCATCGTCCTGCACCCGCCCGAGCGGCAGGCCCAACTGCTGGCCCTGCTCGGCGACGATCCGGCCGCCGACGCGCAGCGCGCCGCCGAGCGGGCCCGCGCCGAGACGCAGACGCTGACCGGGCAGGACCTGGCCTTCGCCTGGTTTAACCTGGGCACCAGCCTGGCGGCGCTGGGCGACTGGCCGGGCGCGGCGCAGGCTTACGACCAGGCCCGTCAGGCCGGGCTGCCTTGGCGGATGTTGTGGTACCAGCACGCGCCGCTGGAGACCTACTTCCACACCGGCCGTTACGACGACGTCCTGGCGCTGGCCGAGGCCACGCTGGCGCAGGCCGATGGCCTCGAAGAGGTCTTATACTGGCGCGGACAGGCCCGCCTGGCCCGCGGCGACCGCGACGGCGCCGCCGCCGACTGGCGCGCCGCCCTGGCCGCAAACCGCAACTACACCGCCCCGGCCCAGGCCCTGGCCGACGCCGGGCTGAACCCGTGACGGACACCGTGACTACGGCGCGCACGCCCAGGCTCGATCTGAACACGGCCTCGCCCGAGGCGCTGGCCGCCCTGCCCGGGTTGGACCCGGCGCTGGCCGAGCGCATCATCGCGCACCGGCCGTTCACACGCACGAAAGAGTTGTTGCGCGTGCCGGGCCTTGAGCCCGAGGTCTTCGCGCTGGTCGCGCCGCGGGTGAAGGTGGCGCGCCCGCGCGCCGCCCGTGAGCCGCGGCCACGCCGCCCGCGCGCCGCCCCGGCCCCGGCCAGCCCGCCGGTCGAGGTCCACGTCCACGTCAACGCCCCGCTGGAGGCGACCACCTACCGGACCACGGGCGCCCCGCCTCCGCCGCCGACCCCGGACGTGATCGACCCGGTGGTGATCGTCGCGCCGGAGCCGCGCATGGCCGGGCGGCAACTGGCCCCGGCGACCTCGCGGGCGCTCGTGCCGCTCGGCGCGCAGGTCAGCGCCGCGTTGTTCGAAAGCTACGCCGGCCCGCGCGTGATGTTCGCCTTGTTCTCGTTCACACTGCTGGCTGTAGCCCTGGCCCTGATGACGGGCACGCTCTCCTTCCGCTGGAGCGCGGCCCCGGCCACCCTGCCGGCGCCGACCGAGCCCGGCGTCCCGCTGGCCACGCAGGTCAGCCAGGCGGTGTCGGCCACGCTGGCCGCGCAGCCGACGGCCACGCCGCCCCCCACGGCCACGCCCGGGCCGACCGAGGCGCCGCCCACGCCGACGACCGCCTTCGTCTCCAACTCCGGCCTGGATGGCGTCGGCCCCCAGATCTTCAACGAGACGTTCGTGCCGCCCGGCTACTGGTCCGTGGGCGAGACGGACTTCAGCAATATCTTCTTCGACGACAACCAGCTCGCCGTGCTGGTCAAGACGCCCGGCGCCATCGCCTGGGCCTTCAACGGTTACGCCGCCGACGACTTCTATTACCAGGGGCTGGTGCGGATGGGCGCCTGCCAGTTGGGCGATTACGCCGGCCTGGTCTTCCGCGGCCAGGACGACAACAACCTGTACCTGTTCGGGCTGGCGTGCGACGGCCGTTACCGGCTGGTGCGCCGCGCCGGCGGCGAATTCCAATTCCTGCTAGACTTCACGTTTACGCCGGAGGCCGCCGCCGGCTCGAACGCCACCAACCTGCTGGCCGTGCGCGCCGAGGCCCGCAAGCTGAGCCTGTACGTCAACGACCGGTTCGTCAACTCGGTCGATGACGTCGCTCCGGCCGAGGGCTTCTTTGGCGTCTTCGCCAAAGCCGGCGTCACTTCCAACCTGCGCGCCGACTTCGACGACCTGTCCGCCTGGTCGCTCGGCCCGTAGCCGGCCCGCGCCTGTCATGACCAAGTCCAATCCGCCTCAGCTCCTCAACCTGAACACCGCCCCGCTGGAGGCGCTGACCCAATTGCCCGGCGTCGGCCCGGCGCTGGCCCGGCGCATCATCGCCGCCCGGCCCTTCAGCAACGTCCGCGACCTGATCCTGGTGAACGGCGTCGGGCCGCGGCTCTACGTGGCGCTGCTGCCGCACCTCACGCTGGAAGACGCGCCCGCCTCGGCCGATACTGCCATCCCGACATCCGAGGCGCCGATCGCCGGGCCTGAGCCGCCGGCGGCGGAGACGCGCCCGGCCGATCGGCCGGCGTTGTCAGAAGCGCCGCCCGCGCCTCCGGCCGGGCCGCCGGCGGAGACGCCATCGCCCGTCACCATCACGGACCGACCAGCCGGCCTGGCCGACACGCCGCCGCCCAAGGCTACGCCGCCGGACGCCTCTCACGCTCAGCCGGCGGCCCCGGCCGAGCCATCCCCCGGCGCCAGCGGCCCGCGCCGGCTCGCCTCCCAGCCCCGCACGCTGCCCAGGGCCGAGCCGCCGCCGGCCTTCAAACCCCCGGCCGGTTACTACAGCCCGTCCGGGCCGCTCCCCAATCCCGCGGCGACGCCGGCCCCGGCGGACCACGGCCACCGGCGGCTCCTGGACATCCCGATCCGCACGCGCTGGCGTATTCTGCTGTTCCTGTTCTACGGCATGCTCAGCGTGGCCCTGCTCGGGTTAGCGGCGCTGTTCTACGCGGCCCTGAGCGGCGGACCGGCGGCGGCGCCCGCTTTCACGGCCACCGTCACCGCCACCCTGCCGCAGCCCGCCATCACGGCGGTGGTGGTCGCGCCGCCCGAGGACACGGCGACCGCGCCGGCGGCCACCCCGCCGGCCCCCAGCCCGACGTCTCTGCCCACGGCCACCGGTGCGGGCGGGGGCGGGCCGACGGCTCTCCCCACCCCGCCGGCCCCCAGCCCGACGGCCACACCCACCGCGACGGCGTCACCGACGGCGCCGAGTTCGCCGACGGCCAGCCCTTCGCCGACGCTCACGTCGCCCCCCACCGCCACGGCCACGCCGACGCTCACGCCGCGGCCGACCCTGGCCCCGACTGCGCCGGCGGGCGCCGGCGCCCTGCTCTTCGCCGAGGACTTCGATCCCCCGCAGCACTACTGGGGCGTGGGCAACACCAACTTCGGCCGCAGCCTCATCGAGGACGGGCGGCTGCAGATCCAGGCCGGGCGCGCCGCGCTGCTGTACGTGTTCAGCGGCTGGCCGGCCACCGCCGACTTCTACTACCAGGCCACGATCCGGGCCGGCGCCTGCGGCGAGGGCGACAGCTACGGCCTGCAGGTGCGCGCCGAGGATGACTTCAACTATTACCTGTTCGGCGTGACCTGCGAGGGCCGGGCGCGCATCCAGGTCCTCCGGGACGGCCGGTTCACGGTGCTGGTCCATTCAGATCGGCCGGACCCCAACGTCAACACCGGCGCGGACGCCGTGAACCTCCTGGCCGTGCGCGCCTCCGGCCGGCAGTTCCAGTTCTACGCCAACGGCCGGCTGGTGACGACCGTGACCGACGAAGCGCTGGCCTCCGGTCGGTTCGGCCTGTACGCGCGCTCCTTCCGCACGCCGTCTTTCGAGGTGGACTTCGACGATGTGGCGGTGTGGACCACGGCGCAGTAACTCCCCTGTGGGGGCCGTATCCCGATGCCTGTGTAAACGCGTTGGGGCGCGCGGCCGTGCGCCCCGGCTGGCGGGAAATTACACAAAATTCGAGAAACGACCCTGTGGGAATGGCGGAGGCCGCCGGCCCGCCTTCGCGCTAGACTGACGTTCGGAGGGCCCGCATGTCCGACTGGACCGGCCGAACCGTCTCCAAAGTCCGTCTGCAAGAGCGCCTGGGCCGCGGCGGCATGGCCGAGGTCTACCTGGGCCAGCACGCCGGCCTGGACCGCCCGGTGGCGGTGAAGGTCCTCCACAGCTTCCTCGCGGACGACGCGGCCCGCCTGGAGCGCTTCCGGGCCGAGGCGCAGGCCGTGGCCGCGCTGCGCCACCCCCACATCGTCCAGGTCTTCGACTTCGATCTGCTCGACGGCCAGCCCTACATCGTCATGGAACTGCTGCCGGGCCTGCCGCTCGACCAGTACCTGAGCCGGCTGCACGGCGCGGGCCGCCGGCTCCCGCCGGAGGTCACGGTCCGCCTGGTGGCCGCGCTGGCGTCCGCCCTGGACTACGCTCACGCGCGCGGCATCGTCCACCGCGACGTGAAGCCCGCCAACGTCATCCTGCGCCGGGAGGCCGGCGCGCTGGACCCGGAGGCGCCGCTGCCCCTCGACGTGGAGCCGGTGCTGACCGACTTCGGCGTGGCGCGCCTGAGCCGCGCGGTGACGCTCTCCGGCTCGATCTCGGGCACGCCGGCCTACTTCAGCCCGGAGCAGGCGCAGGGCCGGCCTGTGGATGCGCGCGCCGACATCTATTCGCTGGGCGTGATGCTGTACGAGATGCTGGCCGGGCGCCTGCCCTTCGACGCCCCGGACGGCGAGGTCATCGCGCTGCTGCTCAAGCCCATCAGCGAGCCGCCGCCGCCCATCGACGGCCTCAGCCCGGCCGTCTGGGCCGTGGTGAGCCGCGCGCTGGCCAAGGACCCGGAGGCGCGCTACGCCCGCGCCGGCGATCTGGCGGAGGCGCTGCTCGCCTCGGTCTTCGGCGTCAGCGCCCGGCCGCGCGCCGCCGAGACGCCGCCGCTGGCCGGCCTGCTGGACACGCTCGACCTGCTCGTGGCGCAGGCGCGCGCCTACGACCGGGCCGTGCCCGCCGGCAATTACGCGGCCCGCGCCGCCGTCACCCGGCTCGGCGAGCTGGCGGGCCAGGCCCTCAACGAAGCCCGCGACCTGGCCGCGTCGCTCCGGCCCAGGCCGCCGGCCGCCCACCCCTTCTCGCCGCGCGAGCTCGAAGTGCTGGGGCTGGCCGCCCAGGGCCTGACCAACAAGGAGATCGCCTACCGGCTCAACCTGAGCGAGCGCACCGTCCAGTTCCACATGAACAGCGTGTTCAACAAGACCGCCGCCGGCTCGCGCACCGAAGCCGTGGCGCTGGCGCTGCAGCGAGGCTGGCTGGGGAAGACGGAAGATAGATAGCCGATCACAGACGACCGAGGGCCGACGGCTGATCGCTGACCGCTGTGCAAACGGCGGAGGCGGCGCGGGCGCAAATGCGTTAGGCTTCAGGCAAATGAGAGAGAGGGAGACGGACGATGACGACCCAAACGACTTCTGATCCGCTCGCGCCGCTGGAGCCGCTGTTGTCGGACCCGCGCGTCACCGAGATCATGATCGACGGTCCGCAGCGCGTGCTGGTGGAGCGCCAGGGCCGGCTGGAGGACGCCGGCGTGCAGTTCGAGTCGGCCGAGGCCCTGCGCGCCCTGGTGGACGCCGTGCTGGCGCTGGCCGGCGAGACCTTCAAGCCCGGCCAGACCGTGTGCGACGCGCGCCTGGAGGACGGGACGCGCGTCCTGGCCGTCCTCCCGCCGACGGCCGTCGGCGGCCCGTATCTCGTCCTGCGCAAGTTCTACACGCGCGGCATGACCTGGCAGCGCCTGCTCGAGTACGGCTCGCTCAATCAGGCCGTCCACGACCTGCTGCTGAGCGCCCTGCGGGCCCGGCGCAACATCGTGGTGGCCGGCGGCACCGGCAGCGGCAAGACCACCATCCTCAACCTGCTGGCCGAGAGCGTGCCGCCGGACGAGCGCGTGATCGTCGTCGGCGAGCGCGCCGACCTGCCGGTGGACCATCACCCGCGCCGCCTGCACCTGGAGCCGCACCGGCGCGCGGGTCTGAGCTACACCGACCTGCTGCTGACCGCGGCCAAGATGCGGCCGGACCGGATCGTGTGCGCGGAGTTCAGCGGGCCGGAGGCGCTGCACGCCCTGCAGCTGGCCAGCACCGGCTACGACGGCAGCCTGATGAGCCTGCACGCCAACAACGCCGAGGACGCGCTGGCCCGGCTGGAGGCCATGTGCCTGATGGCCAACATCGGCCTGGGGCTGGGCGAGATCCGCGGCGTGATCGCGTCCGCCGTCCACGTCCTCACCTGCCAGCGGCGCCTGGCGGACGGCGCGCGCAAGCTCACCGAGATCGTCGAGCTGCGCGGCCTGGAGAACGACCGCTACACGCTGCAGCCGCTGATGCGCTACGACGAGGCCGGCGGCCAGTTCGAGATGTTCGGCCGCCCGAGCTGGGAGAAGTGACGCTCACGCCTCGGCCCGCACCCCCAGCAGCAGCGCGGCGCCGGCCAGGATCAGGACCAGGCCCAGGCCGAAGACCGCCTCGAACGGCAGCGCCAGAGCCTGCGCCAGCCACACGCCGATGAAGGGCGCCGCCAGCCCGCGCACCCCCAGCACCGTCGTCTGCAACGCCGAGTACTGGCCCAGCCGCTCCGGCGTGGTCAACTGCATCACGGTATTGAGGCCGCCCACGTCCAGCCCCGCGTTGACCAGCCCCAGGGCCGCGAACGCCGGGAGGAGCATCCAGCCCGCCGTCGCCAGCATGTAGCTGACGGGGATGACGGCCGCGATCAGGAAGACCAGGCGCAGCACCCAGACGCCGCCGCGCCGGTCGATCAGGCGCCCCCACAGCAGGTAACCGGCCAGGAAGAAGGCCGACTGGACCAGGCCGAGCCAGCCGATCTCGCCGTAGCTCAGCCCGAGCCGGTCCACCTGCACCAGCGGGTGCAGCGCCACGCCGGAGAGCAGGCCGACCCCGAACACCGCCAGCCCGGCCAGATACAACGCGAAACGCCGGTCCTCCAGCAGGATGCGCCCCAGCCCGCCCGGGTCGGCCGGCGCGCTCTCCGGCACGTCGGCGTCGGTAAAGCGCAGTTGGGTGAAGACCAGGGCGGAAAGCACGGCCGAGACCCCCACCAACGGGAACAGCACCCGATGGCCGGCGGCGTCCAGCAGCCAGCCGGCCACGGGCGTCACCAGCAGGCCGGTGGCCGACATCCCCACCCGGATCAGGGCGATCACGCGGCCGCGCGACCGGGCCGGGTAGATGATCTGCATCAGGCGCGTGTAGACCGGCACCGGGAAGCTCTCGGCGACCCAGAAGAACAGCGTGAGCCAGCCCAGGGCCTGCGCGTCGTTGAGGAAGGCCATGAGCACGAACGAGCCGCGCGACAGCAGCCAGAAGGTCACGCCGAAGCGCATCAGGCCCCGGCGGCGCGGCATCACCAGCACGCTCACCGAGGTCAGCAGGAAGCCGATGAAGTTCTGCGCCAGGTAAAAGGCGATCCATTCCGGCGAGGCCCCCAGCCGGCGCAGGACCACGGGCAGGAAGCTCAGCCCGGCCACGAACGGCCCGAACAGCATCGCGGCCACGAACTCGACGCGCATGTTGCGCTGGACCGGCGGCGGCAGCAGCCCGGTGGCGCGCGCTTCCCAGGCCTCCAGCGTGGCGCCGACGGCGCCCAAAGGGTCTTTCATCAAGGATCGCCTCGTTATCAAGCTTCTGTCCCGCCCCACGTTGTCGTCCCCCGACTTCCGCGGGGGTCCAGACTTTGCAGACCTGCACGGGATGCCGTGTCGGGGCACACGGCCGCCGGGCCGCCGGCGGGAAACGCATCGCCGCCTGACGACAGGCCCAATGATAGGCGCAATCCGCGAAATCCGCGGCCAGAAAACCTGTTTCCGAAGGGGCTCAATGAACCCGGAGGTCCGGCCGGCGCGGGTTATAATCCTGCCGTGCACCCCCACGCCCAATTCCTGGCCGGCGTCCGCTCCGAGCTCCCCATCGCCCTGGGCGTCATCCCCTTCGGCCTGATCTACGGCGTGCTGGCGCTCGGCGCGGGCCTGCCCGCCGACGCCGCCCAGGCCATGTCGTCGGTCGTCTTCGCCGGCTCGTCGCAATTCATCGGCCAGCAGATGATCGGGGCGGGCGCGCCGCCCCTGCTCGTCGTCGTCACGGCCTTCGTCGTCAACCTGCGCCATGCGCTGTACAGCACCTCGATTGAGCCGTACGTCAAACATCTGCCGGTGCGCTGGAAGCTGACGCTGGCCTACCTGCTCACCGACGAAGCGTACGCCACGACCATCGTCAATTACCAGGCGCCCGGCGACGTGACGCACAAGCACTGGTTTTTCCTCGGCGCCGGGCTTACCCTGTGGAGCGTGTGGCAGGCCAGCACCGCGGCCGGCGTGCTGTTCGGGGCGCAGGTCCCGGCCGCCTGGGCGCTCGATTTCACGCTGGCGCTGACCTTCATCGGCCTCGTGGTCCCGGCGCTCAAGGACCGCGCCGGCCTGGCCGCCGCCGTCTCCGCCGGCCTGGTCGCCGTCGCCGCCTACACCCTGCCGCTCAAACTCGGCCTGCTGTTGGCCGCGTTCACCGGCATCGGCGTCGGCGTGGCAGTGGAGAGCGCCGCGCGCGACCGGCGGCTGGCGTCGCGCGACCGGGGCTGATCGGTCTTTCGTATGACTCTCTGGCTCACCCTTCTCGGCATGGGTCTGGTCACCTACGCCATCCGCGCCGTCCCGCTGCTGGCCCTGGACCGGCGGCCCATGCCGCCCCGGCTGCGCCAGGCGCTGCGCTTCGTGCCGCCGGCGGTGCTCTCGGCCATCGTCTTCCCGGAGATGCTCTGGCCCGGCGGTCGGTTCGATCTCTCGCTCGCCAACGACCGGCTGCTGGCCGGCCTGCTGGCCATCGCCGTCGCCTGGTTCAGCAAGAACGTCCTGCTCACCATCGGGCTCGGCCTGCTGACCCTGTGGCTGCTGCAGGCGCTGTGACCTCGGAGAAAACCGGCGTATGACCCGCTTTGTCATCCTGGGAGCCAGCCGCGGCCTGGGCGCGGCCTTCAACGCCGGGCTGCCGGCCGCCGGCGACGTCGCCTGGCTGGTGTCGCGCACGCGGCCGGAGCTGGACCTGCCGGACGGCGCGCGGCGTCTGTGGGTGCAGGCCGACCTGGCCCTTCCCGGCGCCGCCGACGCCCTGGCCGAGGCGCTGTACGGCCAGCCCGTCGACGTCCTGCTCTACAACGCCGGGATTTGGGAGACGGACGCTTTCGGCGCGGAGTACGACTTCGCGCGCGTGCCGCCGGACGAGAACGAGCGCGTGATCGTCGTCAACCTTACCGCCGCCATCCGCTGCATCCAGAAGCTCCTGCCCAACCTGCGCCAGTCGGCTCACGGCAAGCTCATCCTGATCGGCTCGACGTCCGGGCTGGAGAACGCGCGCGCGCCGGAGGTGGCGTACGGCGCCTCCAAGTTCGGGCTGCGCGGCGCCGCCCACGCCCTGCGCGAGCACCTGCGCCGGGACGGCGTCGCCGTGACCGTGATCAACCCGGGCTCGCTCGCCACCGACGTGCCCTTCAGCGCCGGCGCGGCGCCGGCCCTCAAGAAGCATGGCCGGTCCGCCATCCCGCTGACCGACCTGGTGGCGCTGGTGAAGTGCCTGATCCACCTCTCACCCGCGTCGTGCGTCAAGGAGATCGATTGGCCCGCCATGGATGATCCGGCCGCCTGAAAACGGTCAGTCGTCTATCCTCTCCCACGGAGAACGCCATGCACCTCGACCTCGCCTTCATGACCAACACCCTCGGCCAGATCCCGGCGCTGGCGCGGGCCGCCGAGGCGCTCGGTTTCGGCGCGGCCTGGACCAGCGAGACCCAGCACGACCCGTTCCTGCCGCTGGCGCTGGTGGGGGAGCACACGCAGCGCCTGCAGTTCGGCACGGCCGTGGCCATCGGTTTCGCGCGCAGCCCGATGACGCTGGCCCACACCGCCTGGGACCTGGCCGACCAGTCCGGCGGGCGCTTCCTGCTCGGGCTGGGCACCCAGGTCAAGCCGCACATCGAGAAGCGCTTCGGCATGCCCTGGCCGGCGAGCCCGGCGCACAAACTGCGCGAGATGGTGCTGGCCCTGCGCGCCATCTGGAACTGCTGGCAGACCGGCGAGCGCCTCAACTTCCGCGGCGAATACTTCAAGCACACGCTGATGACGCCGTTCTTCAACCCGGGGCCGATCGCGCACCCGCACATCCCGGTCTACATCGCCGGCGTCAACACCGGCCTGGCCCGGCTGTGCGGCGAGGTCTGCGACGGCTTCCACGTCCACCCGTTCCACACCGCCCGTTATCTGCGCGAGGTGCTCCGGCCCGCCATCGCCGAGGGCGCGGCCCGGGCCGGGCGGGACCCGGCCCGCATCGCGCTGGCCGCCTCCGTGTTCGCGCTGACCTCCGCGGCGGACCGGGACCTGGCCCGCTCGCAGATCGCGTTCTACGCCTCCACGCCCTCCTACCGGCCGGTGCTCGAGCATCACGGCTGGACCGAGATCGGCGAGCGCCTCTCCGGCCTGGCGTCGCAGGGGCAGTGGGGCGAGATGCCGGGCCTGATCGACGACGCCATGCTGGCCGAGTTCGCGGTCCAGGCGGACTCTCTGCCCGAACTGGCGGGGCCGCTGAAAGACCGTTACACTGGCCTTCTGGACCGGGTGACGCTCTACCGGCCGTTCTCGCCCGGCCTGGAGGACGACGGCTGGCGGCGGCTGGCGCAGGCGCTGGCCTGACGCGCCCACCGCGGTTTTCGCTTGCGAAGACGCCGGGCGCGCCTCGGGGCGAACGCAGGCTAACAC
>DAOUAB010000228.1:0-11110 GCA_034434015.1 Anaerolineales bacterium
ATGATGGCATCGTCTCCACGCCTGAAAAGGCGTGGCCCCATTGAAGCCGCCAGATGTGTTGAGCGCTGGCAGGGAGATGATGCACGTCTCCACGCCTGAAAAGGCGTGGCCCCATTGAAGCGCGCAATAGCCTGAGCAGTATCTGTCTCGGATACGTCTCCACGCCTGAAAAGGCGTGGCCCCATTGAAGCATCAAACGCCCCCACCACACTAATTAGTGCCAACCCGTCTCCACGCCTGAAAAGGCGTGGCCCCATTGAAGCTGAAAGTCGTGGTCAGCGCCGTGTTGTAGTAAATCTGGTCTCCACGCCTGAAAAGGCGTGGCCCCATTGAAGCACGTCACGCGGCACAAAAAACGTGGCGTCACCATATAGTCTCCACGCCTGAAAAGGCGTGGCCCCATTGAAGCATAGACGCTCTGCGAAGTCTCAAACGATTTGGCCCGTGGTCTCCACGCCTGAAAAGGCGTGGCCCCATTGAAGCAGACCCAGGATGGTGATACCGGAGGCTCAATCAACGTCTCCACGCCTGAAAAGGCGTGGCCCCATTGAAGCTTGAGTGGTTTCCTTGCTCTCCGGAGGTGACGTCGTGGTCTCCACGCCTGAAAAGGCGTGGCCCCATTGAAGCGGCATATTCCGCCTCGGGCCTTCCCAGGCCGATGCCCGTCTCCACGCCTGAAAAGGCGTGGCCCCATTGAAGCGTGTTGACCGAAATCTCGCTTGTAGACCGGCCCGCCGTCTCCACGCCTGAAAAGGCGTGGCCCCATTGAAGCGTGGTTTCGACGCCGACACGCGACCGCCTCCACAAAGTCTCCACGCCTGAAAAGGCGTGGCCCCATTGAAGCTCCTATTTACGGCCTCTCTAGTGCGTATGCTATGATGTCTCCACGCCTGAAAAGGCGTGGCCCCATTGAAGCTCATCATAGAAATTCTTTCACCAACAAGGGAGCACGTCTCCACGCCTGAAAAGGCGTGGCCCCATTGAAGCGGCAATCAGCAGGTGAGACTTAGCAAAGTCGGTATGTGTCTCCACGCCTGAAAAGGCGTGGCCCCATTGAAGCGAAAAGCTACCGCCCCCATCCGGTGTGCCAGGGTGTGGTCTCCACGCCTGAAAAGGCGTGGCCCCATTGAAGCTCTCTCGCGTTTTTTCTCCTTCTTCCCCACCACAGTGTCTCCACGCCTGAAAAGGCGTGGCCCCATTGAAGCCAATTCTTTCCACGTGCTAAATCGTCTTCCCGACGAACGGCGTCTCCACGCCTGAAAAGGCGTGGCCCCATTGAAGCCAGAGTGTTCCCCCGCCCACCGACCTCATACGTATGGTCTCCACGCCTGAAAAGGCGTGGCCCCATTGAAGCGGTACTGATGCGTGATATTGGCGCGCCCGTCCGGATGGTCTCCACGCCTGAAAAGGCGTGGCCCCATTGAAGCGCCAGTGTGCGAGATGCTGGTCAGGGCTGTAACTACGCCGTCTCCACGCCTGAAAAGGCGTGGCCCCATTGAAGCCGCGACAGCCAGCCCTCGGAGAGCGCGCCGAACACGTCTCCACGCCTGAAAAGGCGTGGCCCCATTGAAGCATCCCGGATGATGATGTGCTCATAGTCCGGGTCCGTCGTCTCCACGCCTGAAAAGGCGTGGCCCCATTGAAGCGATATTATCGGCGCGGTGTATGACCGCGTTGGCGATGTCTCCACGCCTGAAAAGGCGTGGCCCCATTGAAGCACGAATCGGATGCGTGTCTCTTGTCGGTATCGCTCCGTCTCCACGCCTGAAAAGGCGTGGCCCCATTGAAGCGGAGGTGACGTCGTGCCTGACCTTCCACCCCTACCGGACGTCTCCACGCCTGAAAAGGCGTGGCCCCATTGAAGCAGCCGCACGTCGCTGCGGACGGAGGCCGCGCGCCGAGCCGTCTCCACGCCTGAAAAGGCGTGGCCCCATTGAAGCATTGCTAACAATAGTCTCCGCCAGTCTGAGTAGCGCTGTCTCCACGCCTGAAAAGGCGTGGCCCCATTGAAGCCCGTCCTGGTTCCGCTCAGCATTTTCGGTATTCTGAAGTCTCCACGCCTGAAAAGGCGTGGCCCCATTGAAGCATCCTGGCTCTCCGTCGTTTGCTGGGTCGCGATTTGCTGGTCTCCACGCCTGAAAAGGCGTGGCCCCATTGAAGCTGCTTGGCCTGCTGCTCGTCGTGCTCACGCCCCGTCGTCTCCACGCCTGAAAAGGCGTGGCCCCATTGAAGCGATGTCGATAGAGACGATGTACTTCCGCGCCTCGTAAGTCTCCACGCCTGAAAAGGCGTGGCCCCATTGAAGCCTCGCCGGGTTGCTGCTCCCACGGTTTGGTCTCTTCCAGTCTCCACGCCTGAAAAGGCGTGGCCCCATTGAAGCGGGCGCTGGCTGGAGCGCAACGATCACGGCAATCCGTGGTCTCCACGCCTGAAAAGGCGTGGCCCCATTGAAGCTGGAGGTTCGTCTTCGGCTTGACCTTGTCTGCCTGCTGTCTCCACGCCTGAAAAGGCGTGGCCCCATTGAAGCTGTCCGAGCTATGACGCGCCCGCCCCATTGTGGGGACAGTCTCCACGCCTGAAAAGGCGTGGCCCCATTGAAGCGCGGATGATGCGGCCCGCGTAGAACGCCATTGTCAGGTCTCCACGCCTGAAAAGGCGTGGCCCCATTGAAGCGGCGTTCTGGACGACGACCGGCTGACGGCCCAGGCGTCTCCACGCCTGAAAAGGCGTGGCCCCATTGAAGCCCGCAACGATACCGCGAGATGTCCGCGCCCTATATGCGGTCTCCACGCCTGAAAAGGCGTGGCCCCATTGAAGCTCGATGGACTAAAACGCGCCCTCGATAGCGCCATCCGGTCTCCACGCCTGAAAAGGCGTGGCCCCATTGAAGCGGGGGCGTTGTCACATAGTGATTACGAAACAATAGCAGGTCTCCACGCCTGAAAAGGCGTGGCCCCATTGAAGCTCCGTGAAGGCGCGCTTCCAGTCTGCGAGAGAAACGCCGTCTCCACGCCTGAAAAGGCGTGGCCCCATTGAAGCGTGGAGGCGGCGGCCCACCATTGCGGCTCCGAGAACGTCTCCACGCCTGAAAAGGCGTGGCCCCATTGAAGCCGGAAGCACCCGCCGGCTTGCCCCGGCGGGTGCGACGGTCTCCACGCCTGAAAAGGCGTGGCCCCATTGAAGCCGGGCGAGGCCCCCAACCCCATGTTGACCAGGCCCACCCCAGGGGCGCGGCCGCTTCGGCGCGCCGCGCTCGGCCGGCGTATTTTTCCGCATCGCGCCGGCTCTATCTCCAGGCCATTCTCAGCCAGGAGAAACGCGATGCCCACCCTGCCGGCCGATCCCCCGCAAATTTCCGCCGAGCCCGCCGAGGACAAGGCCCTCCAGCAATAGGCCGACGATGGCGGCCGCGCCGACTGACCGGCGGCGACCGCCTCACTCACCGCCCCTCCGGTCGCGGCGACGGGAGGGGCTTTTTGTTTGCGGACGGCCGGCGGCGCAAAAAAGCGCGGCCAGAGGCGATCGGCCTCTGGCCGCGGGTTCGGACTATGCGGTTGTGGCTACAGGCCGGCGCACTGATCTTCCTTGCTGCCCGCCGTGTTGCCGCCGCCCGTGGGCGCCGGCGAATTCTCCTTGCACTGCAGGTTCTGGGAGATGCGGTTGCCCGTCAGCGTCACCCCGCCGCTGTTCTTGAACGCCTGCAGGTTGCCGCCGATCGTGTTGTCGCTGGCGCTCACCGCGCCGCGGTTCTCGTCGAACTGCAGATCAGCGTTGATGGTGGCGCCGCGCAGCGTGGCGCTGCCGCCCTGCTTCACCTGCACACTGCCGCCCACGAACGAGCCGGCCGTCACCGTCACCGCGCGCGCGCCCTCCGCCTGGATATTGCCGTTCACGGTCACGGCGTTGGCCTTCAGCGTGGCGCGCGCGCCCACACTGATGTTGCCCTGCACGCGGGTGCCCTTGAGCGTACACGTCGCCCCGTCCGGCACGATGACGTTGACGACGGTCTTCGCGCCCAGCGAACCGCGGCAGACGGTGTCGTCCGCCCGCGCGACGGACGCGCCGGCGAAGGCGAAGGACAGCGCCAGCGCGCTGACCAGCAGGCGATAGACGAACGGTTTCATCGAAATCTCCTTTCGAGCCGGAGGTTTCCGCTCCGGATCGGATCCGCGAAGCGCTTGATTGCGCTTCATCCGATAGAGCGCCCAGGCCGCGCGCCAATACATCAAGTTTCGTTGAGAAACGCCGCCTCGGTAAATCCTCGGAGGCCGGATCGGCCTCGCCCGCGCGCGGCGGCTTGCCCGCCTCGGCTTCAAACCAGGCGAGATCGGCCGCCAGGACGCCGGGCTCCGCGTTTCGATGCGCCCGCGGCCTGGCCCGCACAAACCGCGACGCGCGTTCCGCCTGCGGGGGCCTTCGGGCTTTTGGGCTGACCCGTCCGCCTGGCAGACAGCCAGCACCGACGGCATGCCGGCGAAAGCCGGCCACCAGGAGCAGACGCGCGCAGACGAGCGGGAGCTTTCGGTCCCCGGCCTTCGCCGGGACGACGGTGGAAATGGTTGCGCCCGGGCGCGGCGGCCGGGAGATGGACCCCCATCGGCGAAGGCGCCCGCCTTCGACTGAAACTAGACACACCCGCGCACTTCCATTAAACTGGCGCGCGTGCTTCCCACGGACGCCGAACTCATCGCCCGCTGTCGCCACGGCGAGGCCGAGGCCTGGAACCTGCTGATCGAGCGCTATCAGCGGCTGGTGTACAGCATCCCGCGCAAGGCCGGGTTGGACGACGACGCCTGCGCCGATGTCTTTCAGCACACCTTCGCCAAGCTGGTGCAGCACCTGCCGCATCTGCGCGCGCCGGACCGGCTGGGGCCGTGGCTGGTCATCACCGCCAAACGCGAGGCCTGGCGCCTGAGCCGGCAGGCCGTGGCCTTTGTGCAGCCGGCGGAGGACGCCGAGGCGGGCGACGACGCGCTGGAGCGCGCGCCGGACCGGGGGCCGCTGCCGGAGGAAACGGTGGCGCAGTTGGAGGCGCAGCACGCCGTCCGCGCGGCGCTGGCGGAACTAGACGAACGCTGCCGGACGCTGTTGACGCTGCTGTTCTACCGCCCCGACCCGCCGGCGTACGCCGAAATCGCCGCGGCCGCCGGGGTGCCGGAGGGCAGCATCGGCCCCACCCGCGCGCGCTGTTTGCAGAAACTTCGCGAACGGCTCAAACAGAGACTGACCTAATGTATTTTTCTTCACTTAGCCGGCTCTAATCGGTGACACCCTCGGTATCCGTGGAGTTCCAGCGTGAGCGCCTTTTCCGCGCACCTCTCGTTTGAAACCCTGGCCGACCTGGCCGAAGGCCGGCTGCCGGCCGAGGCCCACACCCGCGCTCAGGCCCACCTGGCCGGCTGCGCGCGCTGCGCCGAGGAACTGGCCGCCTGGCAGGACATGATCCGCCTCATGCGCGCCGACGACAGCCGGGACGCGCCCGCCGCCGTCATCGCCCGCGCCCAGCGGCTGTTCCGCCCGCGCCCGCAGCCGGAGGCGCCGCGGCGCCAGCGGCTCATCGCCACGCTGACCTTCGACAGCGCGCAGCGGCCCTGGGCCCTGGGCGTGCGCTCCGGCCCGTCCGCGCTCCGGCAGATGCTGTTCACCGCCGGCGAGCACGACGTGGAGGTGCGCGTGCAGCGGACGGGCGACGCCTGGCAGATCAGCGGCCAGGTGCTCGGCCCGGGCGTGGACGGCGTCGTCGAGCTGCGCGGCCCGCGCGCCGCTAACCGCTTCCTCAACGCCCTCGGCGAGTTCACGCTCGCCCCGGTCCCTCCCGGGGAATACGCGCTGTCGTTCCACCTGGCCCAGGCCGAAATCGCTATCCCCGCGCTGACGCTGGGGGACTGAGATGACCGGCGCCGAGTGGGCGGCCCGCCTCGCCGCCGCCGATGAGGCCGAGCGCGCGGCCCGCCTCGCCGAAGTGAGCGACCCCCTGGCGGTCGCGCACGCCCTTAAAACCTATTACGACGACGCCGAGAGCGCCGACCCGCAGCGGGCCGCCGCCGCCGCCGCCGCGCTCGGCGCGCTGGCCGCCTTCCACCCTCACCCGGAAATCGCCGCGCTGGCCGCGTGGACGGCGGGCATGGCGGCGCTGGACGCCGGGAAGATGGAAGAGGCGGTGAGCAGGCTGCAGGACGCTCACGCCCGCTTCACGGCGCTCGCTCAGCCGCAGGCCGCCGCCGCCGTGCAGGTGAGCCAGCTCTACGGGCTGGCTGTGCTGGGCCGCTACGCCGAAGCCGCGCAGGTGGGCGCGCAGGCCCGGCAGGTTTTCACCGAGCACGGCGACGAGCTGGCGGCGGGCAAGATCGAGCAGAACCTCGGCAACCTCGAGTTCCGGCGCGGACGCTACCCCGAGGCGGAAGCCCTCTACCGGGCCGCGCGCGAGCGCTTCGCCGCCCTCGGCGATCTCAAACTGCTCACCCTGGCCGAGAACGGCCTGGCCAATGTCATCTCCGAACGCTACCTTTTCCGCGAGGCGCAGGCGCTGTATGCGACCGCCCTGGCCCGCGCGCAGGCGGCCGGCCTGGCCGTGCAGCAGGCCATGCTCGAAGGCAACCTCGGCGCGCTGGCCCTCGACCAGGGCCTCTATGACCGCGCGCTGGACTTCCTCGAACGTTCACGCCGCGGCTACGCGGCGCTGGACATGCCGCACGAAAGCGCCATCGCCGAGCTGGAGATGGCCGAGGCCTATCTGGAGCTGAACCTCGCGCCGGAAGCCGCCGCGCTGTATGCGCGCCTCAGCCCCCGGTTCGCGGCCCTGGAGATGCGGGCCGAGCAGGCGCTGGCCCTGCTCAACCACGGGCGTGCGGCGCTGCTGCTGGGCGAGGCGCACCGGGCCGCGGCTTTGCTGACGCAGGCGCACGCATTGTACGTGGAGGAGGCGAACGCGCTCGGCGCGGCGAACGTGCGGCGGGTGGAGGCCCTGGCCGCCTACGCGCAGGGCGATTTCCAGCGCGCGGCGGCCCTGGCGGCGGAGGCGGAACCCGCGCTGGCGGAGGCCGGCGCGCTGGGCCGCGCGCTGCTGGCGCGCTGGCTGCGCGGCGAGGCGGCCCGCGCGCTGGGGCAGTCGGCGGAAGCGCGCGCCCACCTCGCCGCCGCGCTGGCCGAAGCGGAGCGGGAGCGGATTCCCCAGGTCGCCCAGCGCTGCCACACCTCGCTCGGCCTGCTGGCGGCCGGCGAGGGCCGCGCGGCCGACGCCGAAGCCGCGTTCCGGCGCGCCATCGCGATCATCGAGGACCTGCGCGCGCCGCTGCCGGCGGAGGACTTCCGCGCCGCCTTCGTCGCCGACAAGCTCACGCCGTATGCGGAGATGGTGCGGCTCTGCCTGGCCGCCGGTTCGCGCGAGCGGCTGGCCGAGGCCCTGGACTACGTCGAGCGCGCCCGCTCCCGCGCGCTGGCCGATCAGCTCGCCGGCGGACTGCAGGCCCGCCCGGAGCCGCGCGATCCGTTCGAGGCCGAGCTGCTGACGCGGCTGGACCGCCTGCGCCAGGAGCTGAACTGGTTCTACAGCCAAATCAACCGCCCGCCGGAAGACGGCGGCGCGCGCCGCCTGGCGCACATGAACGACCTGCACAGCGCCGCCCGCGAGCGCGAAGCCGAACTGCTCGAGATCGAGCGGCAATTGCGCCTCAAAGCCCCCGCTGAAAACGGCCTGTCGGGGTGGGCGCCGTTCGACCTGGCGCACCTGCAGCGCGTGTTGGGCGAAGACGCGGCCCTGGTCGAATACTTCAGCCTCGACGGCGAGCTGCTCGCCTTCGTGGTCACGCCCGACTCTATCGAGCTGGCGCGCGGCCTGGGCGCGGAAACCGAGGTGGAGGCGGCGCTGGCCGCGTTCCGTTTTCAGATCGACGCGCTGCGCTTCGGCGCGGCGCGGATGCGCGCGCACTTGCCGCAGCTGGCCGAGCGCGCGCGCGCTCATCTGGCCGAGCTGTATACGCGGCTGCTCGCGCCTCTCGAAGCGCGCCTCGGCCGGCGGCAACTCGTCGTCGTGCCGCACCGCGCCCTGCACTACGTCCCGTTCCATGCCCTGTACGACGGGCAGGCCTACGTGATCGAGCGCCGCGCGGTCAGCTACGCGCCGAGCGCGGCCGTGCTGCGCCGCTGTTTCGACCGTCCGCTGCGCCCGCTGGAGCGGGCTGTGCTGCTGGGGGCGCCGGACGCGCAGACGCCGCACGTGCGCGCCGAGATCCACGCCCTCGCCGCGCTCTTCCCCCAGCCGGACACGCTCCTCGACGAACAGGCGACGCTGGCCGCGCTGCGCGAGCGCGCCCCGGCCGCCGATGTCCTGCACCTGGCCTGCCACGGCCAGTTCCGCCCGGACAACCCCCTGTTCTCCTCGCTGCGGCTGGCCGACGGCTGGCTGACCGTGCGCGAGGCCTATGCGCTCGACCTCGGCGGCGCGCTGGTGACGTTGAGCGCCTGCGAGACCGGGGTGAGCGCCGTCGCGCCGGGCGATGAGCTGATCAGCCTGGCGCGCGGCTTCTTTGTGGCGGGCGCGCCCACGCTGCTGGTGAGCCAGTGGCCGGTGGACGACGCCGCCACCGCCGAGCTGATGTCCGGCTTTTACCGCCGGCTGCGCGCCGGCCTGCGCCCCGCCGCCGCTTTACGTCACGCTCAACTTGACCTCCTCCGCCGTCAGCCGCACCCGTACTTCTGGTCGCCGTTCGTGTTGCTGGGGCGGTGGTAACGACCTGGTATTTTTCGGCCTCCCCGAGGCTCTATCCGACATCGGTCCTGCCGGCGTGTGCGCCAGGCAGGCGGCGCAAACTGCGCTCTTAATCTCCCATCGTCATCGAGGAGAGACCCGATGCAACCCTTCCACTCAACCGGCTGGGCGCGCCTCGGCCTGGCGGCGGCCCTGTGCGTCGCGCTCATCTCTGCCCCTCCCGCTCAGGCGCAGGCCGGCGACGCTTTCGTGCCGGGGGAGGTCGTCGTCAAGCTCTGGCAGGCCGGCGACCTGACCGCCGTCGCCGCCGCCTTCAGCCTCGACCCGGCCCCGCTGGCCCAGTTCGGCGCGCGCGCCATCTACCGGCTGCGCATCCTCGACGGCGCGCCGGCCGACGCCAAAGCGCAGGCGCTCGCCGCCGATGCGCGCGTGCAATATGCCGAGCCGAACTTCATCGCGCAGACGCCCGAAGGCCGCAAACGCTCCGGCTGGGCCAAAGCGGACGCGGTGGGCTACGGCGCGCAATGGGCGCCGGCCATACTGCGGCTGTCCGAAGCGCACGCCGTCACGCAGGGCGCCGGCGTCATCGTCGCCGTGCTCGATTCCGGCGTGGACGCGGCCCATCCCGCCCTCGCCGGCCGCCTGCTGCCCGGCTACGACTTCGTCGATATGGACGCCGATCCGGGCGAGCCGGGCGCGGCCGGGCCGGCGGTGACCTTCGGTCATGGCACGCACGTCGCCGGCCTCGTCGCCCTGACCGCGCCGGAAGCGACCATTCTGCCGGTGCGCGTGCTCGACCGCAACGGCGACGGCAACGTCTGGGTGCTGGCCGAAGCCCTGCAGTACGCGGCGCAGAACGGCGCCGCCGTCATCAACCTGAGCCTGAGCACCACGCGCCCCACCCGGCTGCTGCAGGAGTTCGTGCGAGCCGCCGCCTGCGCCGGCGATGAGGATGACGATGACGGCGCTGACGACGATGACGACGATTGTCTCGACCCGACCGGCCGGGGCATCGTCGTCGTGGCCGCCGCCGGCAACAGCGGCTCCAGCGCCTATGAATATCCGGCCGCCGAGCGCGTGAACGGGGCGCTGGCCGTCGCCGCCAGCACCGAGCAGGATACGCTGGCCGCATTCTCCACGTATGGACCCTGGGTGCACGTGGCCGCGCCGGGACAGGACATCACCAGCGCGGTGCCGGGCGGCGCCTACGCGATCTGGAGCGGCACCTCCATGGCCGCGCCGTTCGTCGCCGGCCAGGCCGCGCTGGTGCGCGCCCAGTCGCCGCACTTCACCGCCGCGCAAACCGCCGAACGCATTCAGACGACCGCGCACGCCATCGCCGGGCCGGTCCCCCGCCGGATCGACGTGGCCGCCTCGCTCGGGCTGAACGCGCCGGCGGCGAACAGCGCGGTGTTCCTGCCGCTCATCAAACGCTGACGCTCTCACCCTGTTCCGAAACCCTCTCCCCCTCGGGCGCTGCACGCCGGCGCGCCCGAGTTTTTTTGTCCTGGCGGGTCTCAAATTCGCTTAACCTGGCCTGTATTTTCTCCGCCCGCTCCCCCTCTAGTGAGAGCAACCGAGATGGCGCGGCCGGTGCGCCGCGCGGAAACGCTCATGGAGGACGACCTATGTTGACCCAATCGACCCTTCGCCCGGCGGCGCAGCCCGCGCTGTCCTCGCCCGGTCAGCGCGCCCGCTGGACGTTGGCCGGGCTGTTGGCCCTGGGGGTGGCCGGCGGCGTGTGGTTCGGTCTGCCGGCGCTGAGCGCGCACGCGCGCCTCGCTTTCATCACCTTCGGCCTGGCCGTCATCGGCTGGGTGCTCACCGAGATCGACGACACCCTGATCGCGCTGGCCGCCGCCATCACCTTCACCGTCGTCGGCGTCGACGAACCGGCGGAATTCTTTGAGACGCTCGGCGACGCCTCGATCTGGTTATTGCTGGCGTCGTTCATCATCGCCGCCGCCGTCGCCGCCTCCGGCCTCTCCAGCCGCTTCACGCTCTGGCTGGCGACGCGCGCCACATCCGTGCAGCGCCTGTTCTGGCTGCTCACGTTCGGGCTGATGGCGACGGCGTTCGTCATCCCGGCCACCTCCGGGCGCGCCGCGCTCATGCTGCCCATCTTCACCGCGCTGGCGGCCGGCATCGGCGAGGCCCGCATCACGCGCGCGCTGGCCCTGCTCTTCCCCACCATCATCCTCCTGTCCGCCATCGCCTCGCTCATCGGCGCGGGCGCGCATTTGATCACGGCGGAGATCCTGGAGCGCATGGGCGGCGAGCGGCTCGGCTTTGGGCGCTGGCTGGCGCTCGGCCTGCCGTTCGCCGCGGTGAGCTGCGCGCTCTCGACGTGGGTCATCCTGCACCTGTTCCTCAACGGCCGCGAGCGCCGCCGGCCGCTGGCCC
>DAOUAB010000229.1:0-93706 GCA_034434015.1 Anaerolineales bacterium
CCGATCACCTGCCGGCACATCTGGCCGCGGCCCTGGCCACCACCCGCGAGAGCACCCAGGCCCAGGCCGAGCGCATCGGTCCGGCCACGGCCCAGGTGGTGGCCGAACTTCTGGCCCACCGGCCGCTGGACCGACTGCGCAACGCGGTGCGGGTCCTGGCACTGGCCGAGCGCTACACGCCCGCCCGGCTGGAAGCCGCTTGCCGCCGCGGGCTGGCCTTTGGAGACACCGGCCTGCCCGCCCTCAAACGCATCCTGGCGGAAGGCTTGGACCAAGTGGAACTCCTCACCCCGGCGGCCAGCGTTCTACCTGAGCAGCCGCTCTTTGCCCGGACCCCGGCGGAACTGGCCGAAGCCATCTTGGGAGGGGCGGCATGGAACTGAAACAGCATCTGATCCCGCAGCTCAAGGCTCTGCGGCTGTCCGGCATCCTGGACACGCTGGACACGCGCATCCACCAGGCCGTGGATGAACGCTGGACCTATGGCGACTTCCTGGCCCGTCTCCTGGAAGACGAAGTGGAGCGCCGCCAGCAAAAGCAGTTGGCACTCCGCGTCCGCCGCGCCGATTTGCCCAACGACAAAACCCTGGAAAGCTACGATTTCACCGCGGTCCCCAGCCTGAACCGCCAACTGCTCTACGAGCTCGCCACCGGCAACTACATCCGCGAACACCGCAACGTCTTGCTCTGCGGCCCGACCGGCGTGGGCAAAACCCATCTGGCCCAGGCCTTGGCGCATGAAGCCTGCCGGCGCGGCTTTGACGTGCTCTTCTCTAACGCCCACAAAATGCTGCGCCATCTCCAGGCCGGCCGCGCCGACAACTCCTACGACAAACGGCTGGCGCAATACGTGCGCGCCGACTTGCTGGTGATCGACGACTTCGGCCTCAAGCCGCTCGCCCCAGCCAACGCCGAAGACCTGTATGACGTGATCGACGAGCGTTACGCCGGCGCCGGGGCGATCCTGCTTACCAGCAATCGCGCGCCGGCGGAGTGGGCGGCCTGGTTCGCCAATCCGCTCCTGGCCTCGGCCGGCCTTGATCGCCTGGCCCACAACGCCCATGTGATCGTGGTGAACACTGCCAGCTACCGAGCCCGTGGCCACCGGCGGCTGGAGGAGGTGGGGATTACCCTGGACACCCCCAGGTAGGTCCGCGCGACGCTCAGCCCCAGGGTCTTCCCACTGGCCGACCCGTTCAAGGGGATGAGCCCGTTTGGCATAAACCGGATGCTGGATGGGGTGCCCCCGAAAAACGGGGGACACCCCATCCAGAGCAACCTATTTATTCCGCACGGCGCACCGCGCCCTTGAGCGCGCCGATCCAGCCGGAAAGGCACCGGGCACAGAGCGCGCGCTGGCCAAAATATGTGAGTTCACCACCGACAACCAACGGCCTTACTCAACCCGAGCACACGCCAGGCCGGGGCTAAACGCTGGCCCAGTTTGGCCGAGGGTGCCCGGCCCTCTTTAGCCGAGGATTGACACAACAGCGAGTTGAGGTAGGCGAGTTCCTTTTCCCGGGCGACAAACACTTCCGGGCCCTCCGATTGATACGAAGCATCACTCAGATTATTATAATCTGCAAGGGCTATCATGGCAGCGCTCCATTACAGCCGCCAATTGTCCGCCGGGCTGGCCCGCCGGTGGGCGTCCTGCACGTCGACCTGGGCGATGCGGGCGTAGTGCTGGACCATCTCCAGCGAGCGATGGCCCAGCAGCGCCTGCAGGGTAAACAGGTCGCCGCCCGAACGCAGATACGTGATCGCGAAGGTGTGTCGGAAACGATGGGGATGGCAGTGGCCAATCCCGGCCCGCTGGCCGGCGCGCTCAATCAGCTTGAGCAGCACGTCGCGCTTGAGTGTCCGGTTGAACTTGCCGATGAAGAGCGGCGCCTCCGGGTCCCGGCCATCTTCGCGCTCGGCCAGATAGCGCCAGACGGCCCGGCGCGCGGCCTTGCCCAGGTAGACGAAACGGCCTTTGCCGCCCTTGGCGCCGCCGGCCCGGCCATGTTTGACGTGCACCTTGCCGGTCGCCTGTTCGAGGTCCCCGACTTGCAGGCTGCACAACTCGCCGGCCCGCAGGCCGGTGTCCACCAGCATCAGGATCAGAGCCCGGTCGCGGTTGGCCGTCGGCCGGCGCATCACGAACTTGCGGCGGGCGTCCGTCTTGGCCTCGCGCGAGTACTCGCACGCCTTCAACAGGCGTTCAATCTCTTCTTTGGTAAAGGCTTCGACCGGAGGGTATTTGAACTTCGGCGCCGGCACGCCCTTCATCGGGTTCTCGAAGTGGAATTCCGTGCTGGCCCAGCGGAAGAAGGCCGACAGGCTGACCCAGATGTTGCGGAGCGTTTTCGAGGAGAGCGGCGCGGTGCTGCCGCCTAGCCGGCGGGGTTTGTAGTCTGAGCGCATCCAGGCCAGGTAGGCGCGCAGGTCGGCGGTGGGGATGTTCTGCACCTCCCGTTCCCCGATATGGTTGGCGAAGACTGTCAGGTGATCTTTGTGGGCATACAGGGTCGCGGCGCTGAGCGCCTCGGCCGTTTTGTATTGCAGGAAGCCTTCAATTGCTATTCCGAGTTTTAGCCTCTGCAGACTGCGGTTCATTTCGGGATCCTCCGTTATAGTGGGTCTCCCGAACTCGAGTCCGCTGGGCCAATGAAAACACCCTAGCCTTTTGGACTAGGGTGCCTCTCAGAGTAGCGGGGGTTGGATTCGAACCAACGACCTCCGGGTTATGAGTTCTCATCCTGAGAGACAGGCCTTAGTCCAATCGAACATGACGCTGAGCCTGGCCCGACGCACTCAAGCCCGAATAGACCTTGAGTGTGCTGATTGCGAATCAGTATAGCGTATGTTGAATCGAATGCAAGAGTGAATTTGGATGCACGCGCCATTTTCCTGGAACCAGAGTCCGTAAAGCCAAACGACCACCACTGGTCGAGCAAAGTATTTCAGGGCTTTGCTCCTTTATCTTCGTACCACAACCGCACGTTTTGACCCTGGCGACGACACCGCCTGACAGGGTGCTCTCGTCGTTTGCCGTTGCCCAGCAGCGAATTTCGGGCTACCCGTATTTGCCCACCGATTTTCGGGTAGCCCGAATTTACGCTCCCCCGTCGGCGGCTCCCGGCGGCCGGCAGCCAAACAAAGCCCCATGCACCTGAATTTCGTGGAGAGTTCGGAGAAATCTCGGAGGCTTTTCGGATGTCGCGACACGATTCTGCGATAGGCTGCGTCTCGACTTCTCTCGGCATCGGGTGTGCTGTCAGGATGAGTGACCGGCACCTGGTGCCCCTGGCTGTGTGCAGACATGGCCGTACGAGTCGCGAGGCCGGCGTCCCCCTCGCCCGGATGACTCGGACCCAGGCCGCGGGCGCATTTACCAGGCGAAAGGCTGGTCTGCATGGCAGTTGACCGGGTTTGCGTGAGTGGAGAAGAACGACCTAAACAGACGAAACGGGTTCGCCATTTGACAAAACCGTTCGTCGCTCAGATTGGCCCAGGAGGCAGGCATGGCATCACTCAAAGGGCAGGTGACTTATTGTTTGAACTCGCTCCAGGCGTACGGGAGCAGCCGGAGGCAGGCGCTCCGACAGGGCACCGCCGAGCAGTCCATTTATTCGTTCCGCACGATGCAGACGTATTGCCAACTTAATGTGACTTTTGCCGAATGGTGCCAGGACGAACACGGCGCCCGGCGCCTGGGAGACATTACCCCGGCCATGGCGGAAGCGTTTGTGGCCAGCCTGCGGGAACGCGCTTTGTCCCCCGCCACCATCAACACGTACGTATGCGCCATCAAGAAGCTGGACACCGGGCTCCGCAAATTAGGCTGGCGCCGGCGCAACGCCGAGCCCTTCGTTTTAGAGTTTGCAGGCCGCAGCGCGGATGCAGTGCCTAATCCTTATTCTCCCGAAAATGCGGAGCAGTTGATTGCGGGCCTCCATAAGATTGACCCCCAGTATGGACAGGTGGCCCGCCTTCAGCGGGTGAGCGGGTTACGGGTCAGCGAAGCCGTCCATCTTCAGGCGGAACTGATCGCTCTGGACGGGAGTTGGGTCACGCTGCAAGGGTCTGGCATCCACACCAAGGGCGGGCGCCCTCGGCGGGTGCCCATTCTTCCCAGACATCAACCATTACTCGTCCAGCTGCGAGCGCAGGGGCTCGCTCACCTGGACCTGCACGTGTTCCAACAGCGGCAATCGCTCACGGCCGCCGTCAAACGCGCAACCAGCCGCTTGGTCGCCCGACTGAACATCCAGATCGGCGATGGCACACACTCACTGCGCAAGCTGTATGCCAATGAGTTGTACCAGTATCTCCGTCATGAGAAAGCCATGTCCGACGGGGAAGCCCGCCAGGTCGTCAGCCAGGCACTGGGCCACAACCGCTTGGACGTATTGAAGGCGTATCTGGCTGAAGTCACGATCTCGGATCCAGGCCACAGGGCTTGACTGTCTTCACCGGAACGCTCGGGCTGCCTCCGTACTTATGGCCCAGCTATGTAAGCTGGGTCATTGCCATAGAAGCCCGGCGGCTGGTCAGCCGCCGGGCTTCTATGGGAGGAGGTCCAACCCACTTCGGGAAGTCACCCCGAAGCGCCCACCCAGATAATCGGCAGTGTGAAGGCGAGGCTGCTCCACAATACGGCCAGCCCTAAATGTGGGCAACCCGTGGCCGGATCAAGTGTCGCGCTCGTCCGGCACTTACCGCTAAAATCCCTGGCCGCTGTCCTGGAGGATGGGTTGACGTGTGAGCCCTGCGCCAGGAAGAGCGACCGGAACTTAAGGGTGTTGGCGGCCAGTTGCTCGTGGTTGCCATCTCGATCAGGCGGCCGTCCAGCATCACGATAATGTTCTCGGCCTTGCGGATTGTGTCGGAGCGGTGGGTGACGAAGACGGCCGCAGGTCGAAGATCGGTCGCTTGCCGAGCGGGTCCAGGCTGGCGGTTAGCCTGTCAAGGATGATGAGCGGTGAGTCGTGGTCGAGCAGCCCGCCAACGCCGGCCGCTGCCACAGGCCACCCGAGAGGTCCGTCACCCGCCGAACCCCAAGCCGACGATCGTGCTAGGCTGGCGTCGGCGAAATACAGAGCCTTGAGTGAGTCAATGTGTGTGGGGTAGCCTGCCAGGCGGCGATTTTATCCTGGAGTGTCTCTGAGATGGCGGACCCAACCTTCTCGTCCTCAGCGTCCACGCGTTCTCATGCAGCTAAGGGCCTCGGACAGGAAAGGCGGGATCTTGTGGCAGGCCCGGGTGAGCATCACCTTCCACGGTCCGGGGGATTGACAAAAGGGCAGTTCTGAATAAGATATGCATATCTGAGTATACGTTCAGGTATTTCTATGATGATCGCCACAGCCAAGACCCACCTCCTCGACGAACGGACCGCTGCGCAAGTCGCGGAACTGTTCCGCGCGTTCAGCGACTCCAGCCGAGTGCGCATCATCGCCGCCCTGGCCGATGGAGAAATGAACGTGAGCGCTCTGGCCCAGGCTGCCAACGTCAGCGAGTCGGCGGTTTCTCACCACATGCGCGGCCTGCGACAGATGCGCCTGGTCCGGGCCCGCAAGGAAGGGCGTCAGGTCTTTTACGCTCTGGACGACGACCATGTGGCGGCGCTATTCCGGCAGGGGCTGGAGCACGTCCGGCATGGATAGTCCCCAGAGTAGACGCTGGGCGCTGGCCGTGATTATCGGCCTGGTCCTCGCCGGACTGATCGGCCACCTGCTCCTGGCGGCGGCCTGTCCGGCGCCGGAACGGGCCCGCCCCGCATGTCCGGATGTTTCCCAGGCAGCGGGCGAACTCGACCCCGGGACGTGCGCCCTGCACGCCGGATTTCAAGCGCCGCTGGCAATCCCGCTAAGCCTTCCACTGGCCCTGGTGCTGTTGGCGTTGGTCTGGCCGCGCCCCCGCGATCCAGAGACGCCGCGTTTCGCCTTCTTCCGTCCCCCCGTCGCCCTCTCAGCCTAGCGCCGCGCCTGCCGCCGGCGTCTGTATGTCTTGTGGCTCGCTTTCTGCCAGGGCGAGCCTGGAACTTGGTGTTGCTTTGGAGTGCCTGAATGTCCGAGAAAACGATTGAACTGGAGATCCCCGTGCTCCTGCCCGGGGTCGAGACCGATGATGACAGTTGCCTGGACCGGCTGGAGGCGGCCCTGCGCCACCAGAGAGGCCTGCTGCGCGTTCACCTCGAGCGCGAGAAACGGCCGGTCACCCTGTGCCTGCACTATGACCCCAACCTGATGAGCGTCGCGGATGTGAAACGCGCCGCCCAGCGTGCCGGCGCCCAAATCGCCAACCGCTTTCACCATGACCTGCTCGCCATCGAGGGCATGGACTGCTCCGATTGCATCAAGGTCATCGAGCACGGCGTGGGCCGAATGCCGGGCGTCCTGGCTGTGAGTGTGAATTACCCGTCGCAGAAGCTGCGGGTGGAGTACGACACGGAGGCCACCAGCCGCGCGGCGATTGAGAAGCGCGTGCGCGGGCTGGGCTACACCGTCGCCGCCGAGGGCTGGCGAAGCTGGTATCAGGAGAATCGCGAGATCCTGTTCAGCGTCACCGCCGGCGTCCTGGTCGCCATCGGCTGGGTGGGGGAGACGTTCCTCGGCCTGCCCGCCCTCGTGGCCACCGTGCTCTACCTGGCCGCCTATGTCTTTGGCGGCTGGGACGTGTCCCGCCACGCCTGGCATGCAGTGAAGGAGCGCCACTTCGATACCGATCTGCTCATGGTCATGGCCGCCCTCGGCGCCGCGTTCCTGGGTGAGTTCGCCGAGGGCGCCTTCCTGCTCTTCCTCTTCAGCCTGGGCCATGCGCTCGAAGAACGGGCGCTTGACCGCGCCCGTCAGGCGGTGCGGGCGCTGGCGGACCTGGCACCCAAGACTGCCCTGGTGAGACGCGGCGAGCGCGAACAGGAATTGCAGGTCGAGGAGCTGCGCCTGGACGACATCGTCGTGGTGAGGCCGGGCACCCGGATCCCGGTCGACGGGGACGTGCTCGCCGGGCAGTCGGCCGTCAACCAGGCGCCGGTCACGGGCGAGTCCGCGCCCGTGGACAAGGCGCCCGGCGACCGGGTCTTCGCCGGGACGGTGAACGGCGAGGGCGCGCTGGAGGTAAAAGTGACCCGGCTGGCCCAGGACAGCACCCTGGCGCGGGTCATGAAGATGGTCGAGGAGGCCCAGACCCAGAAGTCCCCAACGCAGCAGACGGTGGAGCGCTTCGAGCGTGTGTTTGTGCCGGCGGTGCTCGTCATCACCCTGCTCGTGATCGCCGTGCCGCCCTTGTTTGGCGTGCCCTTCCAGGTGTCTTTCCTGCGGGCGATGACGCTTCTGGTCGCGGCCTCTCCGTGCGCCCTGGCGCTCGGCACGCCGGCCTCGATCCTGGCCGGGGTCGCGCAGGCCGCGCGCAACGGCGTTCTGGTCAAAGGCGGCGTCCATCTGGAGAATCTCGGCCGGCTCAAAGCCATCGCCTTCGACAAGACCGGCACCATCACCCACGGTCAGCCGGAAGTGACCGATGTCGTGGCGTTCGGCGCGCAACTGAAAGACACCCAGCTTCTGTCGATCGCGGGCGCTGTGGAAAACCGCTCCGGCCACCCGCTGGCGCAGGCCGTCGTGCGCGCGGCCCAAGGCAAAGGGCTGGCGCTTCCCGACCCGGGCGAGGTGGAGTCGCTGACCGGGCGCGGCCTGCGCTCAACCGTCAACGGCCAAGTGGTGCTGATCGGCAACCCTAAATTGATGGACGAGTCGAATGTGACCGTGTCAGCCGACGCGCAAGCCAGGCTGGAGTCGCTGCAAGGCGAAGGCAAGACCATCATGCTGGTGGCGGTTGACGGGACCCTGGCCGGCGTGATCGCGGTGGCCGACACGCTCCGCCTCGAGGCGGCGTCGGCGATGGCGGCCCTGAGGCACCTCGGCGTGCAGGAAACCGTGATGCTCACGGGCGACAACGCCCGGGTGGCGAAAGCGATTGCGGGGAAGGTCGGCCTGACCACCTTCCGCGCCGACCTCCTGCCGGAAGACAAAGTGACCACGGTCCGCCAGTTGAATGAGAAGTTCGGTCAGACGGCGATGGTGGGCGACGGCGTAAACGATGCCCCCGCGCTGGCGAACGCGACCGTCGGCATCGCGATGGGCGGCGCCGGCACGGATGTGGCGCTGGAGACGGCCGACGTGGCCCTGATGGGCGACGATCTCTCGAAGCTGCCTTTCGCGGTTGGATTGGGCCGCGCCACGCGGGCCATTATTCAGCAGAACCTGTTCATCTCGCTCGGTGTGATCGCACTGCTGGTGATCGCCTCGCTTACCGGCTGGACCGGCATCGGGATCGCCATCCTGTTTCATGAGGGCAGCACGATTGTGGTAGTGCTGAACGCGCTCCGGCTTCTGGGCTATCGGGCCTCATGAGGGACAGGCCGCGGCAGGACGGGCATGAACGGCTGGAATAACGCAGACTGACCGCGCGCAACAGGTGAAGGCGTGCCCGGTTCTGTAACTCTACCAAACAGGAGGCCTTTATGGAGCCCTTACAGGCGCTGTCCTTGATACTCGATCTGGCCACGGTTGGCCTGACGGTGGCGATGTTCCTGGCGCGTCCACGCGTTGGCGGCGCCATGGGGCAGGGGATCCAGATCCTCACCATTGGCTTCGTGGTGTTAGGCGTCGCATTTGTCACCGAAACTGGATTGTTCATCCTATCCCGCCTCAGTTTCCAGGCCAACGAAGTGATTCATCGCATGCTCATTGGGCTGGGGTTTGTCTTGATTATCTGGGGTTTTGGCGTGATGCGGCGCGCTTTCCAGTAGCCGGACGGAATGGATATCTTTGAGAGTATCACGAACGGGATCGTCAGCGCCGGAGCAATTATCCTGCTGGGTGTGATCCTCGCGAGCTGGCTGGCGAGTTATCGCAGACCAAAGGCCAGGCCGGTTAGGTCGGGTGACTGGTTCTTCACGCTTCCCACGTGGGCGCAAATCGTCGGTGGAGTTGGTGCCTGCGTGCTCTTTGCCTATCTGGGCTATCTGTTGTGGCTTCCGCTCCCGCTGACTGTTTCGCCCCTCGTGTCATGGATATTGCAGGTTGCCGGGCTGGTGCTTTTTCTCGCGGGGTGGCTCCTGGTCTTGTGGGCGCGCTGGGCGCTCGGCGCGATGTATGGAGTCAGCACCAGTTTCGCCGCGCCGCTGCGAGCGCAACACCGGCTGATCCAGCACGGGCCGTACGCGTTCGTCCGGCACCCGATGTACCTGGGCTACTGGCTTTTGCTGTTGGGCATCACCTTGGTGTACCGCGCGTGGACGCCGTTGTTGCTCCTGGTGATATGCCTGGCCTCGTTCTACAGGCGGGCACGGCGCGAGGAGCAAGTGCTAGCCGAGACATTCGGCGTAGAGTGGCAGGGCTACAAGGCAAGGACAAAGTTTCTCATCCCCTGGGTGTATTGAGGATGAGCAGTCAACCGGGAAAGGAGAGAGGATCGATGAAACGACTCGCACTGTTCACCCTTCTCGTCGCGCTGTCCGCGATGTGGATCAGCGCCTGCGGCGCCGGCTCGTCCGGCCATGACCTGGAAATGGCACCAGCATCGGCCTTGCCGCAGAAGATGCAGGATGCTCCCACTCAGGTTCGCGAGGCCTATCAATTTGCGCTCGCCAACCAGGCGGTGCTGAAAAAGATCCCCTGCTATTGCGGTTGTGGTGTGGATGGGCACACCAGCGTCAAGGACTGTTTCGTTCAAGACGTTCGCGCCGACGGCACGGTGATCTGGGACGAAATGGGGCTGGGTTGAAGCATCTGCGTGGACATCGTGCGTGACACGATGCGACTGATGCGGGAAGGCAAGTCGCTGGCCGAGATCCGCGCCTACGTTGACGGCTATTACAGCCAGTTCGGCCCGGCCACCGACACCGAACCGGTGACCCCATAGAGAAGACTGACCCTCTAGCATAAAAAGGACGGCAAATGTCTCGCTCAACTCGACCCCAAACCAGACCTGTCGGGCCGCTCGTCCTGATCGGCGTTGGCCTGACGCTTCTGATCGGTGCAATCCTGATAAGCCTAGGGCTCTCCCCAACCCCGACGGTACCCACGGCTCCCCTTCAAGATTCTGCCGAGGACACGTTTCCAGAAATTCCCCGCGTCAGCCTCGCCGACGCCCGGACCGCCTTTGATGCCCAGTCCGCCGTGTTCGTGGACGTACGCGAGCCCGACCCTTATACCGCCGGCCACATCCCGGGCGCGCGGTCTCTCCCGTTAGCGGAACTCGAGAGCCGCCTCGGCGAACTCAGCCGTTCGGATTGGATCATCACCTACTGCACCTGACCGGCCGAGGAGTCCAGCGCCCGTGCGGCGCGCATTCTCCTTGACAACGGCTTTACTAAGGTCACACCGATCCTCGGCGGCTTCCGCGCCTGGACGGAAGCGGGTTATCCAGTGGAGCCGTAAATTATCGCCCGACCGGCGCCGCCTCTCTATCAGCACCGGCATCGTTCATTCACAGTCGCCGGAGACGAGATTGATGAAACTGTTTCTGCTACTTTATTTCAGCGCCTTCTTCCTCACCGCTTTCGTGTGGCGCTCTTTCCTGGTCTGGAAACGTACAGGCGTGAACCCATACCAACTTGGGAACACCGACAGCGCCCATGACTTCGTCGGCCGGCTTTTCAGGCTGACCATGATTGTGATTGCCGTCATCGTCATCACCTATGCAGCTTCGGATAGCGCCTATGAGTTGTTGACCCCAATCCCATGGCTGGGCCATCCGTTGCTGACGTGGGTTGGGACGGTACTGCTCGTGCTGGCGCTGGTCTGGATGCTGATCGCGCAGGCACAGATGGGGAATGCCTGGCGCATCGGTATTGACGCTGACACAAGGACAGAACTCGTGCAGACCGGCCTGTTCGCTGTCTCGCGCAACCCGATTTTCCTCTCGATGCTGGTGATGCTGCTTGGCCTGCTTCTCGTCCTGCCTAGCGCCGCGAGCCTGGCGGTCAGCGTATTGGGCGCGGCGCTGATTCACATTCAAATCCGGCTCGAAGAGGAGCACCTGGCCCGATTACATGGGGAAGCCTATCGCGCCTATTGCCGCCGCGTGCGGCGCTGGCTGTAGGCGCCTGGCAGATATGGACCGGTGGCACGGTGCGATCGAGAACGGGAGGAGCGCCCGCGTAACGAATGACGCGCCCGCCAACCGCTACCATTCTCGGTGCGGGTTTCGACGAATCGTCATCCTGCTGGCCTTTTTGGCCGGCCTTATCGCGGTTGCCCCGCCGGGCCTGTGCCCGTGCTGGCTCATCGCGGACGTGCGAACCTATCATCCACACCCGGACGGCCAGCCCGACCGCCCCCACACGCACGATTACTTATTCGAGTTGTTCCATGCGCAACCGGTGGCAGCTTTGCCTGGGCCACCGATAACGATTGGCGATCTAATGCTGGCGCTGATCGGCGCCGGTGTGTGGCGGCACCTCAGCCACCGGGCCTGGCCCGCGCAAGGCTGGGCGACGCCCCCGCCCACTCCGCCCCCACGCCTCGCGGCCTCCTGCTGAAGTTCATCGTCTACCCTTTCATGTTTTCGCTAACTGCCAGGAGGCTTGACTATGTTCCGCAAACTCATCCCAGCTCTAAGCGCACTGCTGCTGCTTGGCGTCTTGCTTATCCCGCATCCGGCTTCGGCCCACGAAGAAGTCACCGTCGGCGACTACACGCTCGAAATCGGCTGGGTGAATGAGCCGGTGTTGCTGGGGGAAACCAATGGCGTCTTCCTGAGTGTCAGGAACACCGAAACTAAAGAACCCGTCGAGAGTCTCACGACCCTGCAAGTCGCCGTCGCCACGGGCGGCCAAACCCGCGACCTGGAACTGCACCCGCTCGGCGAGGATGCGCCCGGCCAGTATGCCGCCGACTTCATCCCCACCGTGCGCGGCACGTACACGGTGAAGCTCACCGGCAAGATCGAAGAGCAGGACGTGGACCTGGAGCAAGAAATCGAAGAAGTCGGGCTGGCCGAAGACTATCAATTCCCAATCGTCTTGCCTTCTCTGCCTGAGATGAACCAACAACTCACCGCCCTGCAAGCCGAGAACCAGGCGCTGCGGGCCTCCGCCACGCTCAACCAATGGCTAGCCATTGGAGGCATCATCGTCGGGCTGGCCGGGCTGGCGGTGGGCGTCGTCAGCCTGCGCCGGAAATAAGGCGATGAAGGCGCGCCGGCATTTTCTCATCGTGTGGGTGGCGGTCAGCGCATTGGCACTGCTCTGGGCGAGGGCGATTCCAGCCTTCGCCCATGCCGTGCTCCTCTCCGCTGACCCGGCCCCCAACACCCTCCTCGACACCGCGCCGGCTCAAGTTCGGCTTCTTCTGACCGAGCCGGTGGCGCCCGCCTTTAGCCGGATCGCCGTCTTCGACCAATCCGGCCGGCAAGTGGACAACGGCGATTTGAAATCGGACAGCGACGATGGCACGGCGCCCGTCGTGACTCTGCCCCCGCTTTCCAGTGGGACGTATCTCGTCAGTTGGGAAGTGCTCTCCACCGTGGACGGCCACACGACCAGCGGCAGTTTTCCGTTCGGGGTGGGAGTTGCCCAACTGACCTCCGCGCCCGGCTCGGTTTCATCCACCGCGCAGCGGCCGACCCCGTTCAGCACCGGCGCGCGCTGGTTCAACCTGACCGGACTCGCGTTACTACTGGGCCTCCTCACCTTCCGCCTGTTGGTCTGGAACCCGGCCTTCAAGGGCGTTGAGCTGAATGAAGCCGATGAGCGACTTGACTTGGCATTTGGACGCGCGAGCCTGAAAGTGGGCATCGCCGGGTTAGCGTTGGTGGGATTGGGCTTGATTTTTACCCTGATCGCGCAGGCCGCCAGGATAAACCTGTTGAGCTTCGACAACCTGAGAACTTGGCTGGGTACGCAATTCGGCTCACTGTGGTTGGTTCGCTTTTTAGTGACGACGACGGTGGGCTTTGCCATGGCAGATCTATACGTCGGGTTGGGAGAAGGCCGTCGAGGCTTACGCGGCTGGGAATGGTGGGCCGGACTGGCGGCGTTGATTGGCCTCGCGCTGACAACCGCCTTGGTGAGTCACAGCGCCGCCCTTACTCAGGATACCCAACAGGCCATCGCGGTGGATGTCGTGCATGTCCTGGCTGCCGGGGTCTGGGTGGGGGGCCTGCTTCAACTGGCGCTTGGGCTGTGGATGGGACGGTCATTCCCGGCGAACTCGCGGGCGTGGCTCAACTTGAGCCTCTCGCTCAACTTCTCGGCGCTGGCGGCGGGCGCGGTGGGCGCGCTGCTGGTCAGCGGAAGCTACCTGGCCTGGAAACACGTCGGGAGTTGGACCGCGCTCTTCGGCACAGCGTATGGCCTGACCTTGCTCGCCAAGCTAGCGCTGGCTGTGCCCGCCTTCAGCATCGCGGCGGTCAATCTCTTGATCATCAAGCCCAGGCTGGACGCGGCCCTCGACCATCCCGAAGCAGCTTCGGCGCTCACGCTGCAACAGCGCTTTGGGCGGCTGGTGCGCGCGGAAGGTGTATTCGCCTTGCTGGTCCTCGCCGCGGCCGGCCTACTCACCGACCTGCAACGCGGGCAAGATGCGCCCCTGCTGTCCAGCCAGGCCGAGAAGGTCACGCTGGCGCAACCCGCCGAAGACTTGAACATCTCGCTCAGCCTCGAACCGGCGCTCGTCGGGCAGAACACGTTTGATGTGTACGTGACGGATGCCAGCGGCCAGCCGGTCGCGGACGCCAAAGAAGTATCGCTGCGTTTCACGTTCTTGGGCCAATCCATCGGCACGGCCGAAGCCAACGCGCCATCATCCGGCGATGGACATTACCGCGTGGATGGCGGCTATCTGAGTCTGGCAGGGCCGTGGCAGGTGGAAGTCGCGGTGCGCCGTTCCGAGGCGTTCGACGTTTTCGCCGCATACCGCGTGGAAGCCGGTCTGAGCGGGGCGATTCAGCCGGTAGGTGGGCAGGCCGGTCTGATTGAGCAACTAACCAAGTTCCTGACCCGCAGCGGCGGCGCGGCGACGGGCGTCTTTCTCGTGTTGTTCGCCGTCACCTGGTCACTCCTCGCCGGCCGCGCCGCGAAGGAGGACTGGCAGTTGGTGCTGCTATTCCTGCCGAGCCTGCTTGCTTTTTGGATTGGGGGAGTCCAGCTGTTCACCTTCGTCCGCGAGTTCACGCCCGCGAAGTTTGTGACCAATCCCATCTTGCCCGACTCGGCCTCCATCACGCGCGGGCAGGAACTCTACCAGGCCAACTGTGTGACGTGTCACGGCCCGGAAGGGCGCGGCGATGGCCCAGGGGCCATTGGCCTCACCCCGCCGCCCGCCGACTTCACCGCCGGGCATACGGAGAGCCACCCGGATGGCGACCTGTATTATTGGATCAAAGAAGGGATCAAGGACACCGCCATGCCAGCGTTCGGAGACCAGTTCGACGATGAAGACATTTGGCACTTAGTCAACTACGTCCGCCGGTTGAGCGCACAGGAATACCAACCACCCGGGCCCGGCACATCATCGCCAGGGGTCAGTGATTCGCAGGCTGTGCTGTTCTTGCAGCAAGTCGAGGGAGTGATGAATCAGTTCGCCTCCATGGAGGCAGTGGAAGTACTTCGCGATGACAGTGGCGTCGTGACCGCTACCATAATCGCATATCCCCATTTCAATTTCAGCCGTGAGGCCATTGACGTGCAGTTTGGGCCGACGAGCGAGTTGAGTGGTCAAAGCCAAGCCCGGCAGACCGTCACATTTGCCGTCGGGACTGGCGACTTGCGCTATGACTACGTCTTGGAGGTGGACCCCGCCACGCTGCGGATTGTCCGCTGGACAATGGATGGACCGAATCACCACATGATGACCGAATACACGACCTATCATCTGCCCGCAACCGTCACCCCGCCATCGGAACTGTTTGCGCCTACGGCCACGCCCATCGGTACTCCTTAGAGGCGATCATAATCACGGTTGAGCGCGCAGGAGCACCAACGCGTCCTGAGAAGAGGAACACCTGACTCGCCTGTTGGCGCAACGTGCGGCGGTGGCTCTAAAACAAGGAGAAGAGTTGATGGAACAGACGACAAAGAAAAAGAAGCCTGCCGGGGCGCGCCGCAAGGTCCGCCGACGCCGGACGATCACGGGAACGACTGTCGTTAGCGTCATCCTGCTGGCCGTGGTCGGTATCGTGGCGCTCGCCGTCTACCAAACCTTAGCGGCCCGGGCGGAAGCCTCAAAGCCGATTGAGGGCGTCGAACAATTCCCCGCGCTCGAGCGCGGTCACGTGCAGGGAGCCGTCGCTTACGCACAGACGCCCCCGGTCGGTGGTCCGCACGAGCCGGCGTGGCAGAACTGTGGCGCATACACTCAGCCCCTCCAGAACGAGAACGCCGTTCACTCGCTCGAACACGGCGCGGTATGGATCACCTACCGGCCTGATCTCCCCGCCGCTGAAATCCAGCAACTTCAGGATCTGGCTCGGCAGAGCGGCTATCGCCTGCTCAGCCCGTACCCAGACTTGCCCAGTCCAATTGTGATCTCCGCGTGGGGCTATCAACTCAAATTGGAACGGGCCGACGATCCCCGGCTGATGCGCTTCATCCAGAAGTATGAACTGAGCCCGCTGGCGCCGGAGCCGGGCGCGCCCTGCACCGGTGGTGTTGGACAGCCGGGCTAGGAGACATGAGGATGACGACTGAACAAATGCCCGCCGAGTCGCCCTCGCCCCGCGCCGTGCTCGCATTTGACGCGAGCGTGCTCGCGTCATTTGGCGCGTTGCTGGTGATTGTGGCGGTGCTCGCCTTCTGGCTGGGCGCGCGGCAAAACCTCGCGCCCAGCGCGAGCTCCCCGGACGTGGGCTTCGCCCGCGATATGATGAGGCACCACGCGCAGGCGGTGGATATGGCGACGCTATTGCGCGACCGCACCGACGACCCTGAGATGCGCCAGCTCGCGCTCGACATCATGCTGACGCAGCAGGCGCAGATCGGCCAGATGCAGGGCTGGCTGACGGTGTGGAATTTACCCATCGCCAGTACCGACCCGGCCATGGCGTGGATGGGCATGCCGGCTGGCTACTCAATGCCCGGCATGGCGACGCGCGAACAGATCAACCAGCTGGCGGGCCTGAAAGGCGTGGCGGCGGACGGACTGTTCCTGCAGTTGATGATCCCGCATCATCGCGGCGGCGTGATCATGGGACAGGGCGCGCTGGAACGCGCGCAACAGCCCCAGGTCCGCCGGCTGGCTCAGTCCATCGTGGACGCGCAGACGAGCGAGATCGCCTATATGCAAGACCTGTTACGGCGCAAAGGTTTCCCGCCCGTGCCCGATGAGCCGGTGATGAACCATCAAAACATGTCGCCATGAGGCCGCAAGGTGGAAGAACCCGATGAAAGTCAAAACCATCATCTTCGTCCGCACGCTCTTAGGTATCCTGCTCGGATTGTCCGCATGTTCTTCCCCGGCGCTTAGCGTCAGCGACGGGTGGTCGCGCCCGGCTGCAGCGGGCAACAACGGCGCCGCCTACTTCATCATTCGCAACGGCACAGTCCACGCCGATACACTCCTCGGCGTAACAACCGATAGCGCCGGGCAGGCCGAGATGCACATGACCATGGTGGACGCCAATAACGTCATGTCCATGCACCCACAGGCGACCGTTGACATCCCCGCGGGCGGCACGGTGGAGTTCAAGCCCGGCGGTCTGCACGTCATGCTCATCGAGCTGAAGCAAGATCTCAAGGCCGGCGATGTTTATTCGCTGACTCTGCGGTTCCGCAACGCCGGTGACGTCCCCGTTACTATCACGGTCCAGGACCAATGATTCCACATCTCTTCACGACGATCTGGAGGCCAAGTGTCTGCACAACTATCAGCCCTCGACAAACGCTGGCAATACGCCGCCGCAGCGCTCTCGGCATTAGCCGGCTTCATCCACATTCTGGTTGCGCCCGATCACTTTGAGGAGTGGATTGGCTATGGGGTTTTCTTTGTGATTGCCTCGGCCTGCCAGTGGCTGTTCGCCCTGATTGTGCTGGCCTACACGCCCCCACAGCGCGAACTGCTATGGACAGGCATCCTCGGCAATGCCGCCATCATCGCGCTCTGGGCTGTCACCCGGACTCTCGGCCTCCCGTTCTTCGGGCCTGAGGCGGGCGAGGTGGAACCGGTGGGCCTGGTGGATTCCATCTCAAAGCTCGTTGAATTAGCGCTGATTGCGTGTCTGGCGATCATGCTGCGCAGCCAGAGTTCGGCGGGCGAGCATGAAGACCGCTAGACTGTCCGGCCGCACTGTGCAGATAGACGAACGCAGTCAATGCAGCAGAGACATAGATGGTCAAAGGAGTCTTCTCAGGCAAAGATGACAGAGTCATACGAGCCGCGAGCATGTACTGGTTGACGTTACTGGCGGGGCTTGGGCTTTTCCTTTCCCCCTTCGTTTTGGGGATCGCGAGTCACATGGCGGATGTCCGCTTGGGCATTCTTTTCGGCCTGGTCATTGTCTCGGCTTCTCTATGGGAGTTTGGCGAGCCTGGGAGGACTCGCTGGCCGGCGGTGATTATCTGCCTGGGCGGATTGGCGGTAGTGGTCGCCTCTTTCATTTTGGGTGCATTGGGACATACGCACATGCTCGGGGCCGGCATGGCCCTGGGTACGACGGCGGCTGTGCTAGGCATGCGAGGCTTCGTGCGCCATCGGGCATCGGGATGACATGGAGGCCAATCTTCTCATTATTGAGGATGAGTTGGAGTTTGCCGACTACCTGCGGCGTGGGCTGACGTACGCGGGTTACCGCCTACGGGTCGCCACCAGCGCCGAGGCCGGGCTGGATCAACTGCGCCGCAGTCACCCCGATCTCATCCTCCTCGACGTGATGCTGCCGGGCATGGACGGCATGATGGCCTGCCGCCAGCTGCGCGAGTCCGGCTTCACCGGCCCGGTGCTCATGCTCACCGCGCGCGACGCTGTGCCCGACCGGGTGATGGGGCTGGACTCCGGGGCGGACGATTATCTGGTCAAGCCGTTTGCGTTTGACGAACTGCTGGCGCGTCTGCGCGCGTTGCTGCGCCGCACGGGTGGGATGAGCAATCTCATCACCTTTGCCGATCTGGAGTTGGACGGCAACCTCCGCGTGGCGCGCCGCAGGGGCAAGGTGATCCGTCTGACCCGCACCGAATACGACCTGCTGGCCCTCTTCCTGGAACATCCCCGGAACGCGCTCTCACGCGAGACGCTCATCGCCTGCATCTGGGGCATGGATCACGAGCACGACCCCAATGTGCTGGACGTATACATCTCTCGACTGCGCCGCAAACTCGGCGACCCGCCGTTGATTCACACCCTGCACGGCGTCGGCTATGTGCTTCAGGATGACGCGGCATGATCCCATTGCGCTGGCGACTCACCCTGTGGCATCTGGGCCTGACAGCCCTGGGCCTGTTGGGCTTCATCCTGATTTCGTACCGGGTCCTGTCCGACTCGTTGCGCGCCGAAGTGAACAACACCCTGGCCGAACGCGCCAACCACGTCGCCGACGCGGTCGCCGTGGTGCCCAATCGCCCAATCGAGGGCATCTCCCAGGAAGCCACCGACGAGTTCCGCTCGCCCGGTATCTACGTTCAGTTGTTCAACACCGAAGGCGTGGTCGTCGCACACTCATTCAACCTGGGCGCGCAGCAATTGCCCGTGCCGGCCGCCGACCTCAACCGGGCGTTAGCGGGCGAAAGCTTCTACGCCGCGACGGAAATTTCGGGTCAACCCGTGCAGTTGTTTTACCGCCCCATCCAACGCGACGGCCGGATTGTGGGTGCGGCGCAGGTGGGGCAGTCGCTCGCCGGGTCGGAGACCACACTCAGTCGTCTGCGGCTCATCTATGCCATCGGCACGGCCCTGGTACTGCTTTTCGGATGGGCGGGCGGATGGGTGTTCGCCCGCCTGGGCTTGCGGCCTGTGGCGCGCGTCACGCAGACTGCACGCGACATTGTCCGGGCCGAAGACCTCTCGCGCCGCGTGGCGTATTCCGGCCCTGCCGATGAGGTCGGCACGCTGGCCACCACCTTCAACGAAATGCTGGACCGGCTGCACATCCTGTTCGACAGCCAGCGGCGCTTCCTGGCGGAGGCCGCCCACGAGCTCCGCACGCCGCTCGCCTCCATGCTGGGCAACGTGGACTTGCTGGCGGCCTTCGGCGACGACCCGGCGCGGCGGCAGGAAACCCTCGCCGCGCTCCAGCGCACCGGCCGGCACGTGGCCCGCCTGCTGGACGATTTGCTGCTCCTCGCCCAGGCCGAAGCAGGCTGGCATTTGTCCCCACTTGAGCCGGTCGCCCTGGATGATGTGCTCATGGAAGCCTACGAGGCAGCGCAATCGACCACGGGAAGTGTTACGCTCAAAGTAGACCGGTGCGAACCGGCCTGCGTGCGCGGCGACCCTGACCGCTTGCGGCAGGCGTTCATCAACCTGATTGACAATGCGGTGAAACACTCACCGCCAGGAGGCGTTGTCACCCTCAACGTCTGGCGCGAAGAGGGCCAGGTGAAGGGGAGCGTGGAAGACTGCGGCCCCGGCATTCCCCCCGACGCCCTGCCGCATATCTTCGAGCCGTTCTTCCGCGTACCCTCCGGCGAACGCCTTCCCGGCGTCGGCCTGGGCCTAGCCATCGTCCACTGGACGGTGCGTGAACACGGCGGAGAGGTGGCGGTCGAAAGCGCCGCCGGGCGTGGCACAATGGTGAGCATTACGCTCCCCGAATACGCCTCACAATAGTCTGCTCTCATCCAAATTTCAGAACTTGTACAGGACTTTCTGAACCGGCGCGGCTATAGTCTGCTGCGCCGAATGCTCGGGTGTCCGGCTTCATAGCGACTGGCCTTGGCCCAATCGGCGTGCGGGCTGAGGCCAGATATTTGTCGAGTCCCTTCAGGCGGAGAAATCCATGGCATGAACCGCAAAGAACGCACGGTCCTCGTCACCATCGTCATCAACCTGCTGCTTATCGCCTTCAAATTCTGGCTCGCAGGCGCATCCGGCAGCCTGGCCTTGCGGGCCAGCGCCCTGCACTCCATCGCCGACGCCGCCATCGGCGGCTTCGTGCTCGTCGGCCTGCTCCTCAGCCGGTGGAACGAGGCGCGCGCCCAGCGCAAAGGCCAGGTGAGCGCCATCGAAAACTGGGTGGCGCTGGCGGTGGCCGCCGCCATCTTCTACGTCGGTTTCGACATCGTGCTGGAGGTATTGAGCGGCGAGCCGCCCGAACTCGCGAACCTCGGCCCCATCACGCTGGCCTCGCTCGTCACAGTCGCGGCGGCCTACTTCATCGCGCGTTACAAACTCTACGTCGGGCGGCAGACTAACTCGCCCGCCCTCATCGCCGGGGGCTATCACTCGCAGATGGACATCTATGCTTCCATCGTGGTGGTGGCCGGGCTGGCAGGCGCGGCGCTCGGCCTGCCCAATCTGGACAAGGCCGCCGCCGCCGTGGTGGTGGTCTTCATCCTCTTCTCCGGCTACGAGATTGCGTCCTCGGCGGTCAACGCCTTGCGCCACCGGGAGACGCTAGACATCGAAGGCGAAACCGCCGGCCACGTGCACCGACATCCGCTTGTGGCGGCGGGCGTGTGGCGCGTGTTCGTCCCGGCGGCCGCCCTCGTACTGCTGGCGCTGTATCTGCTTTCCGGTTTCTACGCGGTTCAGCCGGGCGAGGCCGCCGTCGTGCGCCGCTTCGGAAGTGTGCTTGCCGGGAATGTCGGCCCTGGCCTGCATTACCGCCTGCCGTGGCCGGTGGACCGCGTGGACATCGTGGCCGTGAACAGCATCCGCCGCGCCGAGGCTCCGGCCAGCCTCATGCTCACCGGCGACGAGAACCTCATCAATGTGCGCCTGAGCATTCATTACACCGTGACCGATCCCGCCGCGTTCTTGCTCAACGTGGTAGACCCTGAAGGCACGGTGCTGCAAGCCGCCGACGCCGCGATGCGGCAGGTGGTGGCGAACGAGGGCGTGGATGCCCTGCTCACCGTGGACAAATCCGCTATCCAGCAACGCGCCGCCGCACTGACGCAAACGGCTCTCGACAGTTACGCCTCCGGCCTGCAAGTCGTCGGGGTGCAACTGCTGGAGAGCAGCCCCCCGCCGGAAGTGGCCGAGGCGTTCCGCGACGTGGCCAGCGCGCGCGAGGACAAGAATACCTTCATTAATGAAGCCCTGGCGTACCAGAACGAGGTCCTGCCCGTGGCGCGCGGCGACGCCGCAAAAACCGTCCAGGCCGCCAGCGCTTACCGCGCCGAAAAGGTGGCGCTGGCGGCGGGCGACGCGGCGTTGTTCACCAGCCGCCAGGGCGCGTATGCCGATGCGCCCGAAATCACCCGCCTGCGCCTGTACCTCGAAGCCGTCGAGAAAGTCCTGCCCGGTTCACGCAAATTCGTGTTGGACGCCGCCGTGCGCCTGCAGACCACCGACCTGTGGTTCCCCGGCGCCCCTTCGGGCAACGCGCAGACCTTTCCGCCCCAGCCGTGAAGAACGCACACAGCCGGTTCTGAAGGCATCCCGATGACCCAACAACGAGATTTCCAGGCCGTGGACGACGCATTGCGAACTTATCCCATCCCACCTGCGCCGGCTACGCTGCTGCCGGGAACGATGGCGCGCGTTCGCGCCACCGCCCCACTCCGTTTCCGCCTGAACTGGCTTGACTATGCACTTTGCTCGTTTGCCACTGTCATGGTGGGATTGTCCCTCCTTTTGTGGCAACCATCGCTGCATTCACTCACGCACGTGTACCTGGCACTGGTACGGCTCTGGCACGCCTTTCAGTGGCTGTTTATTGAGGCGTTCGCTTGGTTCGGAAACCACTGAGGGCCATCGCCTCATCGTTACTGACTCTCTACGAGGAGAAGGAATAACTTCTATGAAACTCATCCGCAACCTCGCCCTCGGCTTCATAGCCCTCGCGTTTCTGGCCGCCTACCTGGTCTTCTTTCAAGTGGACGCCACCGAGTACGCCATCGTCACGCAGTTCGGCCAGCCGGTGAACGTCATCACCCAGCCGGGCCTCTACGCCAAACTGCCCGATCCCATACAAAGCGTGGTGCGCATCAACAACCAGCTGCGCGTCTACAACCTGCCGCAGACTGAATTCCTGACGGCAGACAAAAAGAACATCGTCCTCGAAGCCTACGCCACCTGGGAAGTGACCGACGCGCTGACCTTCCTCCGAACCGTACGCGACCCGGTGGGCGCGGAGACGCGCCTGGCCGACATTGTGGCTTCTGAACTCGGAGTAGCGCTCGGCCAGGTGGAACTGAGTCAACTCGTCACCACCGACGCAGCGCAGTTGAAACTGCCCGATACTCTGAACGCTGTGACGCAGGGCGCGGCAGGCCGCACGACGCAATATGGCTTTGCCGTCACTGACGTGCGCCTCAAGCAGCTCACATTCCCGCAGGCCAACCTCACCAGCGTCTTCCAGCGCATGAAGGCCGAGCGCGAAGCCATCGCCCGCCAGTTCCGCTCGGAGGGCACTGAACAGGCGGCCAAGATTCGCGCCGACGCCGATGCGCAGAAAGCGCAAATCCTGGCCGACGCCAACCAGCAGGCGGCTGAGACGCGCGGCCAGGCCGACGCGGAGGCCATCGCCATCTACGCCGCCGCCTTCGGCAAAGACCCGGAGTTCTATCGCTTCCTGCGCACCCTGCAATCTTATGAGACGTTCATTGACAGCAATACGACCCTCATCCTGCCATCTGACTCGGAGCTGCTGCAATACCTCAACCCGGGAAATTCCAGCGCGAGCGTCAACAGCAACTCCGAGGTGACCGCCACCCCGACACCGACGGCGACGGTCACGCCGTAGGAGGCCCGGATGACGACCGACACACCCACTCCACCTCCTCCACCACAGCGCCCGCGCTTTGATTGGCCTGGCTTGTTGCGCCAGATCGGACAGGCTGTCGCCCGATTCATTCGTAGCCTGGTCGGCGATGGCGAATCGCCGCTGGCTGACCTGCGCGCCGCCTTCGGCCATCTCAAATGGAATCGGGTCCTGTGGGGACTCATCGGTCTTGCCATCGCGGGCTATCTCGCCACCGGCGTGTACATCGTTGCGCCGGGCGAGGCTGCGGTCGTGCGGCGCTTCGGGGCTATCGTCGAGCCGCGCGCAGAGCCGGGCGCGCACTATCGCCTGCCCTGGCCCATTGACCGCGTGGACCTTGTCAACGTGGGCGACGTGCGCCGCGAAGTCGTCGGCGTGGCCGAACCCGAAGAGGGCCACGAGCATCCCGAGCCTCCTTCTAAACTTCAGGTGCTCTCCGGCGATACCAACGTGATTGACGTGGAAATCGTGGTGCAGTATCAGGTGCGCGACCCCGCTGCCTATCTCGTCAACGTGCAATACGCGCCCTACCGCCTGGTGCGCGACGCGGTGCGGCAGGCCGTCACGGGCCTCGTTAATCAACTACCGGTGGACGACATCCTCACCACCGAACGGCAGGCATTGCAAGACGCCATCCGTGTTGAGACGCAGAAGCGGCTGGACGACTACAACAGCGGCCTGGTCGTCGTCGGGCTCAATCTGCAGAAAGCCTTCCCGCCCGACGAGGTGGCGGCCGCCTTCACCGACGTCAACAGCGCCCGAGAAGACAAGGCCCGCGCCATCAACGAAGCTACCGGCTACGCCAACAGCCTCCTCCCCGAAGCGCGCGGCCAGGCCGAGGGTATCCTGGCGCAGGCGCAGGCTTATCGCTCCGACGCGCTGGCGCAGGCCAATGGCGCGGCGCAGGCTTTCGAGGCCGTGCTGGCCGAGTATCAAACCAACTCGGAAATTTACGGCGAAGACGTGACGCGCTACCGGCTGTACCTGGAAACACTGGAGAAGATTCTGCCGCGCGTGCAGGTGTACACGGTGGACACGCGCAACGGCGGCGAGGTGAATTTGCGGCTGTTGGGCAACCCTGCTCCCGCACCGACACCTGCCCCGTGAAGGTGACGTTCGATGGCTGAAGGCTGGAAGCAAGTCTGGGACGACATCGTCAACGCCCTGCGCGGTGGCGAACCGAGGCCCGAACCACAGACGCCGCCGGTCGAGAAACCGGCCCTGCCCCCTGAGGTCGCGCCGCCCGAAGTCGAAGCTTTGCCGCCGACGATAAGCGCCGAATCGTCGGTCGAGGCTTCAGCGGTTCCCCTGGCTGCAGAACCCGCCGCGGCAGTGGTCGAGACTCCCCCATCGGAAGTCGCGCCCTCAGTCGAACCCACTGGCGAGGCTGCGCCACTGGTTTGGGAGACCGGCGCCGGACCCGGCCTGCCGGTTGAAGGGGAGGGGGTAGCCAGCCAACAGGCAGCGCCTGAACCCGCGCCGACGGCGCGACAAATCTGGCTGGGGCGCCTGCGCACGGGCGCGCTGTACGCCGGGCTGGCCGCGGTGTTCGTCATCGGTCTGTGGTTTGCAGGCGGCTATCGCTGGTGGCCACAAGCCTATCTCTGGTGGCTGAGCCTGACTGCGCCTAAGCCGCCTGCCTCCGACGTGATCGCCACATTCGATGGCGGCCAGATCACCATCGCCGATGTGGAAGCCCACTTGAAACTGCTCGTGCCGGAAGAGTATCAGGTCGTTGCCCGCACGCCGGATACGCTGCTGGCCGTGGTCGAGGACATGGTGATGGATGAACTGGTGCGGCGCTGGGCGGCCACGCGCCAGCCAGACCGCGACGAAGACTTCAGCCACACCATGCAGCACATCACCGAGAGCCTCAACCTGGAGTCGCTCGACCTCCAGCGACACGAGGGCGAAATCCAGGTGACGGAGAGCGAAATCCAGGATTACTACAACGCCAACAAAGCGCAGTTCGGGGACCAAACCCTTGACCAAGTGCGCGATCAAATCCGGCAGACGCTCGTGTCGCAACGCGAGCAGGGATATATCGAAGGGTATATCAAGCGCCTGAAGGACAACGCCTCGATCACCCGCAATTTCGAACTGCTGGACGTACCGGCCCCGGCCGAGGACGACTTGCGCCGCTATTACGACGCCAACCTCGACCTGTTCAAACTCTCGCGCCGCGCCGTGGTGGATGAACTGCAATTCCCCGCGGGCGCCGATGAGGCTGCCGCTCGCCAGAACGCCGACGATGCGCTGCTCAAACTGCGCTCAGGTGCAACGTTTGGCGAGGTCGCTGGCGCGATCACCGGCACACTGGCCTTCACCGGCACGACTTTTAGCGAGGGCACCCGCGACCCGGCCTGGGATGCTGCGGTGTTCGCGCTGACGGCGAACGAATTGAGCGATGTCTTTCGCGCGGGCGACTTTTTCTACATCGTCCGGCTCAACGAACTTCAGCCCGCACGCACGCAGACGCTGGATGAAGTGCGACCCGTGGTGATGGCGGCCGTTCAGCAACAGAAAACTGAGGAATGGTTCAACGCTAACGCCGGCAAAACGCTCTTCACGCTCAAGGGACGGCAGTATACGTTGAGGCAGTTTTACACGGAGTACAAAGAGCTGGATATTTCCACCCAGGCGCAGTACGGCGGTCCGGAAGGCATGCAGCAACTGGCGGAATTGTTGATCGAGCGTCTCCTGCTCGTGGAAGACACCTACGACCAACTGCTGGACGTGCAGAACAAGCCGCTGGTGGACGAGGCGCGCCTGCAGGTGCTCAAGCAAATGCTGCACCAGGAAGAGATTGACGACAAGATCCAGGTGACCGACGAGGAGCTGCGAAAGTTCTACGATGAGAACATTGACCTGATGGCCCTGCCGCCCAGGTCGCGCATCCGCTATATCCGCATCGGGCTGGGTTCCACCGAAGACGAACAGAACGCCGCGCGCGCCCGCGCCGACGAAGCCTACAAAAAACTCGTGCCGGGCCTCTTCCAGCAGGGCGCAGACTTTGCCGCCGTCGCACAGGAATACTCCGAAGACCCGGAGACTGCCGCTAACGGCGGCGAACTCGACGGCTGGATCGGGGAGAGTGAAGATATCCTGGCCGAGGCGCAACTGCATCCATTCCACGAGGCGATTCTGCCGTTACAGCCAGACGAGATCAGCCGGCCTTTTCAATTTGGAGACAGCCTGTACATCGTACAGGTTATTGAGCGCACTGAGCCGGAACGATTGGCCTTCGAGCAGGCCAGGCCCTATATCGAGGAAATTCTCACTCAGCAGAAGCACGAGGAGAGGTTGGCGCAGCTCACCGACGATCTGTTCAAACAAGCGAACGTAGTGGTTTACGAAACTGTGCTGCTAGACTACTTCAAGACACTGCCAACACCCGTGGCACCCCTGGGAGCTCCAGAAGATGGCGCGCCTTATCCCTCGCCGTGATTTTCTCAAAGTTACAGCCATGGCTGCACTGGGCCTCGTATTGGACTTGCCACAGCGGGCGCAGCCCGCCGAGGCGCCTATCGCCCTGGGCCGCGTCACGAACTCCTCGCTGCGGGCCTACGACCGGCCGGCGTTCACGGGCAAGGCGCAATCGAAGGTGTATTGGGCCGACACCCTTGTCAACATCTATGAAGAGAAGAAGGGTGGCGACCCCGGCCAATCGCAGAACCCGGTCTGGTGGCGCACGGACGAGGGCTGGGTACATTCGTCGCTGATCCAGCCGGTACGCAATGACCTGAACCAGCCAATTGTGGACGTACCCAAAGAAGGGTTTCTGGCTGAAGTGACAGTGCCCTTCACCGAGGCCTGGCGCAATGACGATGGCAACCCGAAGAAGGTCTATCGCTTTTACTACGCCAGCACGCACTGGGTAGACCAATCGGTCACGGATAAGAAGGGCCGCGTGTGGTATCGCGTGCTGGATGACCGGTACAAGGTCTACTACTTTGTGTTGGCTGAGAGCCTGCGCCGTGTGGATGACGACGAGCTGACGCCGATCTCATCAAACGTGACCGACAAGCGCATCGAAGTGGATTTGAAACAGCAGAGCCTGACCGCGTATGAGAATGGCGCGATCGCCTTGACTGCTCGCGTCTCGACCGGGCGCCGGGGAGCGGCAACGCCCAGCGGAGAATTCAAAGTAGAGCAGAAGCGGCCGTCGCGCCACATGGCGGCAAGCGATGGCAACGGCTTTGATTTGCCGGGTGTGCCGTGGGTGTCCTATATCTACTGGACGGGCGTGGCGCTGCACGGCACGTACTGGCACAACGATTACGGCACGCCGCGCAGCCGCGGTTGCATCAACCTGACGCCGGCAGACGCCAAGTGGCTGTATCGCTGGACGCTGCCCGTCGTCCCACCTGGAGAGGATTACGTGCGGGCTCCTGAAGGCACACGCGTTGTCGTGTTTTGACAGCACTTCAGGATGGAGCCCCAAAGAGCGGAAGCTAATCCCGGTCTTCACCCGAACTGGGAATTCCAGCGTGAAACCTGCAAACGCAATCCCTGCGCTCTTCGAGGCGGTCAGCCAGGCTGCCTATCTACGTGACTAACCTTGGCCCGACCGTCTCGCGCCAGCAGTGGGTGAGCGCCTTCGACGCGCACTTCGCTGGGACGAGCCCGGCCAGGAGAGTGACGGACCTGCCCACCAGCAGCACGCCCGGAAATCCTCGTCCGGGCCGCCGGCATGGTGTGTTGGCGCCACGCCGTGCCAATAAAGACGATAGTGGCCAGCGAGCTGCTCATGCGGGCGGGATAGCAGGCATATTATGTGACATTCTACACATTCTTCTCATCCGAGGTTCTTGTAATTTAGAGGGGATGATTGGCCTATCCCGGTTCGGTGAGTATTGGCCCGGCGCCTCCCGTCTGCGCGGGTCCCTGGCCATCCTGTTGACGCTCAGCCTGGCCCTTATCACGACTACGGACGCAGATTGTCTGCGCTCGCAGCCGGAGGCCCGCGGCTGTGCGCCGGCGGTGACTAGCCCCCAGACCGGCGATCAGGCCGGCACATGCACCTATTGCGCCGACCGGCTGCCCGTCTGCCTGGCGTTTGTCCTGCCCGTGGCACCGAAGATCACGGTGGTCTTTCCGCCTCCGACCGCGCGCGCTTTCCACGCGTCTCACCTCGATCGTCCGCCCATCTCCGCATAACCCCGCGAACCTGATCGGGCTCACCCTCTGGGAATGGCCGGGGCGTACACCACGGTCCTGCGTGTGGTCGCACCCAGCGGGTGAGTTTGAGAATTGCAGCCTGATACCGCCGGAGTGAACGGGTCTCCCGAAATCCACCGCTGTGACTCACGTCTCCGGGAGGTGCATGGTCCGAGGTCAACTGATGAACCACTTCCGACAATCCCTGCTCGTCGCCTTTTGGCTTGCCGCTGCCACGCTGTGGGCGGGTTGCGGCGCGGCGCCGCCGCGCATCGTCATCGAGCCCGCCAGACAGGAGCTGGGCGAGGTGCCTCAACAACTCATCGAGCTCACGTTTACGGTCCGCAACGAGGGCGGCAGCCCGCTCACCATCCAGAAGATCAGCACCTCCTGCGACTGCACCAAGGCGGAGATCAGCCTGGACGAGATCCCGGCCGGCGGAACGGCGGAGCTCAGGGTCTCGCTCGATCCGCTGGAAGATCACCTGTATGGCAGCATCACGCGCGTGGTGTACATCCGCAGCAACGATCCCGAGCAGCCCGAGGCGCAGGCCAAGTTTCACGCCCTGATCCAGGGGCCGTAGGTCGCCATGTTCAAAAGTTTCCTGGAGAGATTGTCCGGCGGAAACACGCTCTACTATCCCGGTTGCGTCACGCAGTATGCGCTGCCTGAGGTGGCCGAGCGCTACGAACGCTTGCTGCGTCAGGCGCGGATCGATTTCGTCGTCCTGCCGGGCGAGGTGCTGTGCTGCGGCAGTCCCGCCAAGCGCGCGGGCTATCTGAAGGATTTTGAGGACCTCAGGCGCAAGAATCTGGAGACGCTGGCGCGGTATGGCATCCGCAAGATCATCACCAACTGCCCGGGCTGCTACCACACTCTCAAGGTGGATTACGGGCTGGAGGCCTGGCACGTCACGCAAGTCCTCCGCCCGGCCCGGACCCACCGAGCGGAGGCCGCCCCGCTTACTTACCACGACCCCTGCCATCTGGGGCGCTGGTCAGGCATCTACGAGGAACCGCGGCGTCTGCTGGCGGCAGCGGGATGGCAGGTGGGCGAACTTCCGGATAACCGCGAACACAGCCTGTGCTGCGGAGGCGGCGGCGGGGTGAAGTCCAACTTTCCCGAACTGGCTGACGCGATTGCGCGCCGACGCCTGGCGCAGGTGGCGAACAAGCGCGTATGCACGGCCTGCCCCTTGTGCTATGCCCACTTCAAGCAAAACGCCGGTGACGTCCAGGTGCTGGAGTTGAGCGAGGCCTTGATAGGTCGGGAAGCTGACGGTCGCTCATGAACTTGAAGCCGCTTCAGAATATCGTTGGACCCGAAAGACTATCGACGGAGGCCGCGGAACGCTGTGTGTATCGGCAGGACGCCTCGCGTCTGCAGGGCGATTGCCTGGCCGTCGTCTGGCCCGAAACGGCGGGGCAGATATCGGCCCTGGTGCAGTGGGCCGTCGCCGAAGGGGTGGATTTGACGCCGCGCGGGGCCGGCACCGGCCTGTGTGGCGGCGCGGTGCCCCAGGCCTCCGTTGTCGTGGACGTCTCGCGCCTGACTGCCATCGACTTCCCTGATCCGGCACAGGCGCGCGTGCGTGTCGGGGCCGGCGTCGCCGTGGGCGTGCTGAACCGATTTCTGCGACCTCACCGGTTGTTCCTGCCCGTCGTGCCCGGCAGCCACCGAACGGCCACCCTGGGCGGAATGCTGGCGACCAACGCCGCCGGGCTGCACGCCGTGCGCTACGGCGTGATGAGCAACTGGGTAGACGTGGCCTGGCTGGTGGACGGCCAGGGAGTGGTCCAGGTGTTACCCCATGACCAATTGGTCGCCGTTGCTGGCCGAGAGGGGACGACCGGTATTCTCGTCGAACTCACGCTGCGTCTGGCGCCCCTGCCCGAGCAGCGCTCGATCACGCTGCAACCCTTTGAGACCACGGCTGCCCTGCTGGACCAGCGCGCCGCGTGGCTGGCGGACCCGTGCCTGACGGCGCTCGAGTACCTGAACCGGCATGCGGCTGCCGCCATCGGCTGGGCCGCGTACCCGCACTTGTTCGCCGAATTCGAGGGCGGAGGCGGCGAGCTGCAGGGGGATCGGGCGGCTGCGCTGTGGCGCGCCCGTGACGGTCTCTATCCGCTGCTGGCGCGGCGTGGCTATCCCGTCATTGAGGACCCGCGCCTGGGGGAGACGGGCCTGCCCGAACTGCTGGACTGGCTGGATGGTGAGGGGATTCCGGTGTTCGGCCATCTGGGGCTGGGCCTCCTCCATCCCTGCTTCGCCCCAGGTGATACCCGCTTGGTCGAGCTCTATCGCCGGGTCGCGGCCTGGGGCGGGCAGGTGAGTGGCGAGCACGGCATCGGCCTCAAGAAGAAAGCCTGGGTGGGGGAGGCCCTGCGCTGCGAACTCGGTCCACTGAAACAGGGCTACGACCCGCACGGCGTGTTCAACCGGGGGAAGTTATGCTGACCGAATTGCTCGACAATCCCGACTGCATTGCCTGCGGGCTGTGCCGCGAAGCCTGCCCAGTCTTTGAGGTCCTCCGCCAGGAGCAGATCAGCCCGAGGGGGCGCGCGATCCTGGCCGCGAACGAAATCGCTTCGGTGCTTGTTTTCCAGTGCACTTTGTGCCGGGCCTGCCGGATTGTGTGCCCGGTGGGGCATGATCCCGACGGCGAGCGCATCCGCGCCCGGCAGGTGTCTCAGGGCGTCGAGACCGAGGCCAACCGGGCGATGATCGCCAACATCCGCCAGTATGGCAATCCCTTTGGACCGCTCAAGGCTGGGGATATTCCCAAGACGCTGACGTGCTGCTGAGGAGATGGGTTCTATGCGTTACTCTGTGCTCTTGTCCATTGTGATCGTCTCGCTCTGGAGCGAAGCCGCGACGCCCGCGGCCGGCGTGGTCAACCGCCAGGCAGTGATCTACTACAACGAAGCCTGTGACGAGTGCCTGCGGTACGTCGACGGGGAGTTGGTGGCGCTCCTGACGGAATTCGAGGTCCAGGTCACTCAAAAGGACTATATCAACCAGCCCGAGCACCGGGTCGAGCTGAACGACCTGAACGAGCGCCTAGGCGTGCCCCTGGAACTTCAAAGTCACCTGGCGACGTATATCGACGGCGGCCGGATCATCTTGATGGGTGAGCCGCCCGAGGCCGTGGTGCGGGCGCTGTTGGCCCATGAGGCCGAGTCCCCGGAACGCCTCCTCATTTACAGCGAGGAAGGCGGTGACGGAGGGTATCGGGCCTGGGCGTTTGCCGGCCCGGTCCAGACCTATCCTCCAGGCACCGCTGTGGGAACTTACCTGAGTTGGTTCGAGGCCAACCGCACCACATTTACGGCGGCCAGCAGCCCGAGCGCCGATCATACCCTGCTGCTCTCGGCGGTGCTGCTCACCGGCCTGGTCGACGGGATCAACCCGTGCGCCATGGCGATCCTGCTGTTCTTCATCACATTCCTGTTTTCCATCCGGAAGAATACAGGCTCGATCGTGAAGATGGGGGCCGTCTACATCGGCGCCGTTTACGCGGTCTATTTCCTGGTGGGCCTGGGTCTGCTGCAGGCCTCCAACCTGGTGCAGGGCCACTGGCTGGGCCAGATGGGGGCGGCCCTGCTCATGCTTTTTGGCCTGGTGAACGTCCTGAATGGCCTGTTCCCGAAGTTTCCTCTGCGACTGGAATTACCGGAAATAGGCAAGGAGGGTCTGAAGAAGTGGATCTACCGCGCCACGTTGCCCGCGACGCTGGTCCTGGGCAGCCTGATGGGGCTGGAGAGCTTTCCTTGCTCGGGCGGCCCGTATGTCGCCATTCTGGGCTTGCTGGGCAGCCAGGCTGATTTCTGGCAAGGGGCAGTGTACCTGGCCCTCTACAACCTGATGTTCGTCGCGCCCCTGATTCTGATCTTGGCCTTATCGCTCAACCCGCTGGTGGCCAAGAAGATGCAGGTTTGGGAGCGCAGTTCGTCACGGATGGTGCGAACCGTGACAGGCGGGCTGATGGCGGCGCTCGGGCTCGGGCTGCTGATCTGGGTGCTCTGATCAATACGGAGGCGGCTTCGTGTCATCCAAAGCAAAGCAAGTATCACTTTCGAAGTCCATCACGCAGCGAGAACGGCGGCAGCGCGAGCAGCGGCGCCGGTCGCTGACGAGGGCATTGTGGGCGCTGCTGGCCCTGGCCGTCGTCGGCGGTCTGGCGTTCACCCTGCTGCCCAGGCTTCTGCCGGCGCCGCCGCCGGCGGCCACCAGCCAGGACAAGAGCCTAGGCGCGGCGGAGGCCGCGGTAACCCTGGTCGAGTATGGCGACTTCCAATGTCCGGCCTGCCGGCAGTTTGCCATGACCACGGCGCGCACGTTGAAGCAAGAGTTTGTCAGCACGGGCAAGGTGCGTTTCGTCTACCGCCATTTTGCTTTTCTGGGGCCCGAGTCGCAGTGGGCGGCGGAAGCCTCCGAGTGCGCCAACGAGCAGGGACGTTTTTGGGAGTATTTCGACGCGCTGATTGCGAACTGGGCTGGAGAGAACGCTGGCGCCTTTAGCCGGGAGAACCTCAAGCGCTTTGCCACCGAGCTGGGGTTGGAGGCCGGCCCATTCAACGAGTGCCTGGACTCCGGCCGGTATACTGAGAAGGTGCAGCAAGAGACGCGGCAGGGCCAGCAGGCCGACGTGCGCGGGACCCCCTCCCTGTTCCTGAACGATCAACTGATCGCGGGCGGGTCCAACTATGAGATTCTGAAACGCGCTATCGTCGCGGCCCTCGAACGCTAATCTGACGTGCGGCCCAGGGTGTGGATCGGCCCTGGCAGTCAGCCCTGCCTGTCAACCTTCAGCCCTTGCTGTTGCCTTCCACGCCGGGCCTGTTGCCCGATGCGCCGAGAGGCACAGGCTGCATCAGTTGCGCCGTCTTGGGCCGGTCGTGCCCATTCGATTCGGCGCGCACGACCCGCCCATGTTCGAGCGTGATCAGCCGATCCGCCAGGCGACCCACGCGGGCGTCGTGGGTGACGATGACCAGCGTATGCCCCTGCGCATGCAAGCGGCGAAAAATGTCCAAGACGATCTCCTCGTTAGCCGCGTCGAGATTGCCGGTCGGCTCATCGGCCAGGATAATCTTGGGCTGGTTGATGAGCGCACGGGCAATGCACACGCGCTGCTGCTCCCCACCGGAAAGTTGCGCGGGCAAATGATGCAGACGCTGGCCCAGCCCCACCGCCTCGAGCGCGGCGCGCGCCTCGGCCTCGTCGGCCAGGCTATGAAAGTATTGTGCCAGCATCACGTTCTCCAGCGCCGTGAGGTACGGGATCAGGTAGAACTGCTGGAAAACTAACCCGATCATCTCGCGCCGGAAGTGGGTGAGCGCCTTGGACAGCAGCGTCGTGACCTCTACCCCGTCCACGCGCAACTGCCCGGCAGTCGGCCGGTCGAGGCCGCCCAGGATGTTCAACAGGGTCGTCTTGCCCGAACCGGATGGCCCCATCACGCTGACCCACTCGCCGCGGGCCACTTCCAGGTCCACCCCATCCAGGGCCTTCACCTCGCCGTAGACCCGCGCAAGTTTGATTGCCTGCACAACGCTATCAGTCATTATTCGCCTCGCAATGTCCTGACGGGATCAATCTGCAATGCGCGCTTCACCGGGAGAAGCCCGGCCACCAGCGTGACGATCAGCCCCACGAGCAGCGTGCCCGGAAATGCCCAGGCCGTGGGCATGATGATCGCCTCGAAGACCTGTTGCCCGATGAGGAGGGCCAGACCCACGCCGGCCAGATATCCCACGGCTCCTCCGATCGCGCCGACGCACAACGCTTCAGCCAGGAACAAGCCGGCCACCCGCCGGTCGGCGGCGCCCAGCGCCTTCATCAAGCCAATCTCCGTTCGCCGTTCGATCACCAGCGTGTTGAGCGTCCCGGCCACGGTCAGCGCGCCGGCGATCAGCACCAACGCCGCTACCAGACCGATGAGCAGGCGCACCTTATCCAGCACCGTCGCCTCGGCCTGGGCGAACTGCGCCAGGGTCCGCACTTCCGCGTCGGGCAGGAGGGTCTGGATTTCCTGTGCCACGGCCTCCAGCGGCCGGCCGGAGGTCAGTGCGCTGACCATGACCAGCCCAACCTGTCCAGACTGATCGGTGAGCGATTGGACCATGGGAAGATCGGCGACGAATTGATCGTCCTCCGCGCCGCCCGTTTCGAGCAGACCCACGAGGCGCATCGTTCGCGCTTCACGTCCATAGCCGACCGTGATCACTCCGCCCGGCTCGAGACCCATCGCGGCCGCGGCTCGCCCGCCGATGAGAACCTCATCCTTTACTTCAGGCCACCGCCCCTGCACCTGCCACCACGCGTTGAGCGCGCGAGCGGCCATCAGGTCAACACCCGCAAGGACGGCCGGACGCCCCTCGACCTCCACCACCGCGTGCAGGTATGGAACCAGGCCGACCACGCCTTCGACTCGTTTGACCGATTCGAGATCCGATTCGCGGATCGTCGCCGGGGCTGAAACCGCCCCAAAGTCCAGCTCACCGCTGCCGACGCGCAACGACGGCCCGCGTGGGCGAATGACGAGATTCGCTCCGTAGGCGCGCAGCTCGCGCCCGACCTGCCCGCCGATGTCGCCGGACAGGTTCAGCAGCCCTGAGACGAGCGCACTGCCCAGCGCCATCGCCAGCGCCGCGATGCTCAGGCGCGCGCGTTGATGCCGAAGCGAGCCGGAAAGAATTCGCCATGCAAAGTGCATACTCATTTCCCTCGCAACAACAACACCGGATCGAAGCGCACGGCTTGGCGCACCGGCAGAGCGCTGCCCAATAAGGCCACGGCCAGCGCCAGGAGCAGCGTGATCGGCAGGACGACGGGCGCGCTTTGCGCGTCCCCGCCGACCGAAAACACCGTGCGGACCAGCCCCTGCGCCAGCCCCAGGCCGAGCAGGTAGCCCGCCGCGCCGCCGGCCAACCCGATCAGCGCCGCTTCGCTGAGGAAGATGAGGGCGATGTGGCCGTCGTCCGCGCCGAGGGCTTTCATCAGCCCGATCTCGGCCCGGCGCTCCATCACCGAAGCCGTCATCACCGTCATCACCGCCAGCGCCGAGCCGCTCAGCGCCGCGATCGCGAGCAGCGTCATCAGCAGGCCGATCTTGCCGAGGAAATCTACCTCGGCCTGGCTGATCTGGCGGATCGGGCGCACATCGGCGTCTGGCAGAACTTCCTTGATTTGTGTGAGCACCGCGCCCATGATCGGCGAGCAGTACCACGTCGCGTACTGTTCGGGCGTCATCTCGGCGGGATCGAGGCCGCGCAGGTCAGGGCGCAGATTTGCGTCCGGCTCGACCAGCGCGCTGATCTGCACGCGATCCGCGCCCTGCGAGAGGTTCAGGAGCGCCTGCGCCGCCGGGAGGGCGACGAAGACCTGATCTTCCTCGTAGCCACCGGTGCTGACGAGGCCGATGATCCGGAAGCGGGCGGCCCGGTCCTCGACCGTGAGCGCGATCTGGTCTCCGACCTGCCAGCCCATCCGCCGGGCCAGCCCCGCCCCAACCATCGCCGATCCCTGATCGTCGTCCTGCAACCAATCGCCCTGCACCTGCCACCACGGCGCGATGGTCTTGACGCCCGTGCGGAAGGTGGCCTCGTCAGACGCGCCCTCTGTCTTGGCAAAGCCAGTGCGGATGGCGGCGCCTTTGGGCAGAGTGAGGGGCTTGTCGAACCACGTCCCGGTGACGGCCACGGTCTGACCGTTCACCTGGGCGAGGGCAGTGAGGTACGGCGCAAAGCCCACGATGTTGTGCCGCCAGAAGATGGTCTTCAACTTCACCAATTCGTTTTCGTCCAGCAGCACTCGCTCGCCCGACACCCGCAGCGGCACCCCACCGATCTCTAGTCTCAGATCGCCATTGGCGGGCGAGGCGAGGATGTTCGCCCCGTACGCGCGCAGTTCGCGGCCCATCTGGCCGGTGATGTCGAGCGAGATGCCCAGCAGCGCAGCGGCCAGCGAGGCGCCGGTGGTCACGGCCAGCATGGCGACAAGCAGGCGGCGGGTTCGGCGGCGCAGTGTGTCTTTGAGAAGGCGCAGCAGCATAGGACGCTCACCTCGCCGCGAAGACGGTCTGCGCGCCCTCGAGGTCGGCGGCGGCAATCAGCACCTCGCCCCCGGCCAGAGAAGCCGTCAGTGGGACCGGGTTGCACCCACCCGGCATGCCCACAGTTTCCATATTGATCGGGGCATTGCAGTTGTCGCAGATCAGCGTCCCACCCTCCTGATGGTAACCGCGCGGGGGGCAGATGCCGCAGGCGTTGAGCGCCACCGCGATGTCGTCCTCGTCGCGCTTGATGACCATGAAGGTCACATCCACCTCGGTGCCTTGATAGAAATACAGGTTGAGCTGGCCGGGGATGAGGGCCTCCACGGGGATATGCACCATCCCGTCATCGCGTACCGCTACGGCCTGAGGATCGGGCCGGTAGGCGGCCCGGCCCATCGCATAGGCGGCCGTGCCCAGCGGCAGCACCGTCGCCAGCGTCACGCTCACGAGCGCCGCCTGCCAGTTCCGCGAGCGATAGAGCGTGGCCAGGCGCTTGCGCCGCTCCGGTCCAGTTTCATCCGGGAGCGCGGCCAGCGCCGCCGGGCGCAGGCGCATCTCGGGCAGCATGGTGAGCACGGGCAAGGCCACCAATGCGATGAGGATCAGCGTGGAGGTGCTGTCTTTGACGATGAAGCCGATCACGGCCAGGAGCGCGGGCGTGCTCGGCAGCAGCCCGACCTCGAAGAATTCGTGCAGGCTTCCGGCGGCCAGCCGCACGACGAGCACCATCAGCACAAAACCGGTAACGGCGAAGAAGCGGCGCAGGTTGATCCGCAGGCTGCCCTTCACGAACATGACGCCAAACAACCCGGCCAGCCCCAACCCGGTCAGCCCGCCGATCAGGCCCACCAGGTCAGGCGTCTCTGCCAGCGAGAGCGCGGCCAGAAAGAGGATCATCTCCACGCCCTCGCGGAAGACCATGAAGAAGACAAAGGCCAGCAGGCCCCAGCCTTGCCGTCTGGTCTGGCCGGTTGGCGCCGTGAGCGAGTCCAGCCGCCCCTCGATGTGCTGTTTGAGTCCCCGCGCAGCGCGCCACATCCACACGACCAGGCTGAACACGAGCACGGCGGCGACGGCCAGCAACGTGCCTTCCAGGACTTCGTTCTCCGGGTCAAACCCGGCCAGGTTGAAACCGGCCGCGCCCAGGAGGCTGGCGGCGGCCGCCAGGCCCAGCCCGGCATACACCCAGCGGCGCAACCCGGTCCGCCCGGTACGGCTGAGGTAAGTGAGGATGAGGCCGACCACGAGGGCGGCCTCCATTCCCTCGCGCAAGGTGATGACAAAGGCTTCCATCAGGATCCCCTATTCCTTTGCGGCTTGACGTTTCGCCGCGCAGGTCTGACAGTATCCTTCCAGGCAGATACAGGCGTGTGAGACTTCTAACCCCAATTCCTGCTGCAATTCAGCGCGCATCTGTTTCACGCGCGGGCTTTGGAATTCAACGACCTTGCGGCAGCCCAGGCAGGTGAAGTGATAGTGTTCGGGCGCGCCCACGGGTTCGTAGTGCTCGCGGGCATGATCTCGGGCCAGATAACGCTGCTCGATCAAGCCCATGTCTTTGAGGACCGTGAGGGTGCGATAGACCGTAGCCAGGCTGATGCTGGGGTCGTTCTGCCGCGCCCGCTGATAGATGGCCTCGGCGTCCAGGTGCTCGCCGCTGGTTTCGACCACCTCCAGCACGATCTGGCGCTGGGGCGTGATGCGGTGACCGGTGGCGCGTAGGGTGGCAAGCGTTTCGGCGTGAGTGGTCATGGGAGACCGTCCGTTGGGTTGTTGCTGTTGCAAGTCATTCTCATTAGCGATGATAGGCAGAGGCACCCTGCTCATCATGTGGATAATGTCACCCTGAAAACAGAATAAGTGTCACCGGCTAGAGCGGACAAGGCCGACCAAGATACTCATATTAGTGGATGGAATGATGGTTGGTGCTTGAGTGGTGTCAAGGGTCCGGTATACGCCAATCTCAAATCAGTCTCACAGCTTCTACACAATCTCCCGCTAGACTGCCGCCAGAAACTCGAGAACAGCCCTGGAGGTAGATCATGCGCAAAATACTTTCCGTTGGTCTTGTGGCAGCGTTGGCCCTCGTGCTGACTGGCGCGTTCTTTTTTGCCGGGGTGGCCCTGGCCCAATCGCGTGGATCGGTCGCAGTCCCAACCCCCATGTCACCCGGCGCGTATATCAACCCCAATCCCGGCAACACAGGGGGTGATCCGTGGGGTTGGGGGTCGAGATCAGGGATGCGCTGGGGCGGGCCGGGGATGATGAACGGCTGTTGTGGCAATGGCAGCTGGCGTGAAGATTGGGGCGGTTGGGGGATGGGCTCGATGCGAATGGGCATGATGCCGATGCATGGGTACTGGGGCCGTTCGACCGCCATCACGTCAACAGTTCCCGCACCGACTACCACATCGGTTTCATTCCAGAAAGACATTCAACCGATCTTCGAGGCGCGGTGTGTGGCCTGTCACGGCGGCGCGCGCGGCCTGTACCTGACCGACTACGACAGCGTGCTGCGTGGCAGTACGAATGGGCCGGTCATCCTTCCGGGTGACCCGGTTGGCAGTCGCCTGATTCAGTATGTCGCCAGCGGCTATATGCCCTATGGCGGCCCGTCGCTGACCCAGGCGCAGATTCAGACACTCGTGAACTGGGTGGCAGCCGGCGCGCCCAACAACTGAAACGGAATAAGCGCGATGAACCGCACCACTATCTTCAGAGTGTTGGGCTTTGTCGTTGGCGGCGTCGTGCTGGCGTCTGCCGGGTTAGCGTCGGGGATGGCGTTAGCTCCAGCGAGGCGGGCGGCTATTGTGGTCGAGCCGTTGTCCACAGCCTCACCGTTGACCAGCGCCGATTTGCCATCTCAAACCACCACACTGTTGCCGCTGGCTGCGGACAATGGCCCGATTGCCCCCAGCTCTGCGACGCCGCCGCAACCTGACGGATGGCCGGGTGGCTACGGCGGCTGGACCGGCAGCATGGGAAACAGGGGTTGGGACGACTGGGAGATGAGGCCTGGCATGTCCCCACAGTACAACGCTGCGCCCGGTTATAGTATGCCCGGTGCGATGAATGGGAACTGGGGGATGCGGGGCGGCATGATGAACGATGGTTGGGGGATGGGCGGATATAGAGGGAACAATAGCTATCGTGACCACTCTCAGACGCTTCCCAGCACGGCTCAGCCCATCGCTTCTCTGGACGCCGCCGCGCAAGCCGTGCGGGCTTATCTGGTCGCGTTCAACAACCCCGATCTGTCGCTGGCCGAAGTGATCCGGTTTGGCGATGGATACTATGCACGCGTTCGCGAGCAGAGCACCGGCCGCCACGCATTTGCCCTGATGGTTGACCCGGCCACCGGACAGGTCTGGCCCGAGCCGGGCCCCAACGTCAGTTGGAACTCTCGTTATGGTCAGGGAGCAGCCAGGGAGATGACCGTTACGGCTGAGCAGGCGAGACAAATCGCCCAGGCTTCGCTCGACCTCAATGTGCCCGGCGCGACGGCTGGCGACCCGCTGACCTTCTACGGCTACTACACTTTCGATGTCTGGCAGGCCGATCAGATCATCGGGATGGTCAGCGTCAGCGGCCTAACGGGCGAGGTCTGGTATCACAAACAATACGGCCCCTACATAGATCAGCTAATTCTTATACCGTAGGTCGAACGAAAACTTACCTCGGAGAATAGATCATGAAAAACATGAACTGGACGCGTGGGCTGGTGATTGGTGGGATAACCCTGCTGGCGCTCGCGCTCGGGGCGAATCTGCTGGTCCCCCTGCTCTGGGGACGAGCAGGCGGCTGGGGCTATAATGGCTGCGGCTGGAATGGCCTGGGGATGACCCTGGTGCCCGGAGCAGGTCTGGGCGGCTGGGGCGGCCCTGGCATGATGGGCATCAACCCCGTTGGCTGGATCGGCATGATCCTCATGGGGCTGTTCCCACTGGGCCTGCTCGTGGTGCTCGTCGCCGGCGGCGTGTGGCGGGTGCAGGCTCTGACGCGCAACACTGTCCCGCTCACCGCCGCCGGACCGTCACGCGCCTGTCCCAATTGCGGCCAGCCAGCCCAGACGGATTGGCGCAACTGTCCGCACTGCGGCGCGCAGCTTGCCTGATCCGATCATTCAGACGTGGGGCGTTCGCACAGCGTGCGACGCCCCTGCGTTGCGTTATACGGCCGTGGCGAAGAAGATTCTGATCATCGAAGATGAAGCGAAGATCATGCGTACCGTGCGGCTCTATCTGGAGCAGGCCGGATATAGCGTCGTGTGGGCCACCGATGGCGCACAAGGGCTGGCCGCCTTCCGCCATGAGAAGCCGGCGCTGGTATTGCTCGACCTGAACCTGCCGGGTGAGCAGGATGGTCTGGATGTGTGCCGGACACTTCGGCGCGACTCCAACGTGCCCATCATCATGCTCACCGCCCGGAGCGAAGAAGTGGACCGGCTCATTGGACTCGAACTGGGCGCCGACGACTACATCCCCAAGCCGTTCTCGCCGCGCGAAGTCGTGGCCCGGGTGCGCGCCGTTCTGCGCCGCGCCGAACAACCCGGGGCGCCCCCAGAGTTCATCGAAGCCTCTGATATCCGCCTAGACCTTCAACGGCACACCGTCACCGTTTCCGGCAAACCGGTCGAGTTGACCCCCAACGAGTTCGATCTGCTGGTGGCCTTCGTGCGCTATCCGGGACGAGTCTATACGCGTGCCCAACTGCTCGAACAAGCGCAGGGGCCAACGTATGAAGGCTATGAGCGCACCATTGACCAGCACGTGAAGAATCTGCGGCAGAAGATCGAACCCGATCCACGCGAGCCGCGCTACCTTCTTACCGTGTATGGCGTCGGCTACAAGTTTGCGGAGGCGTGAGGATGACGCGCAGTTTGTGGATCAAGCTGATGGGGGCGTTTGCGCTGGTCATCGTCGTCGGTACCGGCATGGTCGTCTTCCTGGTCAGCCGGGCGACGACCGGGCAGTTTGAGTTGTACGTGACCCAGAGCGGACGTCAGTGGGCGGCCTGGCTGGCCCCGGCGCTGGCCGGCTACTACGCGCGTTCCGGTTCGTGGAGTGGCGTTGAAACGGTTTTGCAGAATCCGTGGGCGGCTGGCGGCACAGGCGGAGAGGGCTGGATGGGGGACATGATGGGGGACGGCATGGACATGATGGAAGGCATGGGGGGATGGTGGAATGAGCCCGGCATGATGAGCGATAACATGTGGGCCGCCTCCGGCAACCGGTTGATTCTTACCGACGCCGAGGCGTTGGTGGTGGCGGACACGGCCGGGGCGCTGGTCGGAACCCGTTTGCCGGCCGACGACGTTGCGCGGGGGATGCCGATCACGGTCGAGCAACGGCGCGTCGGCACGTTGATCGTCACGCCGTTCGACGCGCCCGCCACACCGGCCGGTGATTTTCTTGGCGCAGTCAATCGCTCCGTATTGTGGGCCGGCCTGGCGGCGGGCGGTGTCGCGCTGGTAATGGGATCTATTCTCTTCTTTCAGATCATCCGACCTTTGCGCAGTCTGTCCGCCGCCGCGCGTGGCATTACCCAGGGTGATCTGAGTCGGCGCGCGTGGGTCGGCGACAAAGACGAGGTCGGGCAGGTCGCCCTCACCTTCAACCAGATGGCCGAGACCCTGCAAGGCTACGCCGTCGAGCGCCGCAACATGATCGCCGACATTGCCCACGAACTGCGCACCCCGCTGTCGGTGATGCAGAGCAACCTGGAGGCGATGCTCGACGGCGTGCTGCCGGCCAGTTCAGAAGAGTTGGCCTCCCTCCACCAGGAAGCCTTGCTCCTCAACCGGCTGATCGGCGACCTGCGCACGCTGTCCCTGGCGGAGGCCAGGCAGCTGCGCTTGGAAAAGCGCCCGGTGGATGTGGGCGCGCTGGTTCAGCAGGTGACAGATCGATTGCGTCTGCGCGCCGGCGAGAAGGGCATCACGCTGGCGACCGAGGTAGCGCCGGGACTACCCGAAATCCAGGCCGATCCTGAGCGGCTGGCACAGGCCCTGGGCAACCTGGTGGACAACGCGCTGCGCTACACGCGGGCGGGCACCTGCGTCGCTGTCGAGGCCCGGCCTGCGCCCGGCGGCGTCGAGCTGGCCGTCCGTGACGAAGGACCAGGCCTTCTGGCGGAGGATCTCCCCCACGTCTTCAACCGATTCTGGCGGGCTGAGAAGTCGCGAAACCGGGCGACGGGCGGCTCCGGCCTGGGTCTCGCCATTGTCCGGCAGCTTGCCGAGGCGCACGGGGGCCAGGCAATGGTGGAGAGCCCAACGGCCCACCCGACCGGCCCAGCCCGCGGCGCACGCTTCTCACTGCGCCTGCCGGCTGGGCGGAGCGCCTGAAGCCGCCTGGCCGTATCAAAACCGGCGTTTCCCCCGTTAATCACGGCGGTAGAAAGGTCAACCACTTGGATTCCTGCGAATCCGATCTCATTCAGCGCGCCCGGCACGGTGATCCGGACGCACTGGTCGCGCTTTACGAACGCCATCAACCATCGGTGTTCACCTATGTCTATTACCGCGTGGGCGATCAGGTCGCAGCGGAGGACCTGACCGCTGAAGTATTCGCACGCATGGTCAAGAAGGTGGGGGACTATACCGACTGTGGCCGTCCGATCCTGGCCTGGCTGTATACCATCGCCCGCAATCTGATCGCGGACCACTACCGCGTCCGGAACGCGGTTGCGCCCGTGCCGCTAGAAGAAGCCCTGGTCGCCGGCGAGACCGGACATCCCGCCATTGTGGCCGAGTATCACCTGGCGCAGGAGTGCCTGGCGAAGGCGCTGCGCTGGCTGACTGAGGAGCAGCGTCAATTGATCATGCTCCGCTTCGTCGAGGACCGTGAGGTCGAGGAAGTCGCCGCCATTATGGGGAAGAATGAGCGCGCCATTCGCTCCCTTCAACATCGGGCACTGGCCGCCCTCCACCGCGCCGTCGTGAAGGAAGGTTGCTATGAGCCCTGACTTCGATCTGGTTCTGGACGAGTGCCTGGGCCGGCTGCGCGCCGGGGAAAGCGGCGAGGCCTGCCTGGCCCATCACCCCGCCGAGGCGGGACGACTGCGCCCGCTCCTTTCCACGGCTACCTGGGTGCGGCGCTTGCCCGCCCCTCGCTCCAGCCCGGAGGCGCTCATCGCCGGGCGGGAACGCCTGCTGGCGGCTGCGCGCGTTTACCAGCCCCCTGAAGCAGGGGTGGTTCGTCCCGTATCATCCGAGCTCCTTTCCCGTTATTCAGTGCGGATTGTCACCGCACTGCGCGATCTGTTGATCGGAAAGGAGACCAGAGGAATGAAACTCGTATTGCGCGTGGCGCTTAACTTGATGGTAGTCATCGTCGTCACAAGCGTTCTGACCATCACCGCCTCAGCCAATAGCCTGCCGGGCGACGCCCTGTATGGCGTCAAGCGTACCTGGGAGGAGGTGCGCCTGGGTCTGACACTTGATCCACAGGCTCGCAGCGCTATCGAGCGCCAGTACGCGGCGGAACGGCAGGAAGAGATTCGCACGCTTGTGGGCCTCGGCCGTGAAGTGGCCCTTGAGTTGGAGGGACGCCTGGAAGCGCTGGAGCCAGGGCGGTGGATCGTGAGCGGACTGGCCCTGCAGGTGAACGACCAGACGGTGGTCGAAGGCACACCGACTGTGGGGCTGATTGTCCAAGCGCATGTCCGCGTGCAGGGCAATGGCGGGCTGCTGGCCCTGCGGTTGAAGGTGATGACCCATACGGGCGCGCCGATTGTCCCAGTGCCGGAGCGCTCTTCCACGCCGCGCGGCGCGTCCAGCCCGGCCAATCATGGGAACGCGCCGACTGACGACACACCGTGGCCGACACCCGAGATGAGCCATACGCCGCAGCACAGGGCGCAACCGACAGCCGAGCACACGCAAATGCCGGGCCATACGCCGGAGCATACACCCTGGGCAACACCCATCTCGACCCATACACCGGAGTACATGCCGCCAGCCCACACCCCCGAGCACACACCCTGGGCAACGCAAATGCCAGAGCACACCCCGGACCACGATCCCGAGCATAAGCTTTTGCCTTCAGCCACGCAGATGTCTGTCCACTCCCCAGAGCATCCCCCGGAGCACATGCCCGGCGCGACCGAGCCGCACGACGGGCCGTGACTCTTGATCGGCATCTGGTCATCTTTATCGGCGCCACATGGCGCCGATAGTGTTTAACGGCTGATTGGCGTGGGTGGCCTCTGTACAATACTCGTCAGCCATGCTAATATATCATCAATCTCTGATGCAATGATATAAGGAGCGCCAGATGTTGTTGACGGCAGATAAGACGGGTCTGGAAGTCAAGGCCAAACTCTTTCGGGGGTTCGGAGATCCCTCGCGCCTGGGCATCCTGGATGCCCTGCGCAGCGGGCCGCTGACCGTGAGCGAGATCGTCGAGGCCACCGGCCTCTCCCAATCCAATGTCTCTAATCACCTGGGCTGTCTGCGCGACTGTGGGCTGGTGATAGCTGAACAAGAGGGCCGCTACGTCACTTACCATCTGAGCGATGACCGCGTGGGTGAACTATTGGCTCTGACCGAGTCGCTCCTGGCGGATGTGGCGCGCGGTGTCTACGAATGCACCCGCTACAACATCCGGGCTGCGGAATCTCAGCCGACCCAGGCATCCAGAGTTCATACGGGTCGGCGGATCCCGCGCCGGGCACTTCGCGGACGGGCACGCGCCTGACGCGCGCACGGTTACGAACTGCATGAGCACTCCGCTTGAGATGTCACCGTCCCGCCGCAACGCCATTGTCGCCAACCGGCTGGTGTTAGGGCTCAGCCGCAATTGGGTGGCAACCTTTATCACGTTCTTCGGGATATTTATCACCCTCCCGTGGCTGGCGCCGGTATTCATGAAGGTGGGCGCAACCGGCCTGGCGCGCGCGATCTACTTCATTTATTCCTTCGAGTGTCACCAACTGCCTGAGCGAGCCTACTACTTATTCGGCATGAAATCCATGTACTCGCTGGCCGAGATTCAGGCAGCCTGGCAGCCAACCAATAATCCCCTCCTCCTGCGCCAGTTCATCGGCAATCAGCAGTTAGGTTACAAGGTGGCGTGGTGTGACCGGACGACTGCGATGTATGGCGCGATTTGGCTCCTGATACTCGTCTGGCGGCCTTTGAGCAAACGGCTGCGCCCGCTGCCGCTGTGGGCTTTTGCCCTGCTCACCTTCCCCATTGCCATAGACGGCGGCACCCACTTTATTAGTGACCTGATGGGACTTGGAGTTGGGTTCCGCGAAACGAACGTCTGGCTGGCGGCGCTGACGGCGAATGCCTTTCCGCTTTGGTTTTATGCTACCGACGTCATCGGCTCGTTCAATTGGTGGATGCGGTTGCTGACCGGCTTCCTGTTCGGCCTTGGCCTGGTCTGGCTGGCCTACCCTCAAGCCGAAATCTTCTTTGCTGAAGCGGCGGCCCGGATCGACATGAAGTTGCGGATGGCAGGCGTGCGTTGAGGATCGTGCGTAGGCCTTTTTATTTTGGTGCGTTATATCATCATTTGATAATGTGATAACTCGATGTTGGCAGGCATGGTAATGGATAGAAAACTCAAAGCCGTTTCAGGAGTGTTACTGGGACTGCTGCTGGCGTTGGTCGCGGACAGCGTGTCCAAACTCTGGGCGGAGCAAACGCTTCGCCTTCATCGGCCTGTGCCGATATTGGGTGACATGTTCCGTCTCACGCTTAGCTATAACACCGGCGTGGCATTCGGGCTGTTTGCCAACGGCGGCATCTGGCCGCTCGTCATCACCGGCCTCATCATCATTGGCCTGGCGGTCTGGCTGGTGAACACCCTCCGCAGCGGCGAACAGACTCGTGCGGCGGCCTGGCCCATCGGGCTGATTCTCGGCGGGGCGATTGCCAACTTCGCCGACCGCCTGCCGGATGGCCGCGTCACCGATTTCCTCGACCTGGGCCTCGGCACGGCCCGCTGGCCGACTTTCAACCTGGCGGACAGTTTCATCGTGCTGGGTCTGATCCTTCTGCTCATAGCTGGACGCATTCCGAAAGCTTCGCCAGACAGCGAATAATGCCTGCAATGAATTGGCGACCGCACCGGTTCACCGTGATCTCGTTTGCTCTATTGCTGCTAGATCAGGCTTTTGACCTGGTCGTGGAATTTGCCCTGCCGGAAGGCGCGTCCCGCCTGTTCATTCTCGGACGGATGGGGATCACACGGCCCGTCAGCCCTGGCAGTGCGATGCTTGATACCGCCTCCTTTTTTGTTGTGTTGACGATTATCGGTGTGCCCTTCTTGTGGTGGTACAAGCGCCACATTGTCCCCGACGCCCTCTATCGTACCGCAGTGGCAGTTTTTCTCGGGGGACTGCTGGGCAACCTGGCCGATGGCTGGCGAGTCGGCCATCCGGTCGATTACCTGCGTGCCGGTGTCCCCTTTAATCTGGCCGACGTGGCCCTGGTGATGGGAGCAGTCTTGCTGTTCTATCGGATGTTGAGGCCACTCCGAGGGTTACAGGGGGGGTGAAGAGACCATGTTCCTGAGAAGCATGGTTCTGCTCCTGCTTGCACTGGTGGCCGTCAATCTGTGGTGGCGCTGGGCGAGCCGTCGCCGCTCGCTCCCCTGCCCCACATGGCTGGCTGGGTTTGTGGATGGCCCTGTGATGGATAGAGTCCTGGGCACGCAGACTACCCTGGATCGCATTGGGCTGCGACCTGGCTATCGGGTGCTCGAAATAGGGCCGGGGCCCGGTCGGCTGCTCATCCCGGCCGCCCGGCGTGTGCTACCCGGCGGCGAAGTCGTCGGCCTGGATATCCAGCCGGGGATGATTGAACGGCTCAAAGCGCGGGCGGCGCAGGCCGGTGCGTCGAACCTGACGACGAGTGTGGGCGATGCGACGCAACCGCATTTTCCACCAGATAGTTTTGACGTGATTTATTTCTGCACGGTACTGGGCGAAATCCCGAACCGTGAAGCGGCGTTGCGGCAGTGTTATGCGGCGCTCAAATCTGGCGGCCAGCTTTCGATCACGGAAATCTTTCCCGACCCACACTACCAATCCCGCGCGACAGTGAAACGATTGGCAGAGGCGACGGGCTTTCGACTACAAGCCATGCCCGGGCCGTGGTACTTTTTCTCGGCGAACTTTGTGAAAGCATAGCCGGTTCGTTGGCACAGAGTCTTAGAATGAGCCAAACGTTTTTCCACAGCGTCTTTGTCGTCTTCTTCACGCTGTTTGCCGCGATCCGTGTGTATTTCCAGTGGCGCGCCCGGCTAGTGCAGGGGCAGGTTGAATACAAAGAAGGTAAGCTGAATATCGCCTTGCGCGCCCTCATTGGCGCAATATTTTTCCTCGATGTCTTACTCTACATCGTTCGCCCGCAGGTCCTGGCGTGGGCGGAACTGCCGCTGCCGCAATGATTGCAGTGGCTGGGCGTTGTGCTGGGCATAGTCAGTCTTCCCCTCCTCGCGTGGACGCAGCAGGCCCTGGGGAGCAATTTTTCGCCGACGCTCCATGTGCGCCGGGAGCATAGGCTGGTGACCAGCGGGCCTTATCGCTACATGCGCCACCCGATGTATACGGCATTGTTTCTGTCCATGGCGGCGATTCTACTGCTGACGCGGAGCTGGCTCGTCGGCGGTGTTCCGCTCGTCGGCCTGTGTGTGATCGTGCTCCTGCGCGTCGAGCGTGAAGAGCGCGTGATGATCGGGAAATTCGGCGACGCGTATCGCGACTATATGAAACGCACCGGACGATTTTTGCCTCGGGTGATACGTTGAAAGGCGGCGATGCCCAACCGCTAACTATGTCTACAGTTATTACTCGAAGTGGAAATAAGTCAGAAGGTACGACATTAAGCCAGAATACTCGGTGGCGGCTACCGGGGATCGAGCAATTCCAGGCCGTGCAGACCAAGCCGACGAACCTGCGTGTGTGCCTGCGTTTCGCGCACGGCTCTGACCCGGGCCGCGTCTGGAAGGCAGTGCATACCGAACTCACGCGCCTGCTCGCCAGGTACAAGCTCGACCACGTCACGGTCGAGTACGCTGAGGAATTACCGGAGCAGTCCCTTGGCGGCAAGTACCGCGAGATCATCCCGATGGAATAAGAAAGATGAACACCAAACAACTCGAACTTCGTGTTGCCAACCTCGATTGCGAACATGATGCAGCCAACATTGAGCGTGGCCTGCAAAGCTTCGCGGGGCTGACTGGGCTAAAGGTCTATCCGAAATCCGCCAAAGTCACATTGACCTACGATCCGGCGCTGACCCGGCCCGAAGCCTTGAAAGAAAAGCTGGAAGCGCTCGGCTTTCCACCGCAAAAGGGCATGGAGATGGCCGAGCAGCCTAAACCCTGGCGCAACCCCAAGGTGCTCACGTCGGCTGCGTCGGGTGTGCTGTTGCTCGCCGGCTGGCTCATCGGGCTGGCTGGCGCACCAGAGATTGTCTCAACCGTCATTTATGTTGCCGCCATCCTCATCGGCGGATATTTCTTTGGCCGGGAAGCCATCGAAGAGTTGATCTTCGAGCGCGAGATCGGCATTGAGCTGCTTATGAGCGTGGCTGCTGTCGTGGCGATGATCATGGGCCAGGCCGCCGAAGGCGCCATGCTGGTCTTCCTGTATTCCATCAGCGAAGCGGCTGAAGGTTACACGGAAGAGAAAACCCGTGCGGCGATCAAGGCGCTGATGAACCTGGCGCCGAAGGTCGCGCTGGTCCGGCGCGATGGGGTCGAGCGTGAGATCCCGGTCGAAGAACTGGAAGTGGGCGACGTGTTCATCGTCAAGCCGGGACAGTCCGTCGCCACGGACGGCGTGGTGCTCGTCGGCGCTTCCAGCATGAACCAGGCCCCGGTCACGGGCGAGAGCGTGCCGGTGGAGAAGCAGCCCGGCGACACAGTGTTCGCGGGCAGCATCAACGGCGAGGGTGCGCTGGAAGTCCGGGCGACCAAGACCTTCGCCGAGAACACCATCGCGCGCATCATCCACATGGTCGAAGAGGCCCAGGAGAAGAAAGGCAGGAGCCAGCGCTTCATCGAACGCTTCGGCGCGCGCTACAGCCCGGCGGTGCTGCTTATCGGAATTCTCATCGCCGCGATTCCGCCGCTGTTCTTCAGCGCCGATTGGACGACCTGGATCACCCGCGCCACGGTCTTCATCGTGGCCGCCGCCCCGTGTGCCCTGGTCATCTCGATCCCCATCACCCTGGTGGCTTCACTCGGCACGGGCGCGCGCCAGGGCGTGCTCATCAAGGGCGGCGTCTACGTCGAAGAACTGGCGAAAGTAAAGGTGGTGGCGCTGGATAAGACCGGCACGCTGACGAGAGGCGAACCGGAAGTAACCGATGTGGTGCTCTGCCGCACCGACCCGGATCAACCTACGACTTCTGCCCAAGAAGTGCTGGCGGTAGCGGCTGGCATCGAGCGGCGCAGCGGTCATCCCCTGGCGCGGGCTATCGTCCGCCATGCTGAGCAGCAGACAGTTGCTCCAGCGGAACTGGACAGCTTCCGGTCGCTGACCGGGGCGGGGGCGTCGGCGCGCCTGGACGGGCATACCGTATACGTCGGCAGCCCGGACCTGTTTCACGCCCGCCTGGGCGTCTCTTTGCATGGCGCGTGGGACGACATTCAACAGCTTCAGGGCGAAGGCAAGACCGTGGTGGTCGTCGGCGACGAGCAGGCGCCGTGGGGCCTGATCGCCATCCGCGACAACATCCGCCCGAATGCGCGCAAAGCGATTGACGCGCTGCACGCGGCGGGCGTTCAGAAGGTTGTGATGCTCACCGGCGACAACGAACGCACCGCACAGGCCATCGCCCGAGAGTTGGGCATTGACGAGGTATATGCCGACTTGAAGCCGGAAGACAAACTGGTGAAAGTGCGCGAGCTGTCTCAGCGACATGGCCACGTCGCGATGGTGGGCGACGGGGTGAACGATGCTCCGGCGCTGGCCGAAGCGACCGTGGGCGTGGCGATGGGCGCGGCGGGCACGGACGTGGCGCTGGAAACCGCCGACGTGGCCCTGATGGCAGACGATCTGGAGAAGCTGGCTTACGCGCTCCGGTTGGCGAAGCGCAACCAGTCGGTCGTGAACCAGAACCTGGGGCTGTCGGCCCTGGTGATCGGCGCGTTAGTCGTTGGCGCGGTCGCCGGCGTCTTCTCCCTGCCTATCGCCGTACTGGGCCACGAGATCAGCGAGTTCGTCGTCATCGGTAGTGGCTTGCGGATGCTGCGGGCCTGAGGAGGAAGAGTATATCAACGGGATTGAGGAGCGTATGCGACTTATCGCCAGCAGAGAAGTCATAGACCTGCGCACCAAACTGTTACGGGGCTTCGCCGACCCGCCCCGGCTCTTAATCCTGGAGCCCCTCCGAGCCGGACCATTGACGGTGAGCGAAATCGCAGAGGCAACCGGCCTTGCACAATCGGATGTCTCTGCTCATATCGCCTGTTTGCGCGACTGCGGCCTCGTGATCGAGATACCGCAGGGACGCTCCGGTTACTATGAGTTGAGTGACAGGCGCATCGGGCAATTCCTGCGTCTCATCGATGAATTATTGGTAGACGTGGCAAAGGGCGTGTCCGAATGCGCGCGCTACAATTCCCCACAGGAGCCCACGCATGGATAAACTTCAAACCCTCACGATTCCAATCGCTGGTATGGACTGCGCCGAATGCACTCAGCATGTCCAGCACGCTATTGCCGCTGTGCCGGGCGTTGAGTCCGTCAACGTCTTTTTGTCTTCCGAGAAAGCCGTTATTCGGCTCGACCCGGCGCGGGTGAGTTTGCCCGCCCTCCGCAAGGCCGTCGCCAGCGCCGGAAACTATTCGGTGCCGGAGTCAGTCGCAACGCCGGCTGCCCCGCCTGGGTTGAACGATTTCACTCGCCGGGTGGTCACACTCTTAGCCGTCGTGTTCGGTGCAGTGTTGTTCGTCATCGTCGTCGGCGAGTGGCTGGGCCTGTTCGAGCGCATCACCGAACTGGTGCCTTTCCCCATCGGGGTGCTGTTGGTCATCCTCGGCGGATGGCCCATCTTCCGCAACGTCCTGCGCGCCGCCCTCAAGCGGCAGGTCACCTCACACACGCTGATGACACTCGGCGTGCTGGCCGCGCTGGCCATCGGGCAGTGGGCGACGGCCGCTGTTGTCGTCTTCTTTATGCGCGTCGGCGATTACGCCGAAAGCTTCACCACCGAACGCGCCCGCCGCGCGGTGAAAGACCTGACGGCGATGGCCCCGCAAACGGCCCGCGTCGAGCGGGATGGTGTAGAAATCGAAGTTCCGATTACCGAAGTGAGCGTCGGCGATACCGTCATCGTCCGGCCTGGTGAGAAAATCCCGGTGGATGGCGAAGTCACGTCGGGACAGGCCACCGTGGATCAGGCAACCATCACGGGCGAGTCCATGCCAGTCGAGGCCGGCCCCGGTGCGAGAGTGTTTGCCGCGACCATTGCCAGGCTGGGCAGTTTGCGAGTCCGGGCCACCCATGTTGGGGCCGATACCACTTTTGGTCGCGTTATCAAGATGGTAGAAGAGGCCGAAGCGCACCGGGCCGATGTGCAGCGCTTCGCCGACAAGTTCACGGCCTATTATCTGCCGATGGTCGCGGGCCTGGCCGCAATCACTTTCCTCATCAGCCGCAACCCGTTGTCCACCGCCGCCGTGCTGGTCGTGGCGTGTTCCTGCTCCATCGCACTGGCCACGCCGATTGCGATGCTGGCCTCGATCGGGGCCGGCGCGAAGCGCGGCCTGCTCATCAAGGGCGGCAAATACATCGAGACGTTGGCGCACGCCGACGTACTCCTGATTGACAAGACCGGCACGCTCACCCTCGGCCAGCCGCAAATCACCGACGTGATTCCATTGAACGGACTATCCACCTCGGAGGTGCTCGCGCTGGCCGGGTCTGCCGAACGCTACTCGGAGCATCCGCTGGCCGAAGCGGTGCGCGTGGCGGCTCGTGCCCGGAATCTACCGTTGGCCGAACCCCAAGATTTTGAAGCCATCCCCGGCATGGGTCTGCGCGCGAAGGTGGATGGAAGCATCGTGACGGTGGGCAACCGCCGTCTCATCCCCATGGCTGAGTCGCTATCTATAGCCCACGCTTTCGAAGCGCAGGGCAAGACACTCTTGTTTGTGGCGCGCAATGATGAACTCGCGGGGGTGTTAGCTGCCGCCGATACTCTGCGCCCCGAGGTGCCTGCGGCACTGAACGCTGTGCGCGCTTTAGGTGTGCCGCAAGTTGAGCTGCTCACCGGTGACAACGAGCGCACAGCTGCCGCGCTCGCTGACAAGCTCAGCGTAAGGTATCGCGCCAATCTTCTCCCCGAAGACAAGATTGCGGTGGTGAAAGCGTATCAGGCGCAAGGCCGCACTGTGGTGATGGTGGGCGACGGAGTGAACGATGCACCGGCATTGGCGCAGGCAGATGTGGGCATCGCAATGGGCGCGGCGGGAACCGACATCGCCATCGAGGCCGCCCACATCGCGCTGATGCGCGACGACTGGGCGCTTGTTCCAGAGGTCTTTCGCATCGCGCGGCGGACGATGCAGGTGGTCAAAATGAACCTGGTCTTCACCGCCATTTACAATGTGGCGGGGCTGACGCTGGCCGCCTTTGGCTTCCTGCCGCCCATCTTTGCCGCCGCCGCGCAATCTCTGCCGGATTTGGGCATCCTGGCGAATTCGTCGCGGCTGCTGCGGGTGCATTCGCAGATTTTGGCCGGTCGGGAGTAGACTGCGGCCTTCACGCCGAAGGAGGCCGCCGATGGGAGAGGGCAAAGCCGAATTGGAAGCCCGGTTGCGGGCGGCGGTAGAAGCCGCCCTGGCCCAGGCGCTGGCCGAGCGAAAGGCCCCCGGGGAAGCCAGCCTGGCTGATATTGAACGGGTGGCCCGGGGCGCGGGGCAGGCGATTGAGCAGGCGATTGCCAGCGCGTTGGCCCAAGAGAGCGCCGCCGAGTTGCCGGTCTGGCCGAGTTGCCCGGCGTGTGGCCGGAAGATGAAGTCCAAGGGCAAACGCCGGCGGCGGATCGTGACCGAGGCGGGTGAGATCGAAGTCGAACGGGCGTATTACCACTGTGCGGCATGCGGGCGGGGGCTTTTTCCCCCTGGATGAGCGCTGGGAGTTGACCACGAGCGTCTATAGCCCCGAGCGGGCCAAGCAGATGGTCTGGCTGGCGGCCGCCCGCCGTTCGCCGAAGTCCGAAGGCGAGGCACCGCCGCTCCTGACCCTGGATGACCTCGCCTGGATCGAGCCGGAGGAAGCGACCGAGGACCGGCCGCCGACGCCTAAACCTGAGGTCTGCCTGACAGTGCTGGGCGGCCGCACGCCGCAGGCGGCCGTGGAGGCGCTGGGCGAAAACCGCTGGCAGGTCTGCCTTCGCCCGGGCACCGACTCTTTCTTCTTGGGCCAGCCTGTGACCTCGGCCGACCGGCTCGAGCCGGGAGACCTGATCCGGAAGGCCCGCCGCCTCCCCCTGCCGGAGAGTTACCGGCCTGGCTCGCTCGGCGTGCGCTATCTCCCCCGGATCATCCCGCGCCCGCAGCGCGTGCTAATGGTCCCGGTGGTAGTGGGCGGTATTCAGGCCGGGCCTCACGAGCGGGAGCTGATCAACGGCGGGCTGGTGGCGGCAGAACTGGCGGAGCGCAACTGGCCGTGGTGCACGGTCGGGCGCGTCATCGCGCGGGTCCCAGGCCAGCTGGACCAGATTGGGAGCGCGGTTTTGGTCGGGCCCAACCTGATCCTGACCGCCAGCCACGCCGTGCCCTGGGGGGCCACACAGTGGTCGATGGAATTCATCCCCGGCTTCCGGAACGGCGATCCTAACCCCCGGCCCTTTGGCAGCGCATTTGTACAGCACGCGCGCGGCATCCGGACCGAAAAGGACGACGTGCACGGCCGCGACTATGTGATTGCCAGCCTGTACCAGCCGATCGGGCGCCAGGCGGGCTGGATGGGCACTTGGTATTACTTTGATGACGACAGCTACCGGCGCTCGGGCTGGCAGTCGATCGGTTACCCGGGCAGCAATAATAACCGGCCGATGCTTGCGCCCGACCTGCGGATCGAGGACGTCGACTCAGATGGGGATGGGCGGGAACTCGAGACGGCCGAGTTCCTGCCGGGCGGCTGGTCCGGCGGGCCGCTCTTCGGCTGGTTTGGACGGGACCCGCGCGTCGTTGGCATCGCCAGTGGGAACGAGGAAGAGTTCTCACTGGGGTGGTTCCATGTGACCGAAGACCACTCGGTTTTTGCCGGCGGCCAGCATATGGTGGACCTAGTGAAGTACGGCTACGCCAACTGGGCCTGAGCTCCAGGCGCCGGATGACTTTAACGAGTCAGGCGGCGGATATAGCTGGCGACCAGCGGCCAGGGGATCGCCAGGATCCGGTCCCTGAGGCGGCGGAGGGCCTGGCGTGCCGAATGGCAGCACAAGCTGCTGTGGGTACGACAGGATGGACCCCAAAAGCTTACCGAACCCTTACGTACGGGAGTTCAAGACTATCGCGATTAGTTTGCGTCAAGATCAGGCCGCCGTCCGGGCGGCCTGATCTTGACCTTGGAGCAACGGCCAAACCGAAGGCCAGGTCAACAAACTCAAGCTTCTAAAGCGCTAAATGTGCCGCGCGGGCAGGGCCAAGCTGGATCTACTCCGCTCGGTTACTGCATGTGGCTCGAACACGAAAATGTGGAAGACCTCTACTCAAGCCCTCAACCTGTCCCATCCCGGCTGACACGAAACAGGCACCAAAGAAGTTTTGAAATTGCTACACCTCCTAACGAGAGAAGCCTTCAAGGATCGTCGCGGCGTGCCTGGCGGATCATGTTCACCATTGGCTCCCCGCCACCGCACCAGTTACCAACTGGACTGCCCGCGCTGGTGACACCCACGACATACGGTCCATCGGGCCAGAACTCGAAAAATGGGCCACCCGAATCGCCATAGGTGACATCGCCTGTCCGAGTCCGCATGTCCAAGCCATCGCCGGTCCCCAAGAAGCCCGGACCGTCGGCATCGTCGAAAGTAGCTTGATCCTGATAGGACGGTCGCAGCCCGCCATTGCCGATGTCAATCGAGTATCCAATGTGTGACCAATAGGGTTGGTCGTTCCAATCATCGTCGTACACCCGAGAACCCATCCAGCCCAGCAGATCGCCCATCGGGGTATCCAGCACACACACCACATAATCCTCAGCCACATCGTCGGAGTTCTGCGGGCCGCCGGCGAGCCGGCGATAGTAGTAGATGGCTGTTGCATACGCAGTGCCAAACCGCGCCTGTGCGTCGAACGAGGCCGGCACGAATCGTACCTGTCCGAAACTGCCATCGGGCTGCCAGTCGATGGCATGGCTGGCGGTCAGCATATGGCGCGGTCCGACCAAGACGCCACTGGCCAGACTCACTGAGTACACCGCCCCAACGGTACACCAAGGATACGACGTGTCATCGAACACGTAGCGGCGATCAGGTGGATAGATGATATAGGGTTCCAGTTCCACCCCTTTCCGGGTCCGGACCTGCCGGGGCATGGGAGCGGCCGCGGCAGCCGGTACGTAACGCAGATCGCGGAAGCGGGGTCGGTAAGGCTCGGACGACCAGCCGGGTACAGAAACTCGGGTCGGGTCGAAGCGACGGCCGGGTATCTTCAGGGCGCGCGGGTGCGAGTGGAAGTTGCCGCCGGTGAGAACGGTGTCAACCCGGTACACGCCTGTCTCGGAGTGAATCGGCGTGATGCGGTGTGAGATGTGTGGCTCACCGTGAGCACCGGAGACCATGACGCTGGCCACTGTAATTTCGGACGTTGCAGGCGGTGGTTCGGTGGCAAGAAGTGGCGGTAGCGACGCCAACTCTTCCGACCGGTAAGGGGGGTCGAACGCGGGCCTCGGCGCAGGTTCGTGATGCATGGGAACACCTCCAGTGTTCAGGACCGATAGGAGAGATTTGATCGGCGGTGCTACTGAATTTCAATCGATGATTTGACACCTGGTATGCGCAAAACGCCCTAGTCTGGGCCTTTTTTTGCGGCCGGGGTGTCAAGTTATTTTCTCAAAACTCAGTAGCTTGCTTCCCGAGACGACGGTGGCGGGATGTTTAGGCGCGTTCCCGTAGCGGAGAGTGTAGGCTCGCAAAAAGCACCCGTCAAGTGAAAGTCATGGGCCAACTGGTTAGCTTGTGTTCGCAGGACTCGCCTCGTTCTTATGATAACGCAAGGAAACACAATCTTATTGTGTTTACTGAGGTGGAGAAAGGGCCGAAGTGACGGTTCTTGTATTGGCCCGACCAATTTGCTAGGCAGAAACATCTTGGGAAGGGTCATCCATAAGCCGCTTGACACCGTCCCATCTGGATTACATCAGGTAAACGTCGAGTTTATCCTCGCGGTCACGCAAGAAGCCAATGGTCGTCCCATCGGGCGGCCGAGCGGGGCGCCCCAGACGCGACATTCGCAACCACTGAGCCGCCGGCGCCCGCCCACGATCCCTAGTCGCACGACGAAGGCGAAAAGAATAGCAAACCACCTTGGATAGTTGGATCGTTAGGGCGTTGAGCACTAGGAGGTATATCGGCGGATAGAGACGCAGGCCCCAGGGGGTGCCTGATCCCTTAACGGCCGCGGCCCGTGATAAAAATGTCAGCACTGCCAGAAGCCAGATCACCAAGAATCAATGGCGTAATGTTGAAATGATAGAGGCGGCTGCTCAGGATGGTCATCTGACCGCTCCAACAGATAGCCATTTGGGTATTCATCCATTTCATGCTGCCCAAAGAGTTTGACAATCGCTGATGGAGAACATTATGCAGCCAATGTCCCTCGAACAAACCCGCGCTGACTCCACCCTCTGGCTGCGCTTCCTGTCGCGCCGGTCACTGGAACCGCGCTGACGGCACTTGCGCTCCCAATGGTGATTTTCGGCAGCATCGGCCAGCAGGCATCGGACAATGCTCTGGGAGCAGACTGTGTAGAACTCTTGCCGGCCGTCCGCAACCCCACTCTGTATCGCGTGGCGATGACCCTCGACGCAGTGGCCTGGCTGATGATAGGCGGCAGTCTGCTGACACTGGCAGGTGTCCTGCGCCGCCACACGCCGATCCGGGCCATCTTCATGGCTGCCTGTGGGATCGCCCAACTGACGGGTTCGCTGGGGGGCTTCATGCGCCTTAATGGCGTTGGCGACCTCGCCGCCCTTTATGCCACTACCGCGCCCGGTCAGCAAGCCGTTCTGCTCCAGACCACCAGGACGTGCTAAGCACACGCTGTCCAAGTTAATCCCAGACGGGTGCTGGATACTGCAGGAGTCTGCTCAAGCAAGCCGGTTGTCAAGCGCTTCTTCCACCCGGCGAGAGTCACGATCAACTGGCGCGACGCTTTCGAGTTGCCTGGACGGCTTTCGCGGCTTCAGGTAACCGTGTGGCCATCAAGCTCTTGATGATTCGCGAGCTGCGCCCCGCTCATTCAACCACGAGGCCGCCGGTCTGGACGGCGTGTCGCTCGCGCCGACGCCGCTCACGCCGGCGGCCTGGCCGTTGTGCGCGCCCGCTTCCGCCGCCACAGCCAAACTCCCAGCATCTGTCCGGCGAAGACCGCGCCGGCGAAGAGGCCCAGCAGGATCGTCGTGGGGGTGGTGACCCGCGACAGTGCACCGTAATAAATCGCATGCAGAATGACGAGCAGGAACAAGGCGTAGTTCAGGCGCTGCAGCCACTTCCACGGTCCCGCTTTGAGCTTCGCGAGGGCGAAGTTGCTGGAAATCGCGAGCAATCCCACCGCGATCAGGGTGGCGGCCAGCCCGGACCAGTTCCCCAGGCCAAAGCTGTTGGTCAAGAGCCTGCCGTCGGGCGTCGAGAAATAGAAGCGCACCCGTTCGCCGAAGGGCGCTGCGGGCCCGTGCACAAAGAACCCGGCAATGACGTGGATCAGGCTGACGATGGCCGTCCATGCGCCTATGTCGCGACGCAGATAGCTTGAGACAGGGTTCCGCCTGTCCAGCAGGAGGTTGGCCGGTCCGATGAGGAGCGTGAGCGCCAGCCATCCCAGCGCGACGTAGCCGCTGGCGGTGGTGAACCGCGCGATGAAGACGCGGTCGTCCACAATGGCCGGTTGCGTCGCAGGATGGGTCGTTGCGGGGTTCTCGCCGCCTGCCTGCCCTGGACCTTGGTGGCCGGCGGTCTGGGAGCCTGTCCGCGGCGATCGGTGATCACCGGCGTGATCCGCTCCCGACGAGGCCGGGTGAGCGCCGGTGTGGCTGGCTGACTCTGGCGGGGACTGGTGGCCGGCTGCCTGGAAGAGGGGAACACTCAGCCAGAGGAGAATGACCCCGGCACTCGCAAGCGCCAGGGGCAGATGGAACCGAAGCAGGCGATAACGCCAGTCACCGCGGGCGCCTCCAAGGGGTGGGAGCGAAGTTCTCGTCTCGGGGTGCATGCCCAATGGTACCCCGAAATCTCGCTGGGCCAGTCGTTCCAGTTGCGCCTGGCCCACCCGCTGGATGCCCGGGGACACACCCTACTCGTCGCAGCGTCGCCGCCTTCGGCAACAGCTCACCTTAGGGCGGTGTCTGCACGGCGGAAAGAAGGTATCGCTCGATTAACTCAAAGATTTCTTCGTGACCGTCCATTTCCGCAGTGGTCACGATGACCAAGTGGTCGCCTGGGACCACGAAGATCATCTGTCCCCCCGCCCGAGAGCCGCATAAGCCCCAAGAGCAGGGTAGGTCCACCACTGATACCCGTAGCCTAAGTCGTCCTCCGTGGGTGTATGCGTCTGGATGGCGGCCTCTACCCATTGGGCCGACACGATGCGTTGTCCAGCCCATTCGCCCCGCTGGAGATACAGGTAACCGAGTTTGGCCATGTCGCGCGGCGTGAGCTGCAGGCCCCAGCCGCCGATGGGTATTCCGGCTGAGTCGGTGGCCCACCGCGCCGACCGTATGCCGAGTGGCCCGAAGAGCGTTTCCTCCGCGAAGGCTCGTGGATTCATGCCTGTGGCGGACTCCAGCAGAGCCGACAACAGATGAGAGCATCCCGAGCAGTAGTTGAACACCTTCCCACGTGGGCCAGCCATCGGCCGCTCAAGCATAAATTCCACCCAATCCGGGCTCTGATACAGGGCCCGGTAGGCGGCGTCCCCTTCTTCCCATTCCAGGCCGGCCCGCATCGTCAACAGGTCCTCCAACGTGATGGCCTGCTTCTGGGGATCCCGGCGGGCGGCCTGCTCAGGGAAGAAGTCGAGGATCGGCCGGTCGAGCTGGTCGATGGCGCCGCGGTCTGATGCGATGCCGATAAGCGTGGCGATGAAGCTCTTGGTGACTGAATAGGATTCGTGTGGTGTATCCGCTTGATAGGGCCCGAAGTACGTTTCGCTGACCAGAGTGCCGTTTCGAATGACCAGCAGGCTGTGTAGATTCAGGCGCCGGGCCTGGATCGTGGCCAGCATCTCGGCCAACGTTTGCGGATCCAGGCCCTGGTCCTCGGGGCGCGAAGTGGGCCAGCCGTCCGTGGGCCAGCCGGGCGCAGGTGATGGACGCTGGGTTGTAACCGCCGACGCGCTCGAAATTGCCGAAGGCGCCGCAGCCGGCGTTGACACGCCATTAGGGGGCAAATTGGCACAACTGCCCAGCAGCGTACCCAGCAACGCGATCAGCGCGAAGCCAGACGGCCTGTTCACGGGAATGGTCCTCTATTGAAGCCGGGGAGCGGATTGAGTGTCTTCCACGTCAATGACGTCCTAAAGAATCTCCAGGCGCCGTCACCCGGGTCGCGCCACGACGAACTTGAACATGCCGGCCATCGCCAGGTCATCGACCGACTCAATTTCGAGCCCAGCCGCACGGATATTGTCCAGGGTGCGCCGGTTCATGTTAGCACCCGTCAAGCGCACAAACAGCGGGGAGATCACATCGGTCATCGCCCCCATGATAGCGCTCTCGGGCCGCATGTGCTCCAGCAGCAGGATCTGGCCGCCCGGCCGCACGACGCGACCCAGCTCCCGCAGGCCCAGGACCGGGTCCGGCACTGAGCAGAACACGCAGGTGGCCACCGCCGTGTCGAAGGCGCTGTCCGCGAACTCTAGCGCCTGGACATCGGCGAGACGCAGGTCGGCGGCCAGTCCCAACTTCGCGGCGCGGTGGCGGGCGCGCTCCAGCATCCGTGGCGCAAAGTCGGTCGCCACAATCTGCAGGTGGCCCGGCCAGAAGGGCATGTTCAGGCCCGTGCCGACGCCGACTTCCAGTACGCGTGGGCCGGTCGCCAGGCGCCACAGCCGCTGGCGCCATGGGCGCTGGAAGGCCTCCAGCAGGCCCTGGCGGCGGTCGTAAACGGGGGCCTGCCGGTCGTAGCGGTCCCGGGCCAGCGCCGTGGCCTGCTTGTCCACCTCGTTCGTCGAGGTGTGGATCGGGGTTGCCAGTGTCGTCGACATGTCGTCCTCCAATTTGCGTTGGGCGCAACTTCGCGCCTCTACCTGATCCGCGCCCACCTGTTCATGCCAGGTGCCCTCAAGACGACCTAAGCCGTGAGGGCGCGTCCACCCAGGTTCGTCAGGACCGCCGCAGCGCGGCCAGGCCGAGCCAGGACAGCACGGCCGGCAGCAGGTCGATGGCGGCCGATGCACAGCGGGCGGCTCTCGCCAGCGCAGAGCTTCCGAAGTGGGTGGCGCCGGTCACGCGCTGCGGACCAAAGGAGACCTGTGGACCGCCCGGCGGCGCGCCCGAGCCAAAGCGCGGCACCGGAATGTAAGCCGGCCCGGTTAGGAGCAGAACATCCAGCAGTGCGTGTTCGGCACGCGGACATCGGTTTTGCCAGGGACTCTTCCTTCGTAAAGGGTAACAATATAACGCCTTGCGCGAGAGCGCCATTGCGCCCGCTTTGGTATAGGCCAAATGGCCCGTGACCCGCAGGATCGAACCGGCGGGCAGCGCCCCGCGCCTGAGAAGATCAAGCACTGTGTCTCGGTCGGAGAATGACGATCATGAGAAAATGAGGCCGGCACGAGTACAATCGCGGACGCCCCGTGCGGAACTCTCTCCATGAGGAAAGAACGGACTCGTGGCCCACCTTAGAGGATTCTGGCTACACAGGGCTCAGGCCCGGTTGAAAGTGTGACACCATGAGCTGGTCAAAGATCTCGCTGTTCCTGTCGGGACTCTTTTTTGGCGGCGCGCTCGACCACGTCTTTCTTGCCGTGAAGGGCTCCCCTTTCACGCCCTATGGCGTGCGGTCAGGCGTGCGCGGAAATTGGGCCTTGGCAGCGCTGGATGGCGCGCTGGCCTTGATGCTCTACGGATGGCCGCGCCGTCGGGAGACGCAGGAATGAGAAACAACTCGCCACCCCGCAGCCAGCCTGGCAAGCTGCTGAATTCGACCGGGATTTGATCCTGATTTGGACGAGTCGCCTGAGCGGCGGTCCGCGCTACAACCCCGGTGGGAGAAGACCCCTCGGCCGGAGGGCCTGGTCCCCGAGCCCGCACCGGCGAACGAGCATGTAGCGGGGTTGGCTGCCGGTGACCAGGTTGCAATCAGCGTGCAGCGGGCATTGGCCGCAGGGTTGGTCGCGCGGGTCCAGCTTGACCAGCCGTCTCTTAGAGACGAGCAGTTCCAGCATGCCTTCCAGTGCGCCCGGTTGAACGTCCAGGCGGCGGCTCATCTCCTGGAGGTTGAGCCCGCCGCGGTGTTCAGCCAACAGCGTCAGGACCTGGGTCAACATCGTCCGCTCTCGAGCTGGCTGCTGCCCCTGGCCGGGCCGGGTTTGATTGACCCGGCCGCCCTTACCCCAGCCCCAGCAGCCGGCCCCCCTGGTAGACCAGGAAGGCCGCCAGCCAGGCCACCAGGGTCTGGTACACGGCCGAAAATACGGCCCAGCGCCGGCCGAACTCGTGGGTGAGGGCGCCGAGCGTGGCGGCGCACGGCACATACAACAGGACAAACACCAGCAACGCAAAGGCGGTCAGCGGCGTGAAGCGAGCGCGCAGCGCCTGGCTGAGGGCCGTATCCTCGGCTTGGGCGTCGGCCGTCACCAGGTTGACGCCCGGGAGCACGCTAACCAGCGTCTTGCCCGACTCGAACGTGGCCGTCGCGAAGCCGGTGACAATGCCGAGCAAGTCTTCGCCCAAGGTCGGGGGCACGGCGCTGTCCAGGTCGCCTTGACTGCCGACGTACATCTGGCTCAGGGTGCTGACCACCACCTCCTTGGCCACGAAGCCGCTGACCAGGGCGCCGGCCGTGTCCCAGCGGCCGAAGCCGAGCGGCTCAAAGGCCGGCGCAATCGCGGCGCTGACACGCCCGAAATACGAGTCGCGAGGCGCGGTCACGCCCCAGGGTAGATTGAGCAGCAGCCACATCAAGATCGAGACCGCCAGGATGGTGGTGCCGGCCTTGTGGAGCATCCCGCTGGTCCGGTCCCAGGTATGGATCAGGACGCCTTTGAGGGACGGCCAGCGATACGGCGGCAGTTCCAGGACAAAAGCCGAGGTCAGGTCTGGCTTGAGCAGGGTGCGCGTGAATACCAGCCCGGCCAGGATAGCGGTCAGGATGCCCAGCGCGTACAACGTCCAAACAACCACGTCGGCGCGGTCCCCGAAGAAGGCCAGGCCGAAGACGACGTAGACGGGCAGGCGCGCCGAGCACGACATCAAGGGCACCAGCAGGGCGGTCACGAGACGGTCCCGGCGGCCGGCGATGGTCCGGGTGGCGTAAATCGCGGGCACGGCGCAGCCCAGGCCCAGGATCATGGGGATGAAGGATTTGCCGTGCAGGCCGACCACGCGCATGAAGCGGTCCATGACGAAGGCAGCACGCGCCAGGTATCCGGAGTCCTCCAGCAGCGCCAAGAAGAAATACAGGATCAGCAAGCCTGGCACGAAGACCAGCACGCTGCCCACGCCCGCCACCACGCCGTCAACGACTAGCGAGCGCAGCCACTCTGGGGCTCGCAACACTCCCAGGATCGCGGCCAGCCAACGGGCGATCGGACCGTTGATCACGCCGTCCACCCAATTCAGGTAGGGTGCGGAGACGTTCATGACCAGGTAGAAGACCAGGTACATGACGGCGAAGAAGATAGGCAGGCCCAGCCAGCGGTGGGTAACGACGTTGTCGATGCGCCGCGTCAGTGCCAGGCGATCCCCCAGCGGGCGGCGGACCACCTGCCGGACCAGGCCGTTGATAAAGCTGTACCGCCGATCGGCCAGGATCAGGTCCGGATCGTCATGGTGCCGCTCGCGCAGGCCGGTGGACAGTTCATGGGCCAGGGTCAGGATCGGACGGCTGTCCGGGAGTTGCTGCACCCGGGCCACGATATCGGTCTCGCCCTCCAGGAGTTTGAGAGCCAGCCAGCGAGGCGGATAACGGCCGCCCCCCAGGTCCGCTTCCGCCAGGGCAGCCGTGAGGCATTGGATCGCTTCTTCAACGTCGTGGCCGTAGTCCACGCGAAAAGCGGCCAGGGCCGCGGTCGGGGCGCTCATGTCCCGTGCCTCTGGGCGGATGTTCTCGCGACGCGGACGGCCTGCGCCAGCAACTCGTCAATGCCCTCGCCCCGGCTGGCGGCCGTCGGAACCACCGGGATGCCGCCGAGCGCAATTGAAAGGGCGCACAGATCGATGGCGCCTTTCTGCCGGCGGAGCTCGTCGGCCATATTGAGTGCCAGCACCAGCGGGACCCCCAGCTCCAGAAGCTGGACCGTCAGGTACAGGTTGCGCTCCAGGTTGGTCGCATCCACGACGTCGATGATGACGTCCGGCCAGGCCTCAAGGACGAAGTCGCGGGCGATGACCTCCTCCGGCGAATACGCGGTCAGGCTGTACGTGCCGGGCAGATCCACCACTCCCAAGGTCAGTCGCTCAAATCGGCAGGAGCCTTCTTTCTTTTCGATCGTCTTGCCGGGCCAGTTGCCTACGTGTTGGCGCAGCCCGGTCAGGGTGTTGAAGAGGGTGGTCTTTCCGGCGTTGGGGTTGCCGGCCAGAGCCAGCACCAGATCGCAGCCGCGGTCCTTGAGCCCCGAAGCCGACCCAGAGACAGTCTGCGCCGGGCGCGGCACGTCATGACAACTGCCCGCGCCCAGAAGCCCCTGCGCACCGAGGGACCGGTAAGTGGCCCGTTTATCAGCCATGGACACCTCTGGTCTCGGTGCTCACTTCGATCCTGGAGGCGTCCTCCTGCCGTAAGGAGAGGTAGTAATCCTTGACGCGATACTCCACCGGGTCCCCGAGCGGGGCCACGTCCGCCGACGCGCAGGATGACGCCCGTCTGGCCAGGCCGTAATCGGCTGAGGGACGTTGTCTCGGACATACCAGCCTCCTTAAAGGGAAATGGGTTCCACGCGCACGGTGGCCGCGAGGGCCACGCCCAGGACGACCTCTTGATCGCCAGCCCGCAACGTGAGCGGGCCGTGCTTGGGCGCGATCTCGGTCACGGTCACCGCGAGGCCGGGTCGCAGGCCGCGCTTTTGAACATAGCCCAGCACCTCGGCGCTCTCATCCTCGAAGGCCAGGAGGCGCGCTGACTGGCCGACCGATAACTGGTCCAGGAGGACACTCGTGGCGGGCTCGATCTCGCCGTTGGCGCGCGGGATGGGGTTGCCCTGCGGGCAGGCGGCCGGATACTGGAGGAACGCGTCCAGGGCCTCGATGACCTCCGGCGCGGTGGCGTGCTCCAACTGGCAGGCCCAATCATGGACGAGCGCCCAGTCCAGTTTCAGGTGATCTGCGAGGAACCTCTCCCACAGCCGCTCGCGGCGGATGACGTTATGGGCTAATTGACGGCCGGCCTCGGTGAGCTGCACGCCCTTGTAGGGCTGGTGAGTGACCAGGCCTTCGCGCGCCAGGCGCTGCATCATCTCGTTGGCGGAGACCGGCGTGACCTCCAGGCGCTCGGCGACCTGCGCGACTGGCACGGGCTCGCAGGCCCCACCTAGGACGGCCAGCGTCTTGAGGTACATCTCGACACTTTCGCTGTAGGGGTGGTTCTTCATCTTTTTTCAGGGTCTCCCGGAACGGAATTCACAGGTCCTCCTGATATTGAAACAAATGGCAGGGCTGGAGAACTGACGTTCATTCGCCAAAGTCTGTGACAGGTATCACCCTTATCCTTAACAGTTTCGGCATCGCTGTCTCAGGCCGGCACGGCAGTGTCACCGAGGAGAGCCAGGTGGGGCTTAGGGGGGAGGAGTCTCGGACGCGGCAAAGTCTGGCGTGGGTGTACTCTTGGGCTCAGCCGGGACACCAATGGCGCTTTCCCATGGAAAGCGGGTGCGGGGCCGACCTTCAAAGTAAGTTTCCACTAGGCGTCGGAAGATGGGGGCGGCCACCGCTGAGCCTTCCCCGGCGTTTTCGACCAGGACGGCGATGGCGATGTCGGGCCGATCCCGTCGATCGGCGAGTGTGTAGCCTGCGAACCAGCTGTGCGGCAGGCTGGTGGCCCCCGGGGCTTGCGCCGTCCCGGTCTTCCCTGCCACCGGGATGCCCAGACCACGAAACCGCTGGAAGGCCGTGCCCTTCGGGTGTTGCGTCACCCCCAGCAGCGCCGTTTGAAGGGCGGCCAGGGTCTCACCGGAGATGGGGAGCTGCCCGTCGGCTTCTGGGCTAAATTCAAATGATGGAGGCCCATCGGGTGGGGCAACGTGGTGGACGAGCTGCGGCCGGTATAAGGTCCCGCCGTTGGCCACCGCTGCCACGAGCCTGGCCACTTGCAGTGGCGTCACCAGCAGGTCGCCCTGGCCGATGGCCAGGTTGACGGCATCGCCCGGCCACCACGGCACGCCGGTCGCCTTCAGTTTCCAGTCCGGGTCAGGCACCAGCCCGGGCGCATCCGGGAGATCCACCAGGCCAGCCGGCGCGCCCAGTCCGAAGGCTCGCGCAAACTGCGGCAGTAGGGCCGGGTCGCGCCCGTCCAGGGCCAGCCCGAGGTCGTAGAACCAGGTGTCGCAGGACTCGATCAAGCCTTCGACCAGGGTGAGGACTCCGTGCCCGGCTTCTTTCCAGTCATATTTCGGGTAGTCTGGCCCAAGCCCTGTCCATTCGTAAGTACAGTCCAGTTGCGACTCCGGCGTGTACCCGCCCGTCTCGAGCGCGGCGGCCATGGTGACGATCTTGAACACCGAACCCAGCGGGTATTGGCCCTGGGTCACGCGATTGAAGAGCGGGCGGCGCGCGTCGCCCAGCACGGCGGGTAGCATCACCGAGTTCGGGTTGGCGGGATCAAAGAGGTTGCTGTCGTATCCCGGTGTGCTGGCCAGCGCCAGGACTTCACCCGTCTCGGGCTGGAGCACCACGATGGCGCCGACCAGGTCGCCCAGCGCCGCTTGAGCGGCCTGCTGCAACTCGAAGTCGAGGGTGGTATACACGTCCTCAGCCGATGTCACCGGGGCCTCCACCAGCCTGGTGATGATTTCGCCACCGGGGGAAACCAAGTACACCGCGCCTCCCGGCCGTCCAGACAGCCGCGCCTCCTGGGTTTGCTCCAGCCCGGCGGCTCCAACCCGCGCATCCCCCGGATAGCCCCGGACCGTGTAAGCGGCCAGAGTCTCGGGCGAGAGGGGGGCCAGGTAGCCCAGCGCCTGGGGCGCCAATCCGCCGAAGTAGTAGCGCGTGCGCAGGGGTGTGGCCACCACCCCTGCCAGATCCGAGAGTCCGTCCAGGTTCGGTTGGGCTTCACCCACGGGGAACTCGCCCAGGGGCACGTACCAGTCGCTCTGGGCAGATGCGATTCGGGCCTCGATCACCTCAGGCTTCAGACCGAGAAGCGGAGCGAGGCGGTCCACGAGCGCGGAGCCCTCCGTCATCTGCCCGGGCACGACCCCGACCGCCACCCAGTCAGACACGGCCACCAGCGCCCGGCCGCTCCGGTCATAGAGGCTGCCTCGCTCGGGCAACTGGTGATCGACATACAGCGTGTTGCCACCCTCTAGTTCAGGCAGGATGGCAGCCTGGCTCCAATCCACGGACCAACGACCGTCTCTGAAACTCAGGGTGAGTGATGACTCCCGGGTCAGCCCCCCGTGCAGGGCCGTCGTGAAGGTGACTCGAAAAGCGACCTGGCTGCGACGTCCTTCGGTGGTGGTGTCCAGCAGCACCGCTTGCACGCGGGTGGCACCGAGCGCGTCTGAGACCGTGCGGTAACGGTCTCGAAAGGCCTCCAGGTTCATGGCGCCTTGTCCGGCCGGCGAGAGCTGACCATACATCGTGAGGGTGTCGCCGGCCTCCCAGGCCTTGAGAAAACGCTGGGCGACGACTTCTGGCGGATCGGGCAACGCGGTCGTGATCCGTGGGGGTGGTAAGGTCGGCGTCAGGCTGTCTGGGGTGGCCTCCGGCGGAGCACACGCGCTCACCGCCAGGACAAGCACGAACGTCCAGCGACCGAGCTGCCGCTGGGCGTTCGTGCTTACTCTCCCTATCTGGGTGGCCAACGCCGCCTCACACCGTCGCCAGGATCACCAGGCCCATGGCGACGACGCCGGCGCCCAGGATCAGGCGGACGCCCTCCTTGTGGTGCAGGTTCCAGTGCGCCAGGCGGTTGAGGGTCGGCCGTGCTGAGGCGGCCACCAGGATCACGACCAAGGGCAGGATGAAGATCACGTTGTACAGGACCAGGTAGGCGTAGCCCAGGAGGGCGGTGGGCTGCAGGGCCAGCAGGCTGAGCACGCCCAGGTACACGGCGCCGCTGCACGGCACCGTGCACAGACCGATCAGGAAGCCACCCACGATCAGCGCCGGGACCGTGGCCTTCTTGGCGGACTGGCGCGCGATCAGGCCGACCTTGCCCGGGGCCTGGAGACGCCAGCCCAGGTCCGGCAGGAAGTAGTCCTTGAGCATCCACAGCCCGAACAGGATGGCCAGCAGCGCGCCCAGCCGCGCCGGCAGGTGCTCGCGCGTGAAGGCATCCAGGGTCGTGAGCAGCCCGACCCCCAGGGCCAGGTAGGTGAGCAGGATGGCGAGGATGTAAATGCTGCCCATGCCGAGCAGGCGGGCGCGGACCGCGCGCAGGTCCTGCTCCCCGGCTTGCAGCGTGGTGAGCATCGCCGTGATGAACAGCAGCAACACGGTGAAGGCGCACGGGTTGATGCCGTCGACGATCCCGGCGATCACCACCGCCGGCAGGGTAATTTGCGGCAGGTAGGCGCGCATGGCCTCCGAGGGCGCATTCGGGTGCCAGAAGCCGGTCAGGGCCACGGCGCCCAGGGCGACGATGGCCAGCAGCGAGAGGACCAGCAGGCGGCGGATGGGCGAGGTCGTCACGGCTAGCCTTCCACGATCAGGGTGCCCTGCATGGTCGGGTTGGCCCGGCCCCCGCAGCAGATGTCGCAGTAGTAGGTGTAGGTGCCCGGCTTATCGGGCGTGAAGGTCACCGCGTTGGAGCCTTCCGGGGGCGCGACCACGTTGAGGCCCAGTTCGTCCACGGCCCACTGGTGCTTGCCGCCGCCGTCCGTGTGGTGCTCGTTGTCCAGGCTGGTCAGCCGGACCGTGACCGGCTGGCCGACCTTCACCCGGATCAGGTTCAGGTCAAACCCGGCCATGTCCGCGGCCACATCGATTACTTTCCCGGCCAGCGGCGCCAGCTGCGGCCGGGCGAAGCCCGAATACAGGAGTGAGGCGGCCAGACCGAGGACGCCCACCACGATGACGGCAAACGCAACGACACGGAGTTGCTTCTGCCGGGCCAGGGCGCGTTGGCGCGCCTCCCGGGCTGCTTTGTTGGACATCGGTCTTTCTCCTATTGGGTTCTGGGGTGCCGGACGAGCGGGGGCCAGCACAGTCGCCAGGTCGAACTGGACGAGCCAGCCAGTGAGCGCCAGCGCCAGGCCGCCCGCCAGCGTGAGGCCAGAAATGGTCAAGGCAGCGTCCATCCAGAATCTCTCTGGGAAGAGGCGGATGAGCGTGTCCGCGGCGTTGAACATCCAGGTGCCGGGGGCAAAGAAGATCTGGTGGAAGGCCGTGAACCACAGGCGCCAGGCGACGATGGCCAGCAGGCCTATCGCGGCGACCAGGCCCGCCGAGAGCAGCCCACCGCGCTTGACGGCCACGGCCAGGGCGGGCCGCGTCTCCGGGCGCCAGGCCAGCGCCAGGCCAGCAATCACGGCCAGGGCCAGGGCAATCCGCCATGCCAGCCAGGTGCCCTGGTAAACGTCCTGCACGTCCTGCATGTGCTTGAGTTCGCGGGCGTTGTACAGGGACTGGCCATCAAGCCGTTGACCGGCGAGGGCCTCCAGCGGCTCGGCCTCACGCACGTAGCGGAAGTTGGCCGAGGCGTAAGCTAACCGTTGAACGGCCGTAAAGCCGAAGGGGTCTGGCGGGAAATCTGCCTTGGCGTATTCGTAGGCCAGATATTGATCGGTGACCAGCAACCGGACCGCGCCGCCGATGAGCACGAGCGGTACCGACAGAATGATCACCCAGGACAATAATCGGATAGACGGGGTCGGTAATTGCGCCGAAGACATGGCATCGTCCTGAAACTCAATCTGAGTTAGTCTAGCGAATCCCTCAGGCGGTGAGAGGCGTCAATCAGCGGGTCGGGCCGTAGGCCGTTTAGCGGGTGCCGCGCCAGGTAAACGGCGCGTGACGAGGCCAGGGTGAATTCGGTACGATAGAGCGTGTCAGTTTCTCATCCACCTCTCATCGCGGTCGCCGTGGGTGGTCGCTATCCGCTGGACCGCGCGGCCCTGGCGGCACTCCTGGAACGACTGCCCGGCCTGCGCATCGTCCCCCTCGACGCGTTTCCGCCGCCGCGCGTCCTGGTGTGGGCCAGTGGCCCGCAGCTTGCTGATGAATTGCCGGCCCTGGCATCGGAGACGGCCCTATTGCTCGTCGTCGCTGACGTGGAGCCAGGGCTGCTGTCAGGCGCAGCCGGGCTGTTCTCGAAGGACGAACCGCCGGAGGTCTTGGGCGCCGCCATCCGGCAGGTGGCGCGTGGAGAACAATACCTGAGCGCGTCGCTCGCCATCGCGCTGCTCAAGCGACCGCCGGCCGGGATATCCGCGACAGACTTTGATCCAGGCACACTGACGGAGCGCGAACGTGAAGTGCTGGTGTTGCTCGGCGACGGTTTGACCAACAAGGCCATCGCCGCCCGGCTATACCTCAGCGTGCGCACTGTAGAAGGCCATCTTGCCAATCTGTATACACGCCTGGGCGTCCACTCCCGCATCGAGGCCGTTTTGATCGCAATGCAAAGCGGGCTCGCCTCCCCGATCAAGTAGTTTTACCTGCCTCCCCTGCGCCGCCTGGCGCTTACTCTCAACCGGCCTGCCGCGCTATCCTGCCAACGATGAATACATCCGCAATCTCCCGCCTGGCTGTTCTGGGCACCCTCTCGGAGCTGCATCGCCAACCGATTGCTTACGACCTGGCCTGCCTGCGGCGTCTGGTCACCGAAGCTGCACCCGACATCCTGTGCGCCGAGATCACGCGCGAGGCCTGGGAGGCCGGGGACCCATCCCAAACGCCCGTCGAAGTGCGCGAGGCCCTGGCCCCGGTCGAGGCCGCCACCGATATCGTCCTCGTCCCGGTCGCGCCAACCCCACGGCAGTATGCCGACTTCGCTCCGGAGGCTGGGTGGCGACGACAGGTGGTCAAGGTGTTTGACCATCTGCTGCAATGGGGGCAGCGCCGGGCCAATCGGCCCGAAACGATCAACGGTCTCCTGTTCGGCGCCTTCTGTCACACGGTCTGCTGGCTGATCGAGAGGACCTGGACGATGGATGAGCGGCTGGCGTGGGAAGCTCAGAACCAGGCCATTGGAGACAACATCCTCCAGGCCGTGCGCCGCGATCCGGGCCGCCGGGTCCTGGTGGCCGTGCAGTGCCAGCGCCTTCACCGGCTCGTCCCATTGCTCCACGCCCACGCTGACATGATCGAGATCGTGAACTACCAGGTTCTTTAGGCAGGCAGTTATCATGACGACCAACTTGACCGTCTTCAAACTGATCCGTGGACCCCCGATGCGCTGGGCTTTTGAATATCGTGCCAACGGTCATCGACGCCGTTATGCCTGAGTAGCTTGTATGGGCGGCGCTGCCCCTGCCGGCGGGCCGGCGGTGGTTTGGCGTTGGCCTGGGCCTGTATCACACTGAAAAGGACGCCGCCTGAAGACGGTCGCAGTCGATCAGAAGGAAGGCCGCCATGGACGCACAGATCGTCCTCAAACTGATGAATGTCCTCAGGCGGCTTCGCCAGCACGAGCGCTGGACGCGCCCGCAGCTCGAAGCCCATCAGGCCGGGGCGCTGCGTCGTCTACGAGAGTACGCCTACGCTCACTCGCCCTTCTATCGGAAGTTCCACCAGGGCCTCACCGACCGCCCGCTGAACGAATTACCGGTGCTCACCAAGACGATGCTGATGGAACACTTCGATGAAGTGGTGACGGATCCGGCCATTCGGCTGGAGACGGTACGCGAGTTCGCGGCGAGAAATACAGAAGACCGGCTCTATCTCGATCGCTACCGGGTGAGTGCGACCTCGGGCAGCAGCGGCCAGCCGGGCTTCTTCCTGTTCAACGAGCCAGAGTTCCTGACCATGATCGCGTCCTTCGCCCGCGGGCAGGAATGGTCTGGCGCGACGGTCAACCTGCTGCGCCGGCGCAAGATGGCGACCGTCGCCTCGATCAGCCCCTGGCACATCTCGTCGCAGGTCAGCGCGACCGTGCAGAGCTGGTGGACGCCGTCCATCCGGGTGGCCGCCAGCGAGCCCCTGGAACGCATTGTCCAACGGCTCAACGAGTGGCAGCCGCATATCCTGATTGCTTACGCCTCCATGGCCCGCATCCTGGCCGAAGAGCAACTGGCTGGGCGACTCCGGATTCACCCCGAAAAGACGTTCACCAGCTCGGAGGTGCTCACGGACGAGACGCGTCGGCGGGTGCAAGCTGCCTGGGGCGACGAGCCATACAATCAATATGGTGCGACAGAGACGGCCGACATCGCCGCCGAGCAACACCACTGCCGGCGCATGCACCTGTTTGAGGACCTGGTGCTGGCCGAAGTAGTGGACGAGCACTATCGCCCCGTGCCGCCTGGCGTCTACGGGGCCAGGCTGCTGGTCACGACTCTGTTTAGCCGGACCCAGCCGCTCATCCGTTACGAAATCAATGACAGTCTGCGGCTGGCGACCGCGCTCTGCGACAGCCACCTTCCCTTCGCCGTCCTCGAAGGTATCCAGGGGCGTGTCGAAGATGCGCTATTACTCCCTTCGCAGGCCGGCGATCGCGTGGCCATCCAGCCACTGGTCTTCAACCGCATCATGGACATCTTACCGGTGAGTGGATGGCAGGTGATCCAAGACGCCGACGACGGATTGACCGTCCTGGTGAGTGGTGTTCGCGATGGCCTCCTGGACACGACCGTCGCAGACCAACTGGCCCAGGAGATAGCGGCTCATGGCGCCCGTGTCCCGCGCATCACGGTTCAACGCGTGCCCGTGATCCCCAAGACCTCGTCCGGCAAAGCGCCGCTCATCAAGGCGCGCCGCCCGGTGTGACCATAAGCGAAACGGGCCAACGCGTGCGAGTTCACTTTCAGGATCGGGCTCGCCTGGAGACTGCGATGAACGACATTGTGATTGCGGCTAAGGGTCTGGCCAAGACCTACGGCAACCGCTGGAGGCAGGTCAAGGCCGTGCGGGGCCTCGACCTGGACGTGCGCCGGGGCGAAATCTTCGGCCTGGTTGGGCCGGACGGCGCCGGCAAGACCACGACGCTGCAAATGCTGTGCGGCCTGCTGCGCCCCAGCGCCGGGCGAGCGACCGTGGCCGGGGTGGACGTGGCCGCCAGCCCGTCGGCCCTGGGCGGGAAGATCGGCTACATGTCCGAAGGCTTCACGCTGTACGGCTCGCTCAGCATCCGTGAAAACCTGGACTTCTTTGCCGACCTCTACCACCTACCACCCGAAGAGCGCGAACGCCGTATCACCGATCTGCTCCGCTTCGCCCGGCTTGAACGCATCGCCGACCGCCGGGCCGAGCACCTCTCCGGCGGCATGAAGAAGAAACTGGCCCTGGCCTGCGCGCTCGTCTATTCACCGCAGGTCTTGTTCCTTGACGAGCCGACCACCGGCGTGGACCCGGTCAGCCGCCGCGACTTCTGGCTGCTGCTCAACGACTTCCTGGCGCAAGGGATCACCATTTTGGTGACGACGCCGTACATGGACGAGGCTGAACGCTTCCATCGGGTGGCGCTGATGCACCAGGGCGAGATCGTCGCCTGCGACACACCCGCGGCCCTCAGGGCGAGTTTGAAGGGCGATATGTTCGACCTGCTGGCCCTGCCGCAGCGTGCAGCCGTGAGCCGGCTCCGCGCTCTCCCAAATGTCTCGCACGTGCAGGTCTTTGGCGAGCGTGTGCATTTGCTGATGGAACAGCCGGAGGGCGCTCTGCCCGTGCTGCAAACTGAGATGAGCGCCGCTGGTATCCGCCTCTCCGATGTGCGCCGCGCAACGCCCAGCCTCGAAGACGTGTTCGTGGCGACACTGGAGTCGCGCGCGGCGGATGGCCGCCGGGCGGCCCCCACTGCGGGTGGCATTGCACTCGCGGCGAATAATAAGCAGGCGAAACCTGTGACGCGTGATGCGGATTACGCCATACGCCTCTCCAGCCTCACCAGAAAATTCGGCGACTTCACGGCAGTGGATCGCCTCTCCCTGGACGTGCGCGCAGGTGAGGTCTACGGCTTCCTCGGCCCGAACGGCAGCGGCAAGACGACGACCCTCCGTATGTTGTGCGGCCTGCTGCCGCCCACCGCCGGAAGCGGCACGGTGGCCGGGCGCGATATCGTGCGCGAGCAGACACAGATCAAGCCCGACATCGGCTACATGTCACAGAAGTTCTCGCTCTACAACGACCTGACGGTCGAAGAGAACCTGGACTTTTACGGCGGTGTGTACGGCGTGCCCGGCAGCCGGCTGGCCTCACGCAAACGCTGGGCGCTGGAGATGGCCGGGCTGGTGGGCCGCGAACGGGCCATGACGCGCGCCCTCTCCGGCGGGTGGAAGCAGCGCCTGGCCCTGGGCTGCGCCATCCTGCATGAGCCACGTATCTTATTCCTGGACGAGCCGACTTCAGGCGTTGACCCGCTCTCGCGCCGCGCCTTCTGGGACCTGATTTACGAACTGGCCGGGCGTGGGGTAACGGTGTTCGTGACGACGCATTACATGGACGAGGCCGAGCACTGCGGGACGCTCGGGCTGATCTACTCCGGGCGCCTGATCGCCACCGGCAGCCCGGCGAGCCTGCGCGAGAATATGCGCGCGGGTGAAATGCTCGAAGTGGCCTGCCCTGAACCCGTCCGCGCCCTACGGGCCATGCAGAAGATGGACGGTGTGCTCAGCGCCGGGCTGTTTGGCGACCGGGTTCACGTCCTCGTCGAGGATGCGGCCCGCCTGGTGCCCGAAATTCAAGCCGCCTTTGCCGCCGAGGGCCATGCCGCGCACCGCGTCGCGCCCATCCCGTTCTCGCTCGAAGACTTGTTTGTGGTCTTCATCGAAATGGAAGAAAGCCGGAACAGTGGTCAGTGGGTAGTCGACAGTGATCAAACTCTGCTCACTGCGAAGCATCCCTTCGAGACTACCCACTGATCACTGCGCACTGATCACTGCTCGCTGTCCACTGACCACTATGTTTACCCGTACCCTCGCCGTCCTGCGCAAGGAAAGCCGCGAAATCCTGCGCGACCCGTACACGCTCGGCATCGCGCTGGTGCTGCCGCTCATCATGCTCTTCCTGTTCGCCTACGGCGTGAACACGGATGTCAAGAACATTCAGATGATCTTGCTCGATCTCGACCGCACCGCCGCCAGCCGCGCGTACGCGCAGGCGTTCGTCAACTCCGGCTACTTCCGCATCGCCGGCGCGGTGAACGATTACGACGCTATTGCGGAGGCGCTGGGCCGCGACACGGCGGATGTGGCCCTGGTGATCCCGCCCGGTTTTGGCGCCGCCCTCAGCGCAGGCCGGACTGCCGAGGCCCAGACTCTGCTCGACGGTTCCTACACGCCCTTTGCCCAGGTGACGCAAGCCTACGTCAACGCCATCAACGCCGCCTACGGCGGGCGCGTGCTGGCCGAGTTTGTCGAAAGCCGGACGGGGCAAACGCTGGATCAATCCGGGCCGGTCGCGGTCAATGCCCGCGTGCGCTACAACCCGACGCTGGAGAGCGTGAATTCGACTGTGCCCGGCCTGTTCGGCGTGATCCTGATGGCCTTCCCACCGCTGCTTTCGGCGCTGGCCATCGTGCGTGAGAAGGAACGCGGCTCGATCCAGCAAGTCTACGTCTCACCCATTCGCCCGGTCGAATTGGTGCTCGGCAAACTGATCCCTTATGGCGTGATTGCCTTCCTCGAAATGCTGTTGGTACTGACGGGCGGCGTGTTCTGGTTCGGCGTCCCGTTCCGCGGCAGCCTGCCGCTATTCCTCATGGCCGCGACGTTGTACGTGCTTTGCACTGTCGGCATTGGCCTGCTCGTCTCGACCCTCGCCCGCACCCAGGTCGCGGCGATGCTGCTCGCCATCGTGCTAACCATCATGCCCGCGATGCTATTCTCCGGCTTCATCTTCCCGGTGCACACCATGCCAACGCCGATGCAGGCTTATGCCAATGTCTTCCCAGCGCGTTACTTCATTGATATCTCGCGCGCCATCGCGCTCAAGGGACAAGGACTTGAGACCATCGCCCCGGCCATGGGCTTTCTGGCGCTCTACGCGGCGGGGCTGGTCGCGATTTCCGCCTTACGCTTCAAGAAACGGATTGGCTGATATGAACGGCCGGCTGCGTTCGCTTATTCGGAAGGAATTCACCCAGACCCTGCGCGACCTCCCGATCGTGTTCCTGGTGTTGTATTCGTTCGCCGAGATCGTGCTGTGCGGTTGGGCGCTGACGATGGACGTGAAGCATACCCCCACCGCGGTGCTCGACCGGGACAACTCGCCCGCCAGCCGCGCCCTGGTCGAGCGCTTCCGCCAGGCCGACTCGTTCAAGGTGGATTTCTATCCGGTGGACGAGGCTGAACTTGACCGGCTGCTCGATTCTGGCCAGGCCGCGCTCGGCCTGATCATCCCACCCGACTTCGGCCGGGATCTGGCCGGGGGCCGGCCGGTGAGCATTCAGGTCCTGGCCGACGGCACGCAGTCGAACCCGGCGCTGCTCTCCCTGGGTTATGTGACCCAAATCGTGCGGCGCTACTCAACGGGGATTGAAGTAGAGCGGCTGAACAGATCCGGGATGGCCGTGGTCAATGGTCTGCCGTCCATCGTCAATAACGTTCGGGCCTGGTACCTGCCGGAGATGCGGTACATCCATTTCAACATGGTGGCGATGGTGGCGCTGTCCGTCGTGATGCTGGGCACGTTGCTGGCCGCGGCGGCCATCGTGCGCGAGAAGGAGGCCGGCACGCTGGAGCAGTTGATGGTCACCCCGATCCGCCCCCTGGAGCTCACCCTGGCCAAGGTAATCCCGATGGTGGCGCTGGAGATTGCGGGGCTGGGGATCGGCGTAACGCTGGGCTTTGTGGTCTTCGGTGTGGCCCCGCATGGCGACGCGCCTGCTGCATTGGCGCTGTTCTTCGCGCTCTCCACGCTCGCCTTTCTCGCCAGCGCCGGCATCGGCATCTGGATTGCGACCGTCGCCCGGAACCTGCTGCAAGCGTTGTTGATCGCGTTCTTCGTCCTGTTTCCCATGATGTTCCTTTCCGGCACGATCACGCCGGTGACGGCGATGCCCGACTGGCTGCAATGGATTTCGTTCGTCAGCCCGATGCGGCACTACCTGTCATTGGCCCTCAGCCTGTTCCTCAAGGGTGCCGGTCTGAGTGTGGTCTGGCCCCACGCCGCAGCGCTGGCAGTCTTCACCGCCGCCATCCTGGGGATCGGGCTGGCGCGGTTCAGACGCAGTTTGATGTAGAAGGAGCAACCCATGAAACACAGAAACCTCATCATCGCGGTGGTGCTTGTCCTTGTGGCCGCTGGAGGCGGCGGGTGGTGGCTGTCACAGGCCGGCGCGGCAGCAGAGGCGCCGCCGCTGGAAGCCACCGGTGTGATCGAAGCGCGCCAGGTTGGCGTCGCCCCGGAAACCGGCGGCAAGGTCGTCGAAGTTCTGGTTGAGGAGGGGCAGCAGGTCACGGCCGGCCAGCCGCTGGCGAGACTGGATGACTCGTTGCTCAGCACTCAGCGCGCTCAGGCCGAAGCCGCGCTGCGGGCAGCACAGGCGAACCTGGCCCTGTTGAAAGCCGGCGCCACCGGCGATCAGATCAACGCGGCCGAGGCACAACTGGCGGGGGCCCAGGCTAACCTCCGCATGGCTCAGGCGGCGCTCGAGGCCGCAACGAACGGGACGCGCCCAGAGGATCTGGCCGCCATGCGCACCCATCTCGAGCTGGCCCGGGCCGAATACTACGGCCTGACGGCCAGCTTCGCTGCCGATCAAATCGAAAAAGTGCGCGCAGCGCTGACGACGGCGGAGGGCAACCTGTCGGAAGCGATGGCCCGGCGCGATGAACTGGCACAGGATACGCGCAACCCGGCCTCCGTCATCGCCGCGGCCGTGGCCGCTGTCGCAGATGCCCGAGCGGCAGCGGACGCAGCCAGACAGGCCTACGGAGCGGCCAAGGATGAGTCGCAACCATACTATTCACAACTTGAGCTGGCGCGCTTGAACTGGGAGGTGGCCCAGGCCAATGCAGCGCAGGCTCAGGCCCGGCTTGAAAGCCTGAAGGACGACGCGCGCACGACCCCGGAGGCGCTTGACGCCGCCGAAGCAACGCTCAACGATGCGCAGGACCAGGCGGAGACGGCCAAGGCCGCCTATGATACGCTGACTTCCGGCACGTCTGCGCCTCGCCTGGATGCCGCCTGGGCCGAAGTCCTGCGGGCGCAATCTCATCTGGCCACGTTCAGTTTGGTTGGGCAGCGTGCGGGCGGAGCCGGTGTTGCCAGTGTGCCGCTCTCGGTGGAGACCCTGCTGGCGCAGATAGACGCGGCGACGGCGCTGCGCGACACGGCGGCGGCCAATCTCGCCTCGCTCCGGAATGGCGCGCGCGCCGAAGTGATGGACGCCGCGCAGGCGCAGGTGGATGCGGCCCAGGCCCAGCTAGACGCGCTGGATCTCCAACTCGAGAAACTCAGCCTGACAGCACCGTGGGATGGCGTGGTGCTCAGCCGCAACGCCGAGGTCGGGCAGACCGCCCTGCCCGGTGGGACACTCCTGGAGATCGGGCGGCTGAGTTCATTGGAGCTGATCGTCTACCTGCCCGAGGAGCGCTTCGGGCTGGTGACGCCCGGCCAGGCGGCCCGTGTGCGCGTGGACGCTTACCCGGATCGCGTGTTTGCGGGCACGGTGTTGCGGATGGCCGACGAGGCCGAGTTCACGCCCACCAACGTGCAGACGAAGGAGGACCGCTCGCGGCTGGTGTATGCCGTGGTCATCGGGCTGGAGAACCCTGACCTGGCGCTCAAGCCCGGGATGATTGCCGAGGTGACGTTCGAGCCGTGACGATCCACCTCTCGTCGGCATCGGAGGTCCGTATGTCGGTTGACATCCCCTCACAGCGAGCATGCTTCGCTTGTGGATACGAAGGAAAGCGACCATGTTTACCGTCGAAGCCGTTCGCAAGACTTTCACCGGGTGGGCGCCCTTTTACGACGCGACCCACGCCTGGACACTGCCCTTCCGGCGCGAAGCCCGGTTGGCGCTCGGCGCGCAGCGCGGTGACCGCGTCTTGGAGGTCGCCTGTGGCACCGGCCTGAACTTCGCCCACCTGCGCGAACTCGTGGGGGATGAAGGCCAGGTCGTCGGCGTGGACCTGACCCCGGCGATGCTGGAGAGAGCACAGCGTCGGATTGCGCGGCACGGCTGGAAGAACGTCGAAGTCCGCGAGGCGGATGCGGCGCAGTTGCCCTTTCCGGAGGCCTCGTTCGACAAAGCCATCTGCACGTTCGCGCTGAACATCATCCCGAACGATGTACGTGCGATTGAAGAGATCAGACGCGTCCTGGCGTCGGGCGGGCGCTTCGTCTCGCTGGAGATGGGAGCGCGCGTTCACGCCGTGCCGGGCTGGCTCAAGCCACTGGCCGGCATCTGCGCGGTGGACATGAGCCGCCAGACTCCGGACGAACTGCGGCGCGGCTTCGGCGCTGTACAAGTGCGGCAATACGGGATGGGGATGTTCTTCATCGCAACGGCAACGAAGCGATGAGATGCCTGTGATTACCCGAACAGTCTGCTCACCGTCTCATTAATCGTCGCCAATATCCAGCTCGGCCACAGGCCGGTGAGCACCATCAGAGCCAACAGGGGCGTCACGGCCAGCGTCTCACGCCAGCCGATCTCGTCCAGCTGTGCCCGGCGAGGATTCAGCGGGCCGAGCAGCACCCGCTGGATCATCCACAACAAATAGGCGCCCGTGAAGAGCAGGCCTAGCGTTGCCAGCGCCGTGACGAGGGTGAACACCGGCCACGCGCCCCGGAAGAGCAGGAATTCACCCACGAACCCGTTCAGCCCGGGCAGGCCCAAGCTGGCGAGCGCCGAAAACAATAGGATGCCGCCATACGCCGGGACGATGACGCCCAGTCCGCCGAATTCGCGCAAGTCCCGCGTGTGCGCGCGTTCATATATCACGCCGACGAGCAGGAACAGGGCTGCCGAGGTGAGGCCGTGATTGAACATCTGCAAGACCGCGCCGTTGCCAGAGACCACGGCGGAGTCAGTCAGATCGGGGCGGCCATAGGCGGCGGCCACGACGGCGATCCCGAGCACGATCAGGCCCATGTGATTCACTGATGAATACGCCACCAGCCGCTTGAAGTCCGTCTGCGCCAGCGCGGCCAGCGCGCCGAATACAATGGCGGCCAATGCCAACAGCGCGATAAGCGGGGCGAACCGGGCGGACTGTTCGGGAAAGAGCGGCAGCAGGATGCGCAGGAAACCATACCCGCCCAGTTTGAGCAGGACTCCGGCCAGGAGCATGCTGCCCGCCGTAGGGGCCTCGGTGTGCGCGTCGGGCAGCCAGGTGTGAAACGGCCAGATGGGAACTTTGATGGCCAGGCCGAGGAAGACGCCCCAGAAGGTAATCGCCTTCGCCGTCTCCGCACTCAGGCCGAATAGCCCGCGGTCGAAGGCCGGCCAGGCGCGGGCCGCATTCACCAGGTCAAAGGAGCGCAGGTTGAGCCCGATCACCTGGAAGGCCAGCAGCATCGCCAGGCTGCCGGCCATGGTGTATAGCATGAACTTCATGCTGGCATAGTCACGGTTCTCGCCGCCCCACAACATGATCAGGAACATCATCGGCAGCAGCGTGAACTCAAAGAAGATAAAAAAGATGATCAGGTCGAGCGCGACGAAGGTGCCTAGCATCGCGGTCTCGAGGACGAGGAACAGCACGAAGTACATCTTCACACGCTCGGAGATGCTGAAGGAGATCAATGCTGCAAGCGGCGCGAGCAGCGCTGTCAGCAGCACCAACGGCAGACTGATCCCATCCACGCCTACGTGATAGCTGATCCCGAGCACGGTGTACCAGGGGGTAAACTGCTCGAACTGGTAACCCGGCTGTCCTGGCTGGAAGCGGGCCCAGGCCCAGCCGGCCAAGCCCAGCGGCACCAGTGTGGTGAGAAAGGCAATCCAGCGGATAACACCCTTCTCGCCGTCGGGCAGCACCACGACGAGGGCTGCGCCGATCAGGGGCGAGAAGACCATCAGGCTGAGCAGATTACTGGAGGCGAAGTCCGTCATTGAGGCCTCCCGAGCAGATCAACGGACGAGCACCAGCAGGATGGCGCCCAGCACGATGACGATCAGCAGTGAGAAGGCCAGATAGTGCTGCACGCGTCCCGTCTGGATAAGGCGCAATTCGCGGCCCAAACGCTTGGCGCCTTCGCCCAGCAGGTCACTGGACCCGTTCACGATGTATCGGTCAAACAAACGGTTGAGCTCGCTCCACCGCCGGTTGAGGCGCGCGACGGTGTGCAGGAGTCCATCAATCGCACCACGGTCAACCGAGTCAGACACCCAACCCGCCAGGGCCACGACGGGCTGTACGATGACGGCCGTATACAGCTCGTCGACGTAGTATTTGTTCTTGAGCAGTGTGTGGAGGCCGCCGAGCGCAGCGATGAGCGGGTCCGGCTGTCCGGCTTTCAACGGCCGGCGTCCGTACAGCAGCCAGGCCACACCCCAGCCGGTCAACGAGAGCGCCACCGAGAAGCCCATCACGCCAATGCTCAGTCGCGCCTCGCCATAGTGCTCGCTCACAAACCGCAGCAGCCAGTTGTGGCCGAGCAGCGGGCCCAGCACCGCAAACTCTTCCGGAACGCCCACGAACCCGGCCAGCGCCGCGAAGGCCGCCAGCACCAGCAGCGGCAGGCTGATGGCCCAGCCTGTCTCGTGGGCGTGTTCGGCTGCCGAAGTCCGCGGCTCGCCGCCGAACACGAGGAACATCTGCCGCCCGGCGTACAGCGCGGTCAGGAAGACCGAGGCCGAAAGCATCAGCCAGACGTAGAACCCCCACGAGGCCACGCCGGACACGCGGTAAGCTTCAAATGCCCCACCGAGAATCGCGTCCTTGCTCCAGAAGCCGGCAAAGGGCGGGATTCCCGTGAGGGCGAGTCCCCCAGCCATGAACGCGACGAACGTGCGCGGCATGCGCCGCCGCAGGCCGCCCATATTGAGCATGTCCTGGGGATTCAGATGTTGATACGTCACGTGCGCCCCATGTTCGACGCCGTGGATGACCGATCCGGCGCTAAGGAATAGCAGAGCCTTGAAGACGGCGTGCATCAGCAGGTGGAAGAGGGCAGCGAAATACGCACCCACGCCCAGGGCGGCGATCATGTATGCGAGCTGGCTGATGGTCGAGTACGCCATCACGCGCTTGACATCGTCCTGCGCGAGCGCGATGGTCGCGGCGAAGAAGGCCGAGAACCCGCCAATGAGAGCCATCGCCGGAAGGGGTGCTCCCCCGGCCGTCAGCAGGGGCAGAACGCGGATGACCAGATAGACACCGGCCGAGACCATGGTGGCGGCGTGGATCATGGCGCTCACGGGCGTCGGGCCTTCCATGGCATCCGGCAGCCAGACGTGCAGCGGGAACTGCGCGGATTTGCCGACCGTCCCGGCGAAGATCAGCAGCCCAGCCAGCCCGGCCACCGAGAGACCCTGGATCACTGACGGCGTCGCGCCCAACATCGCCAGAGTCGAAGAGCTCAACAGTGTCTCAAAATCCAGCCGCCCGGTCTGGCTGTACAGATTCACGATGCCGAGGAGCATCAACACGTCGCCGATGCGGGTGGTCATGAATGCTTTCATCGCCGCGCGGCAGGCGGACGGCTTCTCAAACCAGAAGCAGATGAGCAGGTACGAGCACAGGCCCATGATTTCCCAGAACACAAACAACGCCAGCAAGTTATCCGCGACCACCAGGCCGAGCATGCCGGTGGCGAAGAGCGAGAGATAGGCGAAGAAGCGGCTGTAGCGCGGGTCGCCGCGCATATATTCCGTGCTGTAGATGAAAATCAGCAGGCAGGTCAGTGTGACCATGAAGAGCATCACGGCCGCGAGCGGGTCCACCAACACCCCAACGCGAAGCCAGGTCTCAAACTGGCGAAAGGGTAGCCAGGCCAACGATGAGCCGACCGGTTCTTCAGCCAGCCGCCCGCTGAGCACGCCGCTCCAGAAGACAACCTGAGCGAGCACAAACGAGACGCCCATCATCCCAATGGCCAGCGTGTGGCTGAATGCCCGCCAGCGATAGGTGAACAGGATGATGAGCGCGAAGGCCAGAAAAGGAGGGAGCGGGATAAGCCAGACCAGGGAATGCAGGTTCATCTCGTGTTCCCTATCAGCGTGAGGCCACCAGGAAGTAGCCCAGCACCAGCACGGCGCCGAACACGAACCAGAGTGCATATCGGCGCACGTAGCCGGACTGCGCCAGGCTCAACCACCTGGCGAGGTCACCCGACAAAGCCGCCGTCCGGTCAATGCCCGGGTCGACGAGCCGCCGGTCCAGCGCTCCGAAGACTTGGGTCAAGGCTTGATAGGGCCGCACAATCCAGACCCCATAGAGTTCATCCACGAAGTACTTCCGCTCCAGCACCCTGTACAGCCGGCCGAGGACACGCCCCAACGGATCGGCCTCCCTGGCGAGTAGTGGCCGGCGGCCATACAGCGCCCAGGCCGCGGCCCAACTTGCCGCCGTGAGCCCCACTGAGGCCGCCGCAACGTTCATTTCAAAAGGCGGCGCCTCACCGCCGAGAAAACGCGTGAGCAGGTGGATAGGCGGCGCGTTCACGATCCCGCCAACGCCGACCAGTATGGCCAGGGCGATGAGCGGCCCCGTCATCACGCGTGGGCTTTCGTGGGGGTGATAGGCACGGCTGCGTTGTTCACCCGCAAATACCAGATATAGTTGCCGGAAGATGTAGAAGGCCGTAACGCCTGTCGCGACCAGCAGGAGCACGAAAACACCCATGTCCTTCCTGGACGCTTCGGCGATGATCCCGTCTTTGCTCCAGAAGCCGGCGAAGGCCGGCACGCCTGCCAACCCCAGGCCGCCGATGATGAAGGTGGCGAACGTGATTGGCATGGCCCGGCGCAACCCCCCGAGGCGGCGCATGTCGCCCTCGTTGCCACAGCCGTGCATCACCGAACCTGCGCTTAGAAAGAGCAGCGCCTTGAAGAAGGCATGGATGATCAGGTGAAAGAGCCCGGCGATGTAGCCGCCCAGCCCAACTGCGGCGATCATGTAGCCGAGCTGGCTGATGGTTGAGTAGGCCATCACCTTCTTCATATCCCACTGCGCGATGGCGATCGTGGCGGCGAACAGTGCGGTCACACCGCCGGTCCAGGCAATGATGGATTGAGTCAGTGGCGCCAGGTCGAAGAGCGCCTGGCTGCGCGCGATCAGGTACACCCCAGCGGTCACCATCGTGGCCGCATGGATGAGGGCCGAGACCGGAGTCGGCCCCGCCATCGCATCCGGCAGCCAGATGAACAGCGGGATCTGGGCGCTCTTTCCCGTGACACCCATGAACAGGAGCAACGTGATGGCCGTAACCACGGGTGCGCCCGCGCGGAATGTCGCCTTGGCATTGGAGAACACTTCGGCGTAACGCAGGCTATCGAAGGTCCAGAAGATCAGAATGAGGCCCAACAGAAAAGCGACATCACCCACGCGATTGACGATGAACGCTTTTCTCGCCGCCACCACGTTGTTCAGGTCCTCGAACCAGAAACCGATGAGTAAGTACGAACACAGCCCCACCAGCTCCCAGCCGATGAAGAGCAGCAGATAATTGTCGGCCAGCACCAGCACCAGCATCGCCGCAACAAACAGATTAAGATAGATGAAGAAGCTCCGGAAGCGGGGATCGCCCCCCATGTACCCGATGGCATAGATGTGGATAAGCGTTCCGACGCCGGTCACCACCAGGCTCATCGTCGTGGCGAGCGCGTCTACTTTCAGGGTCACCGGGATGGTCAACGTTCCGATCCTCAACCACTCCCAGAGCATGACCTCGCCGCCCTGCGGCTCGCGCAGCAGGGTGTCCAGCATCGTCACCGCCACGGCGAACGACGCTGCGACGGCGCTGCAGGCCACCCTCCCTATCCACTTCTCGTCTCGCCGGCTGCCAAGAGTAAGATTGATGAGAAGGCCAAGGATCGGGAAAAGCAAAATCAGCGGGACAATTGTGAACGGTGGCATGGCCCCAGTTCCGCAGATCGTGCAAATCGTCTACTTCAATCGAACGACGCGTCCGGAAGATAGTGACAATGCAGGCGCGCCATAAACTTACACGCTGTAAGATTTTTAGTCTACACTGACTCCCTCATCGGCGCAACTGATTGTGCGCGGACAATTCCGGCGATCTGGTTATGGATGACGGGTGAGGCGTGAAAGCGCGTTGTCGGGGACTGTCTTCTGCAGGTGAGCGATGGCTCTTGAGCAGAGTGTGCTCACGAACGGGAATGCTTCGCAGCACAGGCAAAGGTCCGTGACCGTCTGCAATCGACCAATTTTCACGGGTCCAGAAAGACCGGGGGACGACGCCCGCGCCAGCCAGGGCACGAAGACGAGATCGTTACCGGCGCGGAAGTGATATTTCTGACCGTCGATCGTCAGCACGTCCTCGCGCACGGCGCGGTATACCGGCGGGTGTGGGCTCAGGTAGCCGAAAGTGCCCTTGGGCCAAAGCACGCCGGTGTGCACCAGGCGGAGGATCTCACGCGCAAGCGCCAGCTCTTCAGCGGCCCAGCAGTGATTACGCATGACGTGGGCCTGAATGTCGTGCTTCAGCTGGCCCAGCCGTTTCCGTTTCGCGTAAAGGTGCCGGGCGACCGGGTCGGTAAACAGCCAGAGATTGTTCCGTCTCAGCTCGCAATTCACGCTCGGGGCGTCACTGGGCAAGCGAAGCTGGTCGCTGAGTTGGGACCTGAGGACGTCGTACATCCTGAACGCCTCGTCTTCTGACCACTGTCACTGGTAATAATGGACGGGCCCGAACACAAACTGCGTTCGGGCCCGTCCGGTCGAGGCCCTGACGTCGCCGACGATGCTCTACAGTGAAGCCGTTTTTTGGGAGAGACCCTACCAGGGTAGGGTAGCGGCGAAAGTTCGGCTCGCCCTGGCCTTCGGTCCGGCTTAGGCAGCCACTCCACCCACGCCGCCAGACCTATGCCGCGTGAATGTTGTCGATGGTTCCGCGTAAAGGGAAGGGCATCGTCGAGGCTGCAATGGCTACACTTTCACGGTACTGCAACTCCTGCCGGCACACAAGCGCCATTTGGCGCGTACAAGGTGTAGCTCATTGAACGCTAATGTGGCGTCCTTGTGACGGGCGCACACTACATTCGCCGGCGCACGTCCCTCATTGCATCAGACCAATTGCCGCACAACATGGCGCCTGGGTTATCCACGGCCTCATCGCGTTCCATGCGGCATTGAAAGACCAGGTCGTCGCCCACGCCGAAGCAATAGATTCTCCCGGCCACCGAGAGCACGCCCTCGCGCTGGGCGCGGTAGATCGTGGGGTGCGGGCTGCGGAACCAGTAGGTGCCCTTGTCGGCGATGGCGCCTTCGCGCAGCAACTGGCGGATCTCAGACTTGTACTCCAGCTCCTCGGGCTGCCAGGGGCCGCCGCGCATGACCTCGTAGTGGATGTCGCGTTCGAGGCGCTTCAATCGACCCTGGCGGGTGTACTCATCGCGAGCGTCCGGGTCGGTGAATGCCCAGACGTCGTTCGGGTCAGGGTCGGGGCCGTCAGGGGTGGTGTCAGTACGCGAAACATATTGGGGATGCCGAACAGTGCTTTGAGCAGATCGGACATCGGTCAGACCTCCATACCTTTCATCCGGCCCATCATCGCGTCGGCCATCTCGCCGCACAGGCGCTGCACGCGCTCGGAGGCGAAATCGCCGATGAGGATGGGATCGTCGAGTTCGAAGCGGTCGCGCGTCATCGGGCAGGCCCAGACGAGCTCCTACCCTTTGCGAAAGGGGAAGCGGTGTCCGCCGAGGGTCAGTTCGCCCTCCTGCCGGGCGCGATAGATGGGCGGGAAAGGGGAGAGCGCCCAGAAGGAAGCCAGCTTGCGGATGATGCCGTCGCGTTCCAGCCGGTCGAGTTCGTGTTTGCATTCGCGGTCGCGGTCGCTCCACGTCCCGCCGCGCAGCACTTCGTAGCGGATGTCGTGCTCGAGTTTGTCCAGCGTGCCGTTGTACTCAAAGCGCGCGCGGGCCACGGGGTCGGTGAACAGCCAGAGATCGTCCACCTCGGTCGGGCCGGGCATGAACTGCGCGCCGCAGTACGGGCAGGTGATGGGCTTGCCGTACGTCCCGTCCCACTCCAGCGGCGCGCCGCAGTTGGGACAGTTGAGTTTCGTCAGGCTGATGGGCATAGCCGATCCAATCGCTTACCATGGTAAGCCGCACAGCCTGATAGCGTTAGCGCCGTTTAGCCGGTTTTCAAACAGGCACAATGGCGTGTTGATCTACCCGCCGCTGTTGCAGGCGACCGGGCCGCGTCGAGCACGCGGAATGGCGTATTGACGAGTTCGCGGCAAGCCGTTAATTTAGGCACAACTAAATGATAAATTTGATTATCGGAAATAAAATGCCGAACTCATCACAGAAAACCGCCCTGGTCTCCAGCAGCATCGTCGCTGATCGAGCAGCGCCAGGGGAATGGTCATTGGGGTCCCTCGCTCGGGTGCCGCGCTTGATCCCCGGCTGGACCGACTTGGCTGGCGCCATTCGGCGCGAGGGGGCGGGCCGGACCCTGCGCCGCATTCTAGCATTTCTGGGCCGGCCTTTATTGTCAGCGTGGGTTACATGGATCCCGGCAACTGGGCTACGGATTTGGAGGGCGGCGCACGCTTCAGCTACAGCCTGCTCTGGGTGCTCCTGCTGAGCAATCTGGTGGCGATCCTGTTGCAGAGCCTCTCGGCGAAATTGGGTATCGCCACCGGCAAAGACCTGGCCCAACTCTGCCGCGAGCGCTTCCCTCAACCAGTGGCGATTTTCCTGTGGCTCACGGCGGAAATCGCCATGATGGCCACCGACCTGGCTGAGTTCCTGGGATCGGCGATTGGCTTGAGCCTGCTCTTCAAACTGCCCCTGCTCACCGCCACGCTGATCACCGGCCTGGACGTATTTCTGATCCTGGGGCTCCAGCGCTATGGCTTTCGCAAGGTGGAATACGCCATCCTCAGCCTGATTGCGGTCGTGAGCGTGGCTCATGTGATAGAAATCTGGTTGTCCCGGCCGGAGTGGGGAGCGCTGGCTTACAGCACCGTGGTGCCGCGCCTCAACTCGGACAGCATTTACGTGGCCATCGGCATGCTGGGGGCCACGGTGATGCCCCATAACCTCTATCTGCATTCGCGTTTGATCCACTCACGTGTGCAGCCGGAAGACCCGCCCGCACGTAAGCGGAATGTTTTCCGATTGGCCGTGCTCGATTCGGCCATCGCGCCCAACGGCGCTTTCTTCGTCAACGGGGCGATCCTGGTGATGGCCGCGGCGGTCTTCTATCGCAACGGCTTGCAGGTGACTTCCCTCGAGCAGGCGTACCAGACGCTCGTGCCCTTGCTGGGCACGATGGCCGGATTTGCCTTTGCGATTGCGTTGCTGGCCTCTGGCATCGCCTCCTCGACAACGGCTACCCTGGCTGGTCAGGTCGTGATGGAAGGTTTCCTGCATGTGCAGGTGAGGCCTTGGCTGCGCCGCTTGATCTATCGGCTGCTGGTCATGATCCCGGCGGTGCTGGGCCGTAGCCTTCCGGCTAGACCCGCTCAACATCCTCGTGCTCAGCCAGGCCAGCCTGAGTTTTCAATTACCTTTTGCGACTGTCCCGTTGTTGATATTCACCGCCGACCGCCGATTGATGGGCGGCTTTGTCAACAGCCGCAAAACCACGGCGCTTGCCATTGTCGTCATTGGCCTGATCCTGCTTCTCAATGGCCTGCTGATCTTTCGGCTGTTGGGCGGGCAGTTCTGATTGCTGCCGCACGTGCTGCATTGGAACAGGACGCCCTTGATCAGTTTCTCTAGGTCGATGACGAGCCGTTCACCGGGGCGTGGCGGGGTGAGGGGCATGAACGGGAAACGAATACGGCGCAGGTGAGTCATCGCGATACCTGGGTTGGGGAGTTCTCATTCAGATAGGTCATCACGTTTTCCTCACCGGCCCAGCACGCTGCCCAGCACCGGAATGAGTCCGCCTCCGGCCAGGGTCGCGAGTACTACGCGGAGATTAAAGCGCCGATGGGCCTCCGGCAGCAGGTCGCTCGCGCCGACGTACAGGAACACGCCCGCCGTGAAGCCGATCAGCGGCTCGAAGACCGAGGGCGGGATCAGGCCGGAGAGCAGCACGCCCAACGGTGCAAAGCCGGCGTCCACCAGCAGGGCTGCCCAAACACGAGGGCGGCTGTAGCCTGCCTCCTGCATGATGACGGTCGTCGTCAGCCCGCGCGGCAACTCGTGCGCCAATACTGCCAGAGCGATCAGCAGGCCCAGTGAGGGGGCGACCCCGAAGCCCACTGCAATCGCCAACCCGTCTATCAGGCTTTCGGTGGCGATGCCGATCAGCGCCGGCCAGCCCATCGCGTGCGTTTCACATTCGGCCTCGCCGCAGGCGTGGATCATTACGAGTTTCTCGAGCAGGTAGATCGCGAAAAAACCGAGCATGAGCGCCACGGCGTTGTGAGCCTTCATCTCCGGGATCAGGTCAAACAGCGCGATGGCGACCATCGCCCCGCCCGCGAAGGCGACCATGTAACGCTGTTCGACGAGCCGCAGGCGGGTATACATGGGGAGCGCGCCGCCGGCCAGTGTGGCCGCCGACGTGATGAGTGCATACAGCAGAGGAATCATCGCCTCAACCAAATGAACAGCGCGAGCCCGGCTATGCCGGACTCGCCAGAGATGGGTTATGCAATTGTCGCGGAGCTGTTCAGTGATGCTCGCCAGCCGGCGTCATCGTCGGCGCTGCCTTGGCCGCCTCGCGGCTGGCGAAGAAGTTGTAGATCAGGACGAGCCCGACAGCCGTCAGGAACCCGCCGATGAAACTCTCCACCAGGCCGAGGAAGAAAGCACCCCAACTGATGAAGGTGAAGCCAGGCAGCACCAGCTCCCAGGCTTTCTGCATCACCCACCAGTTCGGGAACAGCACGCCGAGCAGCATATCGAGCGTGAAGACGACGGCGGCGAAGATCGCCAGCGTCCAGGCCACGGGCCAGAAGGATAGGAGTCTCATAACCAATCTCCTTTCGATTGGCGCCGGGCGCCGCGTGGAAGACTGCATGCCCGGCGCGCAGTTAACCGCTGTGGCCGGCCGGAGCGTCAGGCGCTGACCGCCAGCTTCGCGCACCGCTCGCACAGGATGTGCATCGCGGTTGTGCTCGCCCAGCCGGAAGTGCGCTGCACCATCGGCACTTCGCGCTCATGCACATGGTCCAGGCACAGGGCCATTCCGCATACCGCACACACGGCGACCGCCTCGGTAGTCTTGTCTTCTTTGGCGCATGTATAGCAATTCATGTTCCTCACCTCCTTTCACAGCTGATAAAACGCGACGACTTCAAGTTCGGCAAACGCACGCAGCCGGCGGTCGAGCAGGTGCCGGCGGCGGCAGTCCACGGTCACCAGCACCCGGCGGCCGGGGTCGCGCCGCACAGCGGCCAGGACGTTTTGCAGAATCTGGTCGTTGGCCGTTGCCCACGCCCGTTGGGCCTCCGGCCCGCAGGCCCAGGCGATCCAGCCGCACATCCGGGTGCAGAGCCTGCCGAACGCCCCGGAGTTGATGGCCTCGGGAGTGCCGGCCAGCCGCTGCATCAGCCGCAATTGCCAGTTGAGCAGGCCGACGAGGGCCGAGCGGAGAGCGCGCCAACGCCCGCCGCGCCGAGCGACGAATGCCTCGGCCTCGCCACCGGCCACCGGGACGAGCACGATGTCGCTGCGCTTGCAGACCGGGATGAGGGCCTCGCGGTACTCCACCGGCATCCGGGCCAGGTCGCTCGTCTCCCAGTGGTCACGCCCGATCTCAGCGCACAGCAAGTCCGGCTGGATCCGCCTGACCAACCGGGCCAGCATTCGCAGGTCATAGGCGATGGATTGCTGGTGCAGATCGGACAACGTCCCCAACACGGCTACCCGGCTCCTGGTCATTGCAAGTCTCATGAGGCTCGCGCCGGGCAGCCGCTCGGCTGGTACCCCGTCAGGACGTGATTGAGAGGGCAAGCCGGCCAGCCCGCCAACGGCGCGCCAGGCGGGCAAGCTCATCCGCTTCACCGGGACGGGGCGCTAGTGGTGCGAGGATATTTCCGATGGCGCCTGAGAGGCCCAGAGGCTGGCCAGCACGAGGGCGGCACCCATGAATAGCCCCGCCCACAAAGCCTGCACATGCCTGGCGTAGCCGAACACGAACGGCGCGATGAATGCCGCCAGCCCGGCCAGACCGAGCGCCCAGTACTCCCGGCGCTTGTCCAGCGCCTTCGAGACCAGGCCAATGCTGGACACGGCTAAGGCGATGACGCCGAGCACGAGGCTCGTCCACAGCGCGATGCCGTGCTCGGCGAAGCCCATTAGGAAGGGCGCCAGGACGAGCGCCAGGCCCAGAATACCTGTGATCCAAAACACAGCGGCCTCCTTTCCATGAACCCATCCGCTTCCAGAAAACCACAGGCGCCTGTGAGGAAAGGATATGCACGTCCGGAACCTGTCCGGCAGGTCAGAGGTCACTTTCGATCACAAGGTATCATCTGGGCCGGACGGCGACAAGCGCCGAGCGGCGTGAGCCGTCTCAGTAGAACTACGCAATTCGTCTGGGCCGCCGGCGGCTTCCTGCGCAAACCACCCGGCGCGGAGGGCGACCAGGGCAGCGGCCGTGCGCGAATGCACGCCCAGCTTGTAATACAGGTGGGTCAGGTGCGATTGGACCGTCCGGACGCTGAGGTATAGCTGCTGGGCGATGTCCTTGTCGCTGGCGCCCTGCGCCAGGCAGCGCAGCACGTCGCGCTCGCGGGCTGTCAGGGGAAGAGGCGGTGGGGGTGGGGCGTGCTCGGTCTTGGCCAGGTGGGCCACGATCGCGCGCAGCACGGCCGGGTGCAGGGTGAGCCGGCCCTGCGCAACCTGGCGGATCGCCCAGATCAATTCGTCCGGTCCGGTCATCAGCGGATACAGGCCCAATACACCCAGGTCCATCAACCGGCCGGCGGTTGAGGGCGAGAGGTCGGCGACGACGAGCAGCCTGGTCTGCGGCCAGTGCGCGCGCAGGTCGCGCACGGTCTCCGGTGCCTCGGCGCAGAGGACGACCACATCCGGCGGGGGTCGATCCCCAAAATCATGGCCCACCCCGATGCCCACCGCCAGGTCTTCCTCCTGGGCGAGGAGCGCGCGCAGGCCCTCACACAGCAGGGTCGGGCCGAGGATGAGCACCGAGAGGGCCATCGCGGGTCCGCCGGCCGCGGGCTAGCCGCAGCAGCCTCCGCCGCCACCCCCGCCGGCGTCGTCGGGCCAGCGCAAGCGCCGCCACCACGGCGGAGGCGGGCGATAGAAGTCAGCGTGCCACGTCCGGCAGAAGCGTTTCCCGTAGCGTTCCACACCCGCGCCGGGGATGAACTCACCGCAGACCGGACAGCGGTCTGCGCGTTGGATTTTCCGTAGCGATTTCAGCCTGGCGAGCATGGTCAGCCCTCCGTCCATGACGATGGGGCTACCCCTCTGTATCGTAGGGCGCGGGGGGGCGGACTTCAAGCGCCAAGCGGCGTGTTCGGGCACAGGCGAAATGGCGCGCGGCTGATTTCGAACAGGAGAGCGGCGGTTCGTCAGGCGCTGCTGTGAGGTTGGGCGAATACGAGGCGGAACACTTCGACAGCCTGGCGTCTGCCCTTCACCTGTGTTGGCCCCAGCGATTCGAGCAGTGCGCCGCCCACCCGCGCGCGGGTTGCCGCGCTGAGGAGAACCTGCCCGCCGAGGGCAATGCTCTGCAGGCGGTGCGCCGTGTTGACGGCATCGCCGATCGCCGTATAGTCCAGCCGTTTGCTGGAGCCGATGCTGCCGACGACGGCTTCGCCGGTGTTGATCCCGATGCCGAGGCCAAGGTCGGGCAGGCCCTTTTGGCGCCATTCCGCACAGAGACGTTTGAAGGCGAGTTGCATCTCTTTCGCGCAGGCGAGCGCCCGGTCGGCGTCGTCGGGGTGGTCGAGCGGTGCGCCGAAGATGGCCATCAATCCGTCGCCGAGAAATTTATCCACCGTGCCGTCATATTTGAACACCGCCTCCGTCATCGCCGCCAGGTAGTCGTTCAACAACGACACGACGCGCTCCGGGGGTAATTTTTCGGCGAAGGCCGTGAACCCGCGAATGTCGGCAAAGAGCACCGTGATCTCGCGCCGTTCACCGCCGACTTTCAGCCCGCCTTGAGCGAGGATCTGGCGCGCGACCTGATGAGAAACATATCGGCCGAGCAGGGCTTTGACGCGCGCTTCCTCCTGTTGATGGCGCTCCAGGTCCAGCCCCGCGCGGCGCACGATAAAACCCAGGGCGGCGAAGGTGAGCGCGAAGCCAATCGACAGGGTCAGCGTCACGGCCACCAGGCTGTCCCGGGCGAGGGCCTCCATCCCGGCCAGCGGCTCGTCCACGATCACGGTGTAGCTCTCGCCTTCGACCTGGATGGGCGCCGCGAAGTGGAGATAGGCCGCCGCCCCCGATCCGACGATGCGGCTGATCACCTGGCCGGAAGTATGCACCTCGGCAGCCTCGGCCGCATCCAGGCGTTGTCCCAGTGCTGCCGGGTCGCTCGAGCCGATGATCATACCGGAGCTGTCTGCCAGTTCCAGACGCAACAGGCCACTGTTCCTGGCTTCCTGTAATACCAACTGCTGAATGGGCGTGGCCGCCTCGGTCTCCGCGTCGAGCGCATGCGTGAGGGGCTCCAGCGTGCGCAGTTGATGGCCGATGTGGGTGGCCAGGCGCGCGACGCGCTCGCGGGCCGACTCAGTCAGGCGCCGAAGATAGTTATCGCGTTCTAACTGGGTGAGCACCGCACCCACAATGATGGTGACGATAGCCGCGGCGACGAAGCCTTGCGAGAAGAAGCGGGCCAGAAGCAGGCGATGTGGGCGGGTGAAGAGGCTGGGGGTGGTCATCGAGTTCCGCCAAACGCTAATTCGCGCCCGCGAAATGACGGACGCTCACCT
>DAOUAB010000230.1:0-22909 GCA_034434015.1 Anaerolineales bacterium
GCGCCCCTTCGTGCGTCTTCGCGCCCCTTCGTGCGTCTTCGCGCCCCTTCGTGTGCCTTCGCGCCCCTTCGTGTGTCTTCGCGCCCCTTCGTGTGCCTTCGCGCCCCTTCGTGGATCCTGCTGCATGATAAACTTCTTCTATGACCTCCCCCACCATTCTCATCACCGGCGCCACGGACGGCATCGGCAAACAGACAGCCCTGGACCTGGCGGAGCGAGGCGCGCGGGTCCTCCTGCACGGGCGCGACCCGGCGCGTGGACAGGCAGCCGTAGACGAGATCCGGGCCGCCCTCGGCGCGGCCGGCAACCAGGCGGCGCTCGAGTACTTCAACGCCGACCTCGCCTCGCTCGCGCAGGTGCGCCGGCTGGCGGCTGAGGTGCAGGCCCGACACGACCGGCTGGAGGGGCTGATCGCCAACGCCGGCGTGTTCATGCAGGAACGCCGCCTGAGCGCAGACGGTTTCGAGATGACGTTCGCCGTCAACCACCTGGCGCACTTCCTGCTGATCAACCGGCTGCTCGACCTGCTCAAGCGCAGCGCCCCGGCGCGCGTCGTCATCGTCGCGTCGCGGGTGCATCAAAGCGGCCGTCTGGCCCTGGACGACCTGCAAGCCGAGCGGCGCTTCGACGGCTACGCCGCGTACGCCAACTCAAAACTGGCCAACGTGTTGTTCACGTATGCGCTGGCGGAGAAACTCAAGGGGACGGGCGTGACCGCCAACTGTCTGCACCCCGGCGTCATCGGCACCAAACTATTGCGGACCGGCTGGACGGTGGACGGTTCGGGCGTGGACGCCGGCGCGACCACCTCGGTCTACCTGGCCCTCTCGCCCAAGGTGGCCGGCGTCACCGGCAAGTATTTTGAGGACAGCCGCGAACAGGCTTCGTCGCGCGCCTCGCGCGACGCGGCGCTGCAGGCCGAACTCTGGCGGGTGAGCGAACGGCTGGCGGGGTTGTCGGCTGAAAACGGAACGGTCAGCGCAGGGTCACCAACGCCGCTTCAAGCGTCTCCAGGATAAACGCGCGGATGTGGCGGTTGATGGGGTAGCGGCCGAGGGTATCGATGGAGAGGTACTTGGCGCCGGCCACCAGGCGGATACACTGCGGTGCCCCGCACAGGCAGACGAACGGCCGGTCCATCTCCCACTCGGTCGAGGGGTAGAAGAAGCTCAACTCTTCGCCGGCGGCGATATCCCGCAGGGCCGTCACCGTCAGGGCGGTGGTGTCCACGTGGGTGTTGGGCCGGCAGGAATGATTGAGGTACGCCAGCACGCCGAGTTCCTCGATGTGCCTGTCGCGGCCGACCTGGATCGTCTGATACGTCGGCCGGTCCACCAGCCGGTAATGGCTGATCGGATGAATGAGCTCCCCGCGCGCCAGCGGAGTCGTGGTGATCAGCCGGGCGCCATAAGCGCTGCCGCCTTGGACGATCGTCAGCATCGTAGACCTCCCACTTCAGCGGTTCCGGGGTTCAATACAAGTCCGGCCGCCGGTCCCGGAAGACCGGGATCCGCGCGCGGATCTCGTCCACCTTGGCCAGGTCAATCTCGGCCGTGAGCAACACCTCGGCCTCCGGCCCGGCTTCGGCCACCGGCTCGCCCCACGGGTCGATCACGGCCGACCGCCCGGCGAAGACCTCGCCCCTGGACTCGCCCACCCGGTTGCAGGCGGCGATGAAGACCTGATTCTCGATGGCGCGGGCGCGCAGCAGGGTTTGCCAGTGAGCGGCGCGGCGGCCGGGCCACTCGGCCGGGATCAGGAACAGGCGCGCCCCGTCCAGCGCGTAGCGGCGCCACATCTCCGGGAAGCGCAGGTCATAGCAGACGCCCAGGCCGGTCCGTCCCCAGGCGGCGTCGACCGACTGTAACGCCTCGCCCGCCGCCAGCCACTGGTGCTCGTCGAGCATCGGCACCAGGTGGATTTTGCGGTAGGCGGCCAGCAGGGCGCCGTCGGCGGCGTGCAGGGTGAAGGTGTTGTAGGCCCGGCCGTCGCGCGCCTCCAGCAGCGAGCCGGCGATGGCGATGCGATACTCGCGGGCCAGCGCGCTCAGGCGCGCAAACAGGCCTTCGCCCAGCGGGCTGGCGTGGGCCGGCCAGTGCTCCAGATCGTAGGCCGTCGACCACAGCTCGGGGAAGACCACCAGTTGCGAGCCGCGCCGGGCGGCCTCCTGGGTCCAGGCGCGCACACGCTCGAAATTGCGGTCAGGCTCGCCGAGGTGGAGGTGGAACTGGCCGAGGGAGAGTTGCATGCTGCCGCGCCCGGATCAGGATTAAGGCGCGATTGTAGCACGAGACCACGCAGAAGCGACGGTCCAGAGACGCCCGTTTGCTAGAATGGTTTCAGGCTGGCGAAACGGCCGGCCGACCAGGCCGCGAGGAAGACGCGATGAGCGCTTTGCCGATCTACAACTGCCACATCCACACCCTGACGGCCCGGCATGTGCCGGACCGCTTTTTGCCGCTCTGGCTGCGCGTCATCGCGGGCTGGAGGCCGGCGCTGAACGCCTTGCTGTGGGTCGTGCGCTACGTGGACCCGTGGGACAGCCGCGACCTCCTCGAACGGCAGGCGCGCTTCCTGAGCATCGGCAGCGCCGAGGGCCAGGCCGAGATCTTCGACCGCATCCGGCGCCAGTATCCGTCGGGCACCCGGTTCGTGATCCTGCCCATGGACATGGCCTTCATGGGCGCCGGCCGGGTGCGCGCCGACCTGGACGCGCAGCACGCCGAGTTGCTGCGGCTGAAAGCCCGCTATCCAGACGAGGTCATCGCCTTCTGCGCGGTGGATCCGCGCCGCGACGGCGTGGTGGAGCGCGCTAAACGCTGGATTGCGCACGACGGCTTCCAGGGCGTCAAGCTTTACCCCAACCTGGGCTACTACCCGCACGACCCCGTCTTGATGCCGCTCTACGAATTTCTGGAAGAGCGCGGCGCGCCGGTCCTGGCTCACTGCTCGCCGGGCGGCGTCTGGAGCCGCGACCTCAGCCAGGCGGAGGCGGCCGAGTTCGCGCACCCGCGTCACTACCTCCCGATCCTGGAGAAGTTTCCGCGTCTGCGCGTCTGCCTGGCGCACTTCGGCGGGAACGAAGAATGGGAGCGGCACCTGAACATCACCGACGAGCCGGACGGCGCCGATCAGCCCTGGGTCCAGGTGATCCGCGAGATGATCCAGTCCGGGAAGTACCCCGGCCTGTATACGGACATTTCGTACACGATCTTCGCGCCCCGGGACCGCAACCGCCCGTTTGATTACTTCGATTATCTCAAGGTGCTGCTGGCCGATCCGCAGGTGCGCGAGCATGTGCTGTACGGCAGCGACTACTACATGGTGGCGCGGGAGCGCATGACCGAGAAAGAGGCCTCCATCGCCCTGCGCAGCCGGCTGGGCGAGGACCTGTACTTCCAGATCGCGCACCACAACCCGCGGCGGTATCTGGGATTGGCGTAGGCCTCAGGCCGCATCCGGCGCGGCTTCCGGCGCGCGCGCCTCGGCGTCGTGGAAGAAGGCCCAGGTGAGGCCGATGGCCAGGCTGTACAGCACGGCCGTGGAGACGAACAGCGGCGCGAAGCCATAGCGCGCCTGCACCACGCCGGAGAGGTACGGCCCCACCGTCCAGCCCACCTCCCACATCAACTGCATCACGCTGTTGACGGCCGCGCGCTCGCGCTCCGGCGTGCGCTCCATGGCGAAGGCCGAATAGAGCGGGTTGCTCATATTCATCAGGGCGCCCCGGATGAGGAAGGCCAGCCCGGAGAGCCAGAAGGCCGGCGCGAAACCGACCGCCAGCAGGAACACGATCGACGCGCCCTGGGTGAAGACGACCGCCCGCACTTTGCCGCCCAGCCCCTGCGCCAGCCGCGGGCCGACCACCGTCGCCAGGCCGGTGGTGATGGCGCCCAGGCTGTACAGCACGCCCAGCTCGCCGTCCGAGATCGGGAACCTGCCCTTGAAGAACAGCGCCAGGTACGGGATGAGCGTGGCCGCGCCAAAGCCGATGATGATGTTGGGCAGCGCCATGCGCAGCACGCTCGGGCGCGCCAGGTTGCGCAAATCCTGCAGGCCGAGCGGAGCCTCGCGCCGCGGGCCGGGCCAGCGCACCTCCCGGATCAGCCAGACCGGCAGGAGCGACAGCCCGCCGCCAAAGATGCTGGCGATCAGCACCGCCTGGTAAGCCGGCGCGCTCTCCGCCCCCACGCCCAGCCCGGCCGCGAACCAGGCCGGCAACTGCCCGGCCACCAGGTTGCCCAGCGCCCCGGAAAGCGTGGTCAGGCCGAAGTTCAGGCTGAAGAGCAGCGTGCGCTCCTTCTCGCCCGAGGCCTTCATCATGAACGGCGCCATGCTCAGGTAGTAGAGCGAGTTGGCCATGCCCATGACCGCCGCCATGACCACCATCAACGACGGCGACTCGCTGGCGATCAGGCCCCAGGCCGCCAGCGTCGCCACGCTCAGCCCGATCAGCATCGCGCGCCGCGGCCCGATCCGGTCCGAGAGCAGGCCCATCGGCACGCCCACCACCAGCGCCGCGCCGGACGGCAGGGCGTTGAGCAGGCCGATGAAGTCCAGGTCGAAGCCGCGCGCCTTGAGGTAGATATTGAAGAAGAGCTGGAAGCCGGAGAGCGTGATGCCGCTGATCACGGTCGACAGCAGAAACAGCCGGGCGTTCGGCCGGAACTGCTCGAAGTAGCGGACGAGCGGCAGCGCCCTCAGCCAGTGGACGACCGCGCGGAAAGGGCTCATCGCTTCAACGGATGCCCAGCGCCGCGAACTCGGCCCGCACGGCGGCGGCGTCCATCCCTGTCTTGAACTGCACCCCGGCCATCCCCAGGGCGCGGGCGGCCTCCACGTTCTCCGGGACGTCGTCCACGAAAACGGCCTCGGACGCGGCCACGCCCAGTTGCTTCAGCGCCAGGCGGTAGATGGCCGGGTCCGGCTTGGCCAGCCCCGCCTCGGCTGAATACACGATCACGTCGAAGGTCTCGCCGTTCAGATAGGCCTGGTGCGCCTCGCGGACGCCCGGCCAGGCGTTGCTGATGATGCCGGTCTTGTAGCGCGGGCGCAGCGAGCGGAGGTAGCCGATCAGGTCCTGATCATACCGGTCGCCCTTCCAGAAATCCTCGCGCAACTGCGCCAGGTCGCCGGGCGTGAGCGCCAGTTGCCGGCCGACCTCCGCCCAGACCTCGTCCAGGCCCGCGCGGCCCAGCGTGGCCGCCGCGGCGACCGGGTTGTCGAAGACGATCCGGGCCAGGCCCCAATCCGGCAGGCCGAAGCGGCGCTCCCAGGCGCGGCGCGGCTCCAGGTCCTCGGTGCGGACGAGCACGCCGCCGATGTCGAAAATGACGGTAGTTAGAGGCATAGGTGGTTGGCGGATGGTTGAATTGTAATTCAACTCGTGCGCGTGCACGGATGACACGGATTGAACGGATGTCCGGGGTTGTCCACTGATCCGCGCCATCCGTGCTCTTCGGTGCAATCCGTGTACCGGCGCTCTTCAGGCGCAATACCCAAAACAATAGACTCTATCGGAAATAAGGATCTGCCGCACAGATTCGCCTGAAAACAACGGCATTTCATGCTCAAAGGGCTTTATTCCGAAGGAGTCTAATTTTTCAACTCCGCTAACTCCGCATACCTACCCGTCGACTGCTCGTTTGGCCTATTGCCTCCTTCGCGTTCAGTGCTCTACAATTGTGAGACACCTTACGAAGGGGACATTCCACTATGCCAAACTCCATCCTGCGTTTCACCTTGCTCGTCTCGCTCCTGAGCGCCCTGGTCTTGGGACCTGCCGACGCTCATCAAGCTTTAGCCGCCGACGGACCGGCGACCCCGCTCAGCGACCCGGTCTTCCGAACTGACAGTTCGTATCCCAGCAACTTTGCCGTGGCCGGCGGCCAACTGTACTTCACGGCCGCGACCTATGGCAGCGCAGCGCCATCCCCACAACCGGATTGTGGAAAAGCGACGGCACGGCCGACGGGACGACTCTGGTCCGGGCCCTGGCCGTCCCATCCGGCGCGCAGGCCACTGTCCGCGAGCTGACCAACGTCGCCGGCCGGCTGTTCTTCGTCGTCGTGGACACCTACCAACTCACCAACGCCCTGTGGACGAGCGACGGCACGGCCGCGGGCACGACCGCCCTGATCACCAACACCGCCTCGACCTCGGGTATCGCCAACCTGACCGCCGTCGGCGGCACGCTGTTCTTTACCCGCTACCAGGCGGCCAGCGGGACGGAGCTCTGGAAGAGCGACGGCACCCCGGCCGGCACGGTCCTGGCGATAGACATCAACCCCGGCGCAGCCGGCAGCTCACCCAGCCAACTGAGGAACGTGGCCGGCACGCTATTCTTCACCGCGCACGCGCCTGGCGATTCATGGGCCGACTTATGGAAGAGCGACGGCACCGAGGCTGGGACCGTCGTCGTCAAGGTGGGCGCGAACCAGATCACCGCGCTGAAGGCAATCGGCGCCACGCTTTTCTTCGCTTTCAGCGACGGCCCCAGCGGCCAGGATCTCTGGAAAAGCGACGGCACCGAGGCCGGCACAGTGATGGTGAAGGACCTCAACCAGGGTTCGTGGGACGCCTCGCCTACTCACATGACCGATGTCGCCGGCACGCTGTTCTTCACAGCCTTTGCGCCGGGCGACCTCGTGGCCGACCTGTGGAAAAGCGATGGTACGGAGGCCGGGACGAGCGTGGTCTTAAGCGGCGCCGCCGAGCCGGCTGAGTTGACAGCCGTCGGCGGGGCGCTCTTCTTCACCTATGACGACGGCGTCAACGGCAAAGAACTCTGGAAGAGCGACGGCACTCCAGCCGGCACGGTTCTGGTCAAGGATATTTCTTCTGGCTCCGGCAGCGCCGACCCTGGCTCGCTCATCGCCGTCGGCGGCACGCTGTTCTTCAATGCTACGCCAGGCGCCCCGACTCAGACGGGACTGTGGAAGAGCGATGGCACCGAGGCTGGCACAGTCACTGTCTCTGCCGCCGGGCTGCCCACAGCCCCGTACGCCGATCCGCCCGAAGCAGCGGACCTAGGCGGCGTGCTGCTATACGCTGGTTCTGACCTCTTCAACGGCACTGAGCTCTGGCGCAGCGACGGCACCCCGGCCGGCACAGTCCGCGTCCGCGATATCGAAACCCGGCCTTTCATCGTCTCCGCCAACATGGCACGCGACCGTTTCTACTTTCAAGGCTACGCGCCGGACACCGGCTCCGAGTTGTGGAGCAGCGACGGCACGCCGGCCGGCACGGGCCTGCTTAAGGACTTCCTTCCATCAAATCCTGTTTCGGTGTTCATCGGGCCGTTCATCGAGGCCGCCGGCACGGTCTTCTTCAGCGCCAATGACGGCGTGCATGGCCAGGAGCTCTGGAAGACCGACGGCACCGAGGCCGGCACAGTAATGGTCAAGGACATCCTGCCTGGAAACAGCATCAGCACCTCCCCCCAACGCCTGAAGGCGGCCGGGGATGTACTGTTCTTCATGGCGGACGACGGCGCTCACGGGGCCGAGTTGTGGAAGAGCGATGGGACCAGCGGCGGCACGGTGCTGGTGCGTGACATCGCGCCGGGTTCGCAATATTCGACTTCCGACCCAGAGTGGTTCGTGGATGTCGACGGCACGCTGTTCTTCACCGCTGGCGACGGCGTGAACGGCAAGGAACTCTGGAAGAGCGACGGCACCGAGGCCGGCACGCAGTTGGTCAAAGACATCAACCCCGGCAGCGCCGGCTCCAGCCCGGACCAGTTCGTGGACGTGAACGGGACCCTGTTCTTCCGGGCCGACGACGGCGCGCACGGGCGGGAACTGTGGAAGAGCGACGGAACCGCAGAGGGGACTCAACTGGTGGTGGACCTCGAACAGGGGGCCGCCAGCTCCGGTCCCAACCACCTGCGCGCCGCCGGCGGGCGACTCTACTTCTGCGCCCAGGTCGGCGCGAGCGGAATCCAGTTGTGGGTGAGCGATGGCCTGCCCGGCGGCACGCTCCTCGTCCAGGACATCCAGCCGGGCTGGAGCGTCCCGCTGGGCACCACCGCCGACCTGCTCTTCTTCGCCGCCTCGGATAAGACCGGGGCCCGGCTGTGGGCGGTTCCGTTGACCGCCGCCACGCCGCATCGCGTATACTTACCGCTGGTCAAACGCTAGCCGTCCGGCGCAGCCCGAGGCGGGCCGCCGGCGCGCGGACGGCGCGACAGGAGCCTTATGCAAGCCTCGGTGCTCACGGACGAACAGGCGCAGTTGCTGCGCGACGAGAAACAGACCCTGGCCGACGTCCGGCTGGCGCTGGCCGAGCTGGGCGCGCCGCGCGAGGCGCTGGCGACGCTGCAGACCGCCATCCTCCAGCTCGACGAGCTGTTCCTGCTCGTGGTCGTCGGCGAGTTCAACGCCGGCAAGAGCGCGCTGGTCAACGCCCTGCTCGGCGAGAAGGTGCTGGCCGAGGGCGTCACGCCGACCACGTCGCGCGTCACCCTGGTGCGCTGGGGGCCGGAGGTCGCCGAGCAGGTGGTAGACGAGAGCTTTGCGACGTTCACGCATCCGCTGCCGCTGCTGCGCGAGCTGAACATCGTGGACACGCCCGGCACCAACGCCGTCATCCGCCGCCACGAACGGCTGACCAACGAGTTCGTGCCGCGCAGCGACCTGGTGCTGTTCGTCACCTCCGCCGACCGGCCGCTGACCGAGAGCGAGCGCCAGTTTCTCGAGCGTATCCGCGATTGGGGCAAGAAGATCGTGCTGGTGCTCAACAAGGCCGACCTCTTCGAGACCGACGCCCAGCTGGCGGAGGTGCGCGCCTTCGTGCTCCAGCACACGCACGCGGTGTTGGGCGCGGCGCCGGAGTTCTTCCCGGTCTCGGCCCGCCTGGCGCACAAGGCGCGCGCCGCGGACACGCCGGACGAGAACCGGCGCCTGCGCGCCCTCAGCCGCCTGGACGCCCTCGAACGCTATATCACGGCCACGCTGGACGACGCCGAGCGCCTGCGCCTGAAGTTCGGCAGCCCGGTCGGCGTCGCCGACCACATCGTCGAGACCGCCTGGGCCGACGCGGCGGCCGACGCCGCCGCCCTGCAGGACGACCGCGAGACCGTGGACGCCCTGGACGCGGCCGCCGCCGGCTACGAGCGCGAGCTGGCCCAGGAGCTGGCGCCGCGCCTGGCCGAGGTGGAGAACATCCTGCTGCGCCTGGAAGCGCGCGGCAACGACTTCTTCGACCGCGTGCTGCGGCTGACCAACATTCTCCAGCTCACGCGCGGCGACGCGGTGCGCGCCCAGTTCGAGAAGGAGGTGCTGGGCGACGTGCCCCAGCAGATCGAGCAGCATGTGCGCCGCCTGATCGACTGGCTGGTGGACAAGGACCTGCGCCAGTGGCAGGCCGTCATGGGCTATCTGCAGCGGCGCCAGGCGCGCTACACCGAGCAACTGGTGGGCGAGGCCACCGCGCCGCTGGAGGCCCGCCGCCGCGCCCTGATCGACTCCGTCGGCAAGACCGCCCAGACGATTGTGGAGACGTACGACCGCGAGAAGGAGGCCCGCGAGCTGGCCGCCAACGTGGAGATGGCCGTGGCGCAGACCGCCCTGCTGGAGGTCAGCGCGGTCGGGCTGGGCGCCCTGATCGTCAGCCTGTTCGCGTCGTCGGCCATCGACATCACCGGCGTGCTGGCCGCCGGCCTGATCGCGGTGGTCGGCCTGTTCGTGATCCCCTACAAGCGCAAACAGGCCAAGGACGAGTTCACGGCCAAGATGGTGGTGCTGCGCCAGAAGCTGCTGGACTCGTTGACGACGCAGTTCAAGCACGAGGCCGAGAACGCCGTGGCGCGCCTGAAAGAAGGCATCTCCCCCTACACGCGTTTTGTGCGCGCCGAGCGCGAACGCGTCGAGCGCACGCAGGCCGTCCTGGAGGGGCTGCGCCAGAAGATCTCGGCGCTCCGGGCGCGAGCGCAGGCGGTGTTCGGCCCGCCGCCGGCCCTGCCCGCGCCGTCCGACACGATGTCTTGATGATTCAGGCAGCCCTCGGCTGCCCCCGCCGTCGCGCCGGCCGGTCCGGTCGCCCCCCCGATAACGAATAACGCTCGGTGTCGCTGTGGATCATGGCCTTGAACGCCGCCAGGGCGAGCGGCGGCATGGGCGCGCCTTCAGGCCCGCATGGCGCGCACCAGGTCGTCCCGAACCTCGGCCGGCAGGACGCGCAGGGCGGCGCGCACGATCAGGTGGGTGTTGTGGTCGGGACGGCCGGCCTGTTCGCGCAGGAAGCGTTCGACGGCGACCGGGTCGCGCGGCGCCAGGTCGTGCAGGGCGGCGACGACGGCCGGGCGCACCACGGGGTCGCGCTCGGTCATCAGGCCGCGCAGGATGTCCAGGGCGGCCGGGACATCGTCCCAGCGCCGGTCGCGGGCCAGGGCCGAGAGCAGGGCGACGCCGAAGCGCCGCGCCCAACGGTCCGGCTGGAGCGCCCAGCGTTGGGCGCGCTGCAGGTAGCGGTAGGCGTCGCCGGCCAGCAGGGGCGCCAGCGCCCGTTGCGCGAGCGCATCGACGGTCTCGCCGCTGTCGGCCTCGGGCAGCCAGGCCTGCACCAGGGCTTCCACCTCGGCCGGGGCGCGCGCGGCCACCAGCCCCAGCACCTCGGCGGCCAGGCGGCGCTCCTCGCGCGACCCGGCGGCCCACAGCGCGCGGGCCAGGGCCAGCGCCTCATCCGGCGAGGCCGCGGCCGGCCGGCGCAGCGCCGCCACGATGGCGCGGACCACGGGCGCCGGCGTCTTGTACTCGTTCAGGAGGGCGCTCTCGGCCAGGCGCGGGCTGTACCGGTGAGCGCGGTCGGCGTAATCGGTCAGGAGGTGGCGCAGGGCGGCGGCACAGCGCGACGGGTTCACCATCTGGCTGGCGGCCTCTACGGCGCGGGCGCGCAGGCGGACAGGGTCAATGGGCATGCGGATCAGTGATCACGGCGCCTTGCCAGCATCCTTTCCAGCCTCGCCTTGACCGTCGGCCACTCGCTGTCGATGACGCTGTAGTAGACCGAGTGCCGCACCAGACCATCCGGCAGGATCATGTGGTTGCGGAGCACGCCTTCGCGCACCGCCCCGAGCCGCTCGATGGCGCGCTGCGAGCGCTCGTTGCGCAGGTCGGTCTTGAGCTGCACGCGGATGCACCCCCAGGTCTCGAAGGCGTGCCGCATCAGCAGGTATTTGCACTCGGTGTTGACGGCCGTGCGCTGGTAGGCCGCGCCGTACCACGTCCCGCCGATCTCCACGCCGCGGTGTTCGGGCCGGATGTCCAGGAAACGCGTGGCGCCGGCGACGCGCCCGTCGGCCAGATGGACGACCGCGAAGGGTAGGTCGGCGCCGCGCGCCTGGCGCTCCAGCATATCCTGCACCCAGGCGCGCATACCGGCCTCATCCCGCACCAGCGGGTAGACCATGAAACGCCAGATATCGTCGTCCAGGCCGATGGCCGTCAGGCCGGGCACATGCGCCTCGGACAGCGGCTCCAGGCGGACGACGGCGCCGGTGAGGGTGAGAGGGTGGACGTCCATGATGCTCCGTGTGCGTCGACACGTTCCGGCGTATTAGTAGAGACGTCCCGGCGGGATGTCTCTACTAATACGCCCGGGCGAAGAGGACCTTCTGCGTGGCCGGCTTCCCGGTGTAAAAGCAGGTCCCGGTGCCGCCCTCCTGCTCCAGCGGGATACAGCGGATGGTGGCCTTGGTCTCTTCCTTGATGCGGGCCTCGTCCTCGCGCCCCCCGGCCCACCAGACGTGCGCCCAGCCTTTTTCGACGACCGCCTTGAACTCGGCGTAATCGCCGGGCGAGTGCGTGTTGGCTTTGCGGAACGCCAGCGCGCGCTCGAAGAGCGACGCCTGGATCTCCATAAGTTTCTCGGCCACCTGGTCGGCCAGCTGGGTCTGCGGCGCGAACGTCTTGCCTTCGCGGCCCGGCCTGTCGCGCCGCGCCAGGGCGACCGTGCCCTTCTCCACATCCTTGGGGCCGATCTCGATTCGCAGCGGCACGCCGCGCATCTCCCAGTCGTTGAATTTGAAGCCGGGGCTGACGGTGTCGCGGTCGTCCACTTTGACGCGGATGGCCTCGGCCGCCAGCTCGGCCCGGACGCGCTGGACAGCCTCCAGCACCGGGCCCCGCTCGGCGTCGTTCTTGAAGATCGGCACGATCACGACCTGGTGCGGCGCCAGCTTGGGCGGCAGGATCAGGCCCTGGTCGTCGCCGTGGGCCATGATGATGGCGCCGATGATGCGCGTCGAGAGGCCCCAGGAGGTCGTCCAGCACAGCTGCTGCTCATTGTTGCGGTCGAGGTACTGGATATTGAAGGCGCGGGCGAAGTTCTGGCCCAGATTGTGCGACGTGCCGGACTGCAGGGCCTTGGTGTCGCCCATCATGGCCTCGATGGTGTACGAGCGCAGCGCGCCGGCAAACTTCTCGCTCTCGGTTTTCACGCCCTGGACCACCGGCAGGGCGGCGTCGTTGACGGCGAAATCGGCGTAGACCTCCAGCATCTGGCGCGTCTCGGCCTCGGCCTCGTCGTACGTGGCGTGGGCGGTATGGCCTTCCTGCCACCAGAACTCGGCCGTGCGCAGGAACAGCTTGGTGCGCAGCTCCCAGCGCACCACGCTGTTCCACAGGTTGATCAGGACCGGCAGATCGCGGTACGACTTGATCCACCGGGCGTAGGCGTGGCCGATGATGGTCTCCGACGTCGGCCGGACGACCAGCGGCTCTTCCAGCTCTTCGCCGCCGCCGATGGTGACCACGGCCAGCTCCGGCGAAAACCCCTCGACGTGCTCCTTCTCCTTCTCCAGGAAGGACTTGGGGATGAACATCGGGAAGCCGGCGTTGACGTGGCCGGTGGCCTTGAAACGCCGGTCGAGCGCCTGCTGGATGTTCTCCCACAGGGTCCAGCCATAGGGTTTGACGATCATGCAGCCGCGCACCGGGGCGTAATCGGCCAGATCGGCGCGCAGCACCAGCTGGTTGTACCACTCGCTGTAATCCTCGGCGCGGGCGGGCAGTTTTTCAACGGACATACCTGTGCCTCACAAATAGAGAACGGGCCGCAGGCGGCGATAGGCGGCGTCCAGCACCGGGCGCAGCCAGATATCGCGGAAGGCGGCCTCATGCGTCTGGAACTGGGCCGTCGTGGCGGCGGCCGCCCAGCCGAGCAGCTCCTGCGTGAAGCGCCACATCAGGGCGTGGTCCATCAGCTCGTCCCAGGCCTCGTCGGTCCACTGCACGCCCACCCGCGCGGCGAGCTCATCGCGGTAGAGCGCGATCAACTCGTGCGGCGAGATGGGCAGGTCCGGGCGTCTCCAGCGGGCCGCGTTGACGAAGGTGACCAGGTCCAGCACGCCCGGCCCGACGCCGGCCAGCTGCCAGTCGAACACCACGATCTCGTCGTCGGCCTGCAGGGCGATGTTGGTCGGCTGATAGTCGCCGTGCAGCAGCGTCGGCGGGGCGGCGCGCAGTTTGTCGGCCATCACCTCCACCTGGGTCAGCATCTGGCCCAGGCTGGTGAGCACTTCCAGCGAGCCCGTGATCAGCTGGTGGCGGTCGTCGACCAGCATCTTCTCCATGGCGCCGACGGCGGCCATGACGTAGATCTCAAAGTCGTTGGCCAGCGGGCGCGCCAGCCACGGGTAAACCGACAGGTCCTCGGCCAGATTCCAGAAGCGCTCGTGCAGGGCAGCCAGCGCCCGGATGGCGCGGCGATAGTCGTCGGCCGTCCAGTCGGCGGAGGCGACGTCGGCGGAGACGGCTTCCAGCACCAGCCAGCTGCCGGCCGGATCGGCGGCGATCAGGGCCGGGGTCTGCATCGGCAATTGCAGGGCCAGCGACCGGTAGACGCCCACCTCGCGGATGCCGCCGCTGGCCAGGCCGGCCCGGTTGACGCCGCGCGGCTGCTTGACGACGCAGTCGACGGCGAGCGTTTCGCCGCCGGCCTGATAGGTCACGCGGAGGCCACGCACCTTGGCCGGCTGGCTGGCTTCGTCCGCGACGGTCTCCAGGGGCAGCTCAGTCAGCGCCTGGATGGTCAGCGACGAGTCGGCAAAGTACCGGCGCAGGCCGGCGGTGAGCTGGGCGGCGGTGAACGGCCACATCAGAGTGAAGGGTGACGGGTGATGGCTGACGGGTTAAGTATCGGCGGAGTCGCCGATTTTGCCAAAATAGGCGTGCAGGAACTCTTCCGCCGCCCGGCCGGGCTCCACCAGGTCGGCCTTGCCTTGCGTGACCAGGTAATGGCGGTGGTCGAGCACCCACAGATACAGGTCGGCCTCGGTGCGGCCCGGGAAGGCCTTGAGAATCCCGGCTTCACGGATCACGGCGACGATCGGCGTGTAGACCGTGTCGTACCAGTGGGCGACGGCCTCCGCCTCGGGGATATCGCGCTTGAGTTCGAGGCCCATGAAATAACGGTGCACGGCGATGTGCTCGAGCATGCGGTCGTAACCGCCCAGGATGGTGACGTCCAGGTCGAGCGGCGGCCGCAACCGGTCCAGCCCCGTGCGCTCCAGAAATTCCACCTTGGCCCCCAGCACCTCGAGGTCGTCCGGGTCCAGGTCGGGCGTGACCGGCACGCGGACGGCGCACTCGCGCACCTCGGCCTCGATCTCGGCCTGGCCCTTCTCGCGCGCCACCGAGACGCGGTGGTGGCCGTCGACCACGAAGTACACGTCGCCGACCTTGTAGCACAGGATGGGCGGCAGGTTGACATCCTGATACCAGGCGCGCGTCACCTTCTGCCAGCGGTCCGCCATGAAGTCCTGCTTGGGCAGGAAGGCGCGGTCGAAGTCCTTGTAGCGGTCGACGCTGCCGAGGATGCGGTTGATCGGCACGGTCTGGACGCCGCGATAGATGGGGCCGCCGATGCGCAGTTTCTCGCGCACCTCGTCGAAAGCCAGCAATTCGTCGCGCTGGCCGGTGAGGAAAGCGAACACCTGGCGGAAGAAGGCCTTAATGCGCGCGGCGGCGAAGTCGGCCTGGGTCCGCCAGCTCAGCTCAGGGGCCTCAGACATAGTCACGCTCCAGCTCGATGACGCGGTACGGGTACACGTTGATCACCTGCGTCTGCTTGTAGCGCGTGGCCGTCGGGATGTCGTTGCGATAGACGTGCGAGTGCCCGTGGAGCAGGAAACGCGGGCGAAAGCGGTCCATCACGGTCAGCAGGGCGTCGAAACCGATGTGGGCCATATCCTGGCCGTCGTGGATGCCGCGCGGCGGCGAGTGGGTGATGAGGACGTCCAGGAAACGCCCGTAGCGCGCCCGGTTGACGAGCAGGGCCGGCGTCAGCGCCAGCACCCGGTTGGCCATCTCGGCCTGCGTGTACTGGTGCGGGCCGGGGTTGTAGCGGATCGAGCCGCCCAGGCCCGCCAGCAGCAGGCCGCCGCGCGGCCCGGCGATGTACACGCTCATATTTTCCACCGCCTCGCAGCCCTCCGCCCGGCTGACGATGCGGCCGTCGCTGTGGTATTGCGAAAGCTTGTCGTGGTTGCCGTGCACATAGTACAGCGGCTTGCCGAGCATGGTCACGATGAACTCCAGGTAAAAGAACGGCAGATCGCCGCAGCCTACGACCAGATCCACATCGCCAAAACGCTCTTGCACGCGCGGGCTGTAAATGAAATCGACGACTTCGTCGCTCAGGGCCAGGAGCTTCATGCGGTTCGGATCGCAGGCGACAGATCACGGACGACGGGCCACGGAGCAGGCGAAGCGGCGGTTCGGCGGCCGTGCTCAGGGCCATGCGCGCCGGTAATTGGCGCGCAGCTTGTCGAGAATGGCCTGCTCCAGATCGATGCCGGTCAGGCTCGCTAATTGTAAGAGATACAGGGCCACATCCGCCAGTTCCCCGGCCAGGGCCGCCGGGTCGGCGGAATCGCGCCACTGGTAGTGCTCCAGGACCTCGGCGGCCTCGATGGCCAGCGACGCCGCCAGGTTGCGCGGCGTCTGCGGCCGGGGGCTGTCGGGCGCGTACCACCCCTTGGCGGCGACGAAGGCGTGCATCTCGCGGGTCAATTCTTCAAGCGTCATAGAAACAGAACCGGCCCCGTCAGGCGGGGCCGGCGATAGGAACGGGCCTCGACAGGCTCGAGCCCGGCCGTCGGTCCGGATCAGGCGGCGTCGGTTTTCTTTTTGCGCGGGGCGGCGCGCTTCTTGGGCGCGGTCTCGGCGCCGTCGGCCGCCTTCCGGCGGGCCGGGGCGCGCTTCGGCCTGGCCGGCGCCTCGGCCTCGGGCGCGGTGACGGCGGCCGGCCCACCCTCCAGGCGCGTGTCCACCACCGAGTTGTCGCCGCCGAACTGGTTGGGGACATAGGCGTCCGCCTCCCAATCGTTGTGCCAGTGGCCGTTGTTGTCGAAATAGCGGAACTGGTAGGTGCGGCCCGCGTCCAGCGGGAGCGTGATCCCCCAGGCCCCATCCGCGGCGTGCGTGAGCGGCTGGGCGGCGATGCTCCAGTCGTTGAAATCGCCCACCAGATACAGACGGCTCACGCCTTCGAGGGGGGGCATGGTGAAGGTCACCTCGACTTTTCCGTTGCCGAGCTGGCGTTTGGTCAACATAAATGTCCTCCTGTTGAAGCCAAGCGATTATAACAGGCGACGGCGCAAATCGTCTTGAGAAGGGCTTAACATTCGCGCGCCGGATTTTCGGGCAGATTGTCCTTCGTTGAGCTTTCTCACGACAGGGCGCGCCGGGAGCGCAGCCAGGCGCGGCCGCCCAGCATCCAGCGCTGCAGGCGGGCCGCCAGCCACTCGGGCGGGTCGTAGGCGGCCGGCGCAAACGTTTCCAGACCGACGGCCTCCAGCACGCCGTTGGCGGCCTCCAGGCCGCTGACGCAGGCGCGCTCGATGAACAGCGCCGGCCACGGGCCGCGCACCCAGTCGCCGCATGCCCACAGACGCGGCCAGGGTGTGCGGACGCCCAGCCAGCGTTCGGCCTTGTCAATCGTCAGGCGCGTGTGGACGGCCGAGTTGCGCTGCAGGACCTGATAGATGGCGCGTCCGCGGACCTCCGGGTAGGCGCGGTACAGGTCGGTGAGCGCCTGCGCCAGGATGACGGCCTCCGGTCGGTCGAAGAACTGCGCCGAGCGATACAGGTGCATCTCCACCAGGCTGCCGCCCGTCGCGCGCGACCAGGCGGCGCACTCCGGCTGGATGCGGTCCAGCCAGAAGAAGTTGTCCACGCTGAAGTCGCCGGTGAAGATGCCGCCCTCCGGCCCGTCGCGCGGCAGCCGGTCCAGCCAGACCCGCACCGTGCCGTTGGGCAGGCCCTCGGGCCAGGTGAGGTCGGCGGCCTGCGGCCGGGTCGCCGGGCTGCCGGTCAGCAGGCGCTGGGCGGCCGGGGCGTCGACGGCCAGGACGATGTGATCGGCCGAGAAGGTCCGCCGGCCCAGGCGCGTGCTCACGGACAGGCGCCAGCCGCCCGGCGTCGGCTCCAGGCCTTCGACGGTATGCCCCAGCAGCAGCTCGCCCTCGCGCTCGCGCAGGCGCGCCACCAGCGGGTCGATCAGCTCCGCGCCGGCGTCGCGGGCGAAGTACACAAAGCGCAGCGAGTCGCGGCGCAGGACGCTGTAAAAGCGCAGGGCGGCCAGGAAGGCGGAGAGCGTGATCTTCTCCGGCGGGCTGGCCAGCCCGCTGCGCGCCAGGCCGACGAACATCGCCCGCAGGCGCGGCGACCACCCCTGAAAGAAATCTTCCAGGGCCTGGCCCTCCAGGGGGATCAGGCGCTCGAACGGGTCCAGGGCGACGGCCAGCAACAGGCTGCGCCACACCCAGGGGAGCGCCAGCCAGTCCCGCAGGCCCAGCATCCCCAGAAAGCGGTGATGGCCGAAGAGCTCGAGATAGTGCAGCGGCGGCGGGAGGGTGGCGCCGTTGATGAGGCTGCCCATCTCGGTCCACTGGACGCGGTCGCCCTCGGCGTGGATCCAGGCCTGCTCGCGGGCCGGCACGATCTCGGGCGCAACCTGAAAGCGCTCGAGGGTGGCGCGCAGGTTCTGATAGTTGTTCCAGAGGCCGTGGATGCCGTGCTCCGGCCAGAACGTCTGGGTGTGGCCGCGCAGGGTGAGGGTGACTTCGCCGCCCGCACCCCCTTCCCCGGCCTCACGGCCACCCCTTCCCCCTCTTCCGGTGGGAGAGGAGGAAGGGGGGAGGGGGTGAGGTCTCCCTCCCCACAGCCTCCCGCCGGCGTAGAGCGCGTCGGCTTCGAGCACGCGCACGGGCAGGCCGCGCTCGGCCAGATGCAGCGCCGCGGTGAGGCCGGCCAGGCCGGCCCCCACGACGACGACTTCGGGTGGATTGTCGGAGCTGGTGAGCACGCGCGTATTGTAACCCCCGCCCGTGGGTCGAGAGAACGCCCCGGAAACCGTTCGGCCCGCGACAGGCCCGGCGGTCTTTCAAGAGGCAACGGCGTCTGGCGGTTCGAGCAGGTGGTCGCGCAGGCGCGCGACCGTCTCCGGGCCGACGCCGGCCTGGTCGCGCAGGTAGGCCTCGATGGAGCCATACCGCGCCCGCAGGTGATCGAGCAAACGGGCCAGGTTGCGCGGGTCGGCGCTCATCACCGGGCGCAACTCCCCGGCCGTGAGGCCGAGGGCCGTGATGCGGCGCACGTCGTCGCGCGCCGCGGCCACGATCTGCTCGTAGGCCAGGTTGCTGAGCGAGTAGTCGGCCACGATGACCGGCTCGGGCACGCCCAGCAGCAGCAGCAACAAGGCGATGACGATGCCGGTGCGGTCCTTGCCGGCCGTGCAGTGCACCAGGCCCGGCAGACTGGCCGGGTCGGCCCAGCGGCGCAGCACGTCGCCGAAGGCGGCCGCGCGCGTGTCGGCCATGCGCCGGTAGCTCTCGGCCATGACCTGATCCAGTTCATGGCGCCGGAAGAGCAGCGTGCGCAGCCAGGCCGCGGTGTTGCCATCCTGGTAAACGGGCAGGTGGAGGTAAGCCGCCCCGTCCGGCAGGCGGTCCGGGAAGCGCCCGGCCTCCGCCGGGCTGCGCAAATCGATCACGGACCTGAGCCCGAGCGCCGCCAGCGACTGCGTCGCGTCCGCGCCCAGATCGGCCAGGCTTCCGGCGCGGAAGAGGCGTCGCCAGCGCACCCGGCGCCCGTCCGTCGTCGCGTAGCCGCCGATGTCCCGCAAATTCACGGCGCCGGGCAGCGCCAGGAAGCGTTCGGCCTCGTCCGGCCGGATCACCAGGGCCTCCGGCGGCGGGTAGGCGCGCGGCCGGCGCGAGCCGAACAGCGCCAGCGCGGCGAGGGCACCGCCGAAGACGCCGAGCGCGCCGAGCGCCAGCTTCTTGTGAGTTGAGGTCCAGGTCATATCCCCGTTGTACCACGCCGCGCCCGGCGGCCAAAACAGCGACGGGCCGGACGGCGCGCGTCTGGCCGGCCGTGTCCCGATGTCTGTGTAAAAGCGTTGGGGCGCACGGCCGTGCGCCCCTGCTGGTGGGAAATTACACAAAATTCGAAAAACGACCGTCTGGCCCGTATCCGCTGCGGCCGAGGAGGGCGCCGCTAGGCGCGGACCGACAGGCTTTCGGCGGCCTTGCGCAGCTCGGCGGCCCGGTCGGTGTTCTCCCAGGGCGCCTCGATATCGGTGCGGCCGAAGTGCCCGTAAGCCGCAGTCGGGCGGTAGAGCGGGCGGCGCAGGCCCAGGTCGCGGATGATGGCGCCCGGCCGCAGGTCAAAGTGCTCGAGGATCAGCCTGGACAGCGCCTCGTCCGGGATCTGGCCGGTGCCGAACGTCTCCACGTTGACGCTCAGCGGCCGCGCCACGCCGATGGCGTAGGCCAACTGGAGCTCGCAGCGCTCGGCCAGGCCGGCGGCGACCACGTTCTTGGCCACCCAGCGCGCGGCGTACGCGGCTGAGCGGTCCACCTTCGTCGGGTCTTTGCCGGAGAAGGCGCCGCCGCCGTGGCGGGCCATGCCGCCGTACGTATCGACGATGATCTTGCGCCCGGTCAGGCCGGAGTCGCCCATCGGGCCGCCGATGACGAAACGCCCGGTGGGGTTGACGAAGATGCGCAGATGGTGATCGCGGAATTCCTCCGGGATCACGTGGTCGATGACGCACTCGATGATGGCCTCGCGGATCTCGTGCTGGCTGATGTTCGGGGCGTGCTGGGTGCTGATCAGGACGGTGTCCACCCGCTTGGGTTTGCCGAAGGCGTATTCCACCGTCACCTGGCTCTTGCCGTCCGGGCGCAGCCAGGGCAGCATGCCGTTCTTGCGCACCTCGGCCAGGCGGCGGCTGAGATTATGGGCCAGGTGAATGGGCATCGGCATCAGCGCCTCGGTCTCGTTGCAGGCGAAACCGAACATCATGCCCTGGTCGCCGGCGCCGATCTTCTCGATCTGGTCCTCGGTCATCTCGCCGCTCTTGGCTTCCAGCGCCGCGTCCACGCCCATGGCGATATCCGGGCTCTGCGCGGCAATGGCGGACAGCACGCCGCAGGTCGTCGCGTCGAAGCCCTTGTCGCTGCTGTCGTAGCCGATGCCCCGGACCACCTCGCGCACCAGCTCGTCAAAGTTCACAAAGGCGTGCGTGGTGATCTCGCCGAACACCATCACGAAGCCGGTCTTGGCGGCCGTCTCGCAGGCGACGCGGCTCATCGGATCCTGCTCCAGACAGGCGTCCAGCACCGCATCGCTGACCTGGTCACACAGCTTGTCCGGGTGGCCTTCCGTCACCGACTCCGACGTGAACAGCAGCTTGGGCGAGGACATGAATGTGTTGCTCATCGACATCTCCTTCGACAAAAAGGCCCCTTCAGGCGAGAAGGGGCACACGTCTTGAGCGTGGCGACCCTCTCATCTCCCAGATACCGGCGGCCCAGGGCCGCCGCCTGCCGGAATTGGCACCATGCTGTCACCCGGCTGCGCCGAGCTTAGCTGGTTGTCGAGGCTTCATCGGGCCGGTCCCTCTGCCTCTCTGGATAAGAGTGCCTGGCGGGCGATGTAATTTGCGGCGAGTTTATCATCCGCCTCAGCGCGCGTCAATCCTGGGCACGCGTGGCGGGCCGCGACCCGGCTAGGATTTTCGTCCTACGACGATCAGGCTGAGGCCGAAAGGCAGACGCCAGCGGGCCGCCAGGGGGGCCTCGCCGGCCAGGATAGCGCCGAGCAGGCCGTTGAACGGCCCGGCGCTCAGGGCCAGATCCGACTGCGCCTGCCGCGGAAACAGCGGCTCCGACAGGCGTTTGAGGGCGGCCAGCGGGAACAACCACATGTTGGCATAGGTGAGGTGCTCCACCGTCAGGCCGGCGCCCTCGACTTTGGCGCGCAACTCGTCGAACGCGTAGCGGTGGGCGACATCCCACAGGCGGTCATGGGCGCCGCGCAGCCAATCGTACGCCGCCGCGCGCAGCACCAGGCGCCCGCCCGGCGCGATCAGGCGCGCCATCTCCCGCACGGCCGCCAGGTCTTGCCCGCCGCGGAGCATCGGCAGCACATCCAGCGAGGTCACCAGATCGAACGACTCCGATGGAAACGGGAGCGCCGCCACCGACCCGCACGCCAGCCGGGCATGGCCGCGCCGGCGTCCCAGGCGCAGCGCGAACGGCACCAGGTCCAGCCCGGTCACCGCGCCGTAATCGGCCAGGTAACGCATGGCCGCGCCGGTGCCGCAGCCGGCGTCCAGGATGCGCAGGCGGCCGCCGCGCGGATAATGGCGCTCGATCACGGCCCGCGTGATGGCCTGCATCCCGCGGTACCACCACAATGTGTCCTCCACGTTGAACATGATCTCGTATTCTTCGAGGTTCACGCCTGGCCTCACACCCGCCCGGTCACGGCAACGGGAACGAAACAAAATCCTCGCCGGACGGCAGCCGGTAACGGGCCTGCGCGCCTCCCAGGGCGTACAGGCCGGTGCGGAATTGCGCGCCGGGCGGCCGCTCGGCCGGGTACTCGCCCAGCGGGTGGAACTGGATCAGGCCGTCGCCCGGTTGCAGGACGTCAAAGGGCGTGTTGAGCCCGTCGCTCACCACCAGGGGGAAGCCGTCCGGCGCGGCCAGGTGCAGGAAGAAGCTGACCGGCTCCGGCAGCGCCGCCTCGATCCGCCAGACGGTCTCCACCTGCGCCGGCCGCCCAGGCGCCAACACCCTCGTGTAACGATGCCCCAGCAACGTCGCCAGACCCCCGAACGTCGCCGCCGCCGGGCGCGCCGCCGCGTACCTCGCCGCCCGCCCGGCCGCGTCCTCCAGCCGGTACAGGCTGTAGGCGTAGGCCGGGTCTGACCGGTGCGGCTCGTCGTAGACCAGTTGCGCGCCCAGCCGCTTCAGCGCCGGCCTGATCAGGGCGGCTTGCTCACCGCGCAGCAGATACCACGCCAGGCCGCGCGGCAACGGCAGGCCGCGGCTGCAATCAAACAGGATCAGCCGGGTCAGCGCCGAACCAAAGATGCGCCGGACGTCCGCCTCCCCCAGGGAGGGCGGCGGGTTGGCGCAGACGGCCACCGCCCCGGTCTCGGCCGGAACCCGGTACACATAGATCGTCCGGCCCAGCACGGCTTCCGGCCGACGGTGACGGAAGAAGGCGAAGGTGTCAGGGTCGGTCAGCGAAGCCACGCCCATGAGATGCGTCACGCTGATCGCGTACCAGCCCGGCGCCGGGAAAAGCTGCTGCCAGCCCGGCGCCGGGCGCGGCGGCAGCGGCCGGGCCGGGATCGGGTACTCCGCCACCGGGAACGACCCGATCGGGACCGAGCCGAAGTAACTCACATAGATCGAGCCAATCTCGCGCTCGCGCACGAACGCCGCCAGCTCGTCCAGGTCCTGTCCCCAATCCAGGTTCGAGTCCACCAGCACCCGCCAGCCGTTGTCCGGCCCGCCGACCGCTTCGTTGAAAAACGTCAGATCGCGCGGGTAGATCAGAAGCGTGTTCAGCGCCAGCCAGGCCAACAGCCCGCCGGCCGCCCAGCG